>NZ_JBFRMM010000078.1:0-394 GCF_041470465.1 Vibrio sp. 10N.261.55.F4 | reverse complement strand
ACTTAACATACGCCGAAACTAAGGCTAATTCGTCTTTGGTCATGTCATTGGCAGCCTCAACCACCTTCTCTGAATTAGCAATCACATTATTTATCTCATCTGGGCTGTGTTTTAAGGTTTCTACTACATCGGATAACAGCTCATCATAACCCGCCTGACGTTTTGGCATATGCCCTCCTTTGCCTAATGGCAATTAACATTGCTTAAAGCTTGCTTTGTGGTTGTTGCTTTTAGCTCCTTTAGGTATTCTATGCTGATCTAAAACGAACTGATTTAATCGTTCTCACAGTTTCCAAGAAAATGGATAGCGTCGATGCAAGAACAATACAACCCGCAAGATATTGAACAAAAAGTTCAACAGCACTGGGACAACAATGAAACCTTTGTTGTAAGT
>NZ_JBFRMM010000077.1:0-232 GCF_041470465.1 Vibrio sp. 10N.261.55.F4 | reverse complement strand
TTTACTTTAATTGGTATTAGTTTTTAAAAGCGAGATTCCCTATGAACTCGTTCCTCGTGCTAGGGAATGACGGAAAGACGGTATGACCTCAAAGTCTCTCTAGTAACGTTTATAAATCCACGTCGTCATCCTCGGGCGTGAGGAACGAGCGAACCGGGGAGCTCTTGCCGCTTGCTGATTAACTTCAGTTTAATCTATTGCATCAGATAGTTGGCTTTGTTTCCTAAATCAG
>NZ_JBFRMM010000076.1:0-235 GCF_041470465.1 Vibrio sp. 10N.261.55.F4 | reverse complement strand
GTTTGTGCAATTGAGATACCGTCGTTCGCGTTACGTACAGCAACATCAAGGCCACGACTTTGAACGTTCAAACGGTTCGAGATTTGTAGACCCGCAGCGTCATCTTTTGCGCTGTTGATTTTTGAGCCAGAAGCTAGACGCTCCATTGATGTTTGTTGTGCGCTGTTTGCATTGTTTAGGTAACGTTGCGCTGTCATCGCTGAAACGTTTGTATTTACATTCACTGCCATGGTGA
>NZ_JBFRMM010000075.1:0-501 GCF_041470465.1 Vibrio sp. 10N.261.55.F4 | reverse complement strand
AATTTTCCGGATTGGTATAAGAGGTTCGAGAGGAGTCATAGAGAAAAGTGATACCTTGAAGTTCAAGAACAAATGGAGATCAGCTTGAGAGAAGGCGCTTAAAGATATTTACCCGCCGACAGATGCCCACTTAAAGTCACGTTGAATTAACAATTAAATAGCCATCAACGTTCCAACTATAAACCGTTATAACCGGGGAGTTCACGTAACTGCCTGTAGATTAATCTATTAAGTAGAGGGAGATAGCAAGAGTTACCGACCAACAAAACCTTGTTATTAGAAACGAGGCATCTTTATCAGCCAGTTCAAATTAGTAGGAGATAGAGCTCTCAAGACGCTCAGGAAAAGTTAATCAACGAACCAATAGCCACAAGTAATCAAGCGCTGCTAGAGAGAGCAGAGCTTAATAATAAGTGTCGGAATATCAGAGCTCGTGATCAACGTAAAGCGCCTCTACAAACTCTGAGACGAATAATAAGACTCATACCAATCCGGAAAATT
>NZ_JBFRMM010000074.1:0-287 GCF_041470465.1 Vibrio sp. 10N.261.55.F4 | reverse complement strand
AGTGCTTATTATCCATACAAAGCGTTTAAGACAGATTCCCAACGCATGGCATTTTTGATTTCATCGTTGGGTCTTGTGTTTACGGTGGTATGGTTAGGTTCAGTGGCGGCGTTGCTCACTACTTAACGCGGCTACATGGATTCCCCCGGTTGTCAAACATCCGCTAAACTTATGTTGATGGGTTTTGGACTGCCGCTCTACATTCGGCCTACTTATCGACGATTCGCATACGTCGTGGCCCTGATGACTTTGCGCGACTGCGGTGCCTATTCGTTAGATGACATCTA
>NZ_JBFRMM010000073.1:0-1281 GCF_041470465.1 Vibrio sp. 10N.261.55.F4 | reverse complement strand
GAGGCGGCATTATAGAGATGCCGCTCATATTGGCAAGCAATAAATGCGTTTTTTATTAAAAAAAGAGGTTAAGCGAAGACATTTCAACCAAGGGCTTATTTATACCACTTTCACCCCAAGTTTCGAACAAATTACCCACAACGACCTGTGGATAACTACTCTCCACTATCAAAAAAGTAAGATAAACGAGCCCTAGGGTTTAGATACTCTCGAACTTGTTCAGGTAATTTGCTTGGATGAACGGCATTAACGATTTTGATCTCTTTAATAAAGAGGTCAATGATCGGAGCTTGGGTTCTTGGCACGCTAGGATCATAGATAAGTACATTTGGATAAAGCATATGTTTAGCGTTAACGGATATCACAATCCCAATCGAGTCATTTGAAAGCTGTACTACAGTTCCTGGTGGATAGACTCCCATGAACTTAACTAACAGCCCCAAGTTATCTTGGCTATATAGATGCTTGCAGCTCTTATATAGGTGGGACAGTGCCAAATACGGGATCATTTGTTGAGATTGCGTTTTACCATGGCAAAGGTTATCAAATGCATTAGCCACGGCGACTATCTTGGCAAATTCATCAATCTCATGTTCTTTTAAGCCCTCGGGGTAGCCAGAACCATCATTCATCTCATGATGTTGAACGATTACCTTTTTAGCACTTTCAGGAAAGTCATCAATTGCCGATACAATATCCGCACCGTATTTAGTATGAAGCTTCAGGTAGTTCTCTTCTGGCACCGTTAGTGCACTCTGCTTTCTTAGTATCGCGACTGGTATTTTGATCTTGCCTACATCGTGAAACAACGCTGCGAATGAGAGGTCTTTCAATTGCTGTGTGTTATAGCCTTTGGCCTTTCCTATCATCAGTGCAACAACCGAAACATTTAGAGTATGAAAGTAAATATCTTCGAAATCTGCTTTAGCATTCATAAGGTGCAAGGTGACGTTATCATCGCTCACTAGAGTTTCAACGATATCATCAACAAGAGCCTTAACCTCCCCTACCGCATCTAAAGGTCTGTTACGGATCTTGGTCATCACAGATCGCATTCGAGCAAGCGAACGTTCAAACTCTCTCTCACAATGACTCACCCTGCGGCGGTAAGAGCTAAGGGTTTCGATACGCTCATGCTTATCTTTCCACATTCTTTCCGTTTCAAGGCTTACCTGTGAATCAATATCGACTTCTTGTTCACCTACGTGATTAACAGGTAAAGGTGAGGTATCACTTTGACTCAGGTTTATATAGACGTGCTTCATAGACAGGATCTTAAGA
>NZ_JBFRMM010000072.1:0-1050 GCF_041470465.1 Vibrio sp. 10N.261.55.F4 | reverse complement strand
GGCTTTGTTTCCTAAATCAGGGAACTAATGCTTAAAGCTACGATCAGATCATCTAAGTTCACTCACATACTTAGAGCAATGCCAAAGCCTCGCTACAGAACAACTAACTGGAAACAATATAACCAAGCCCTAATCAATCGTGGTTCACTGACATTCTGGATTGATGAGGAAGCGATTCAACAGTGGAAGCAACTCAAGCAAGGTAAACGAGGTCGACCTCGATTGTTTAGTGACTTAGCCATTACGACCGCCCTCATGGTTAAACGAGTATTCGCGATGCCGTTGAGAGCGTTACAAGGATTCATCGATTCTGTTTTCAAACTCGCTCAACTCCCGTTGTCATGTCCTCATTATTCATGCATCAGTAAACGAGCCAAAACGGTTAATGTGTCATTCAAGACAAAGACCCGAGGCGCAATACAGCATTTAGCCATTGATGCAACAGGGCTAAAGGTCTACGGTGAAGGTGAATGGAAAGTAAAAAAACATGGTACTGACGGGAAGCGTCGAGTTTGGCGTAAGCTCCATTTAGCCGTAGACACTGGCACTCATGAAATCATTGCGGCTGAGTTAAGTTTATCGAATGTCACTGACGGTGAAGCTCTTCCTAATTTACTGAATCAAACTCGTCGTAGAATCAATGAGATATCTGGTGATGGAGCTTACGATACAAGACAATGCTACGAAGCAATACGTATTAAACAAGCTGTTCCACTTATTCCACCGAGAGAAGGTGCTGCTTTTTGGTTACGAGGTCACCCCCGTAATCTGGCGGTAGCTTGCCAGAAATTATACGGCTCAAATAAACATTGGAAAAAGAAGTACGGTTACCATAAACGGTCACTTTCAGAGACGGCTATGTTCCGTGTAAAGACACTGTTTGGTGGGCGATTAAGTTTAAGAAACTATAATGCTCAGGTTGGTGAAACCTACGCCATGATTAAAGCGTTGAATAAGCTCACAGGGTTAGGTATGCCTAAAACGATAGAAATAGCCTAATAATCACCCATACTGGCCGTTTCTATCTGAGATCCAATTAGGAAACAAAGC
>NZ_JBFRMM010000071.1:0-3503 GCF_041470465.1 Vibrio sp. 10N.261.55.F4 | reverse complement strand
GTCAAAAAGCCTTTTCGGCTTGAGGAAATTTGGCGGATCAGAACCAGATTAGAAATTGAAAATAATTTGATGCAGCTTGCGTTGCTCAACTTAGCTATTGATAGCAAACTTAGAGCAAGTGATTTGCTCGTTCTCAGAGTTTGCGATGTATCTTCGCAAGATAGGATATTTAACCGCGTTAAGCATATCCAGCGCAAAACAGATATTGAAGTTCAATTTGAGATAACGACAAGAACTCAACAGAGTCTAATGAAATGGATTTTGATGGCTTCGCTACATGACAGCAATTTTATTTTCCCAAGCCAAAGGCGAAAGCAACAACCGATTAGCTATTCGTACTATCGATACTTAGTGAGGAGATGGGCTTCTAATCTGGGGTTGGATCCTAACTTGTATGGCACTCACTCGATGAGGCGAACAAAAGCGACGTTAGTCTACGCAAAAACGAAAAATATCCGAGCGGTGCAGCTACTACTTGGTCATACCAAGGTAGATAATACAATCCGCTATCTTGGGGTTGAATTAGAAGATGCATTGTTGCTTTCAGAAGGTACTGAGTGTTAATCGAAAAGGAACCTAAATACTTAGGTGTTTCAATTGCTATTACGCTGAAAGTTGTTACCCATTCACCGCTACACTTGATTATTTTCAATACGTTAAGTGCAAATACTACTAATCTGTCCAAGGTTTAGAGGACCTTGAACAGATTAGGTATACACAAGCTTAAATTAAACGTTGGAACGCGCGTTTTTCTTCTTTGATTTATAGGCTTTCATTGAAATTTTTAAAGCAAGCTGTTTTTGTTTAATTGAAATGAGTTGTCTAGTTACGACCTTATGGTGTAACTCTGTGATAAAGTTTTTTTCCCAAGGCGTAAGGCGGTCAAACCTCAATAAAATAGTGTCATTGAGTACATTGAACAACTCGTATTGGCTTTTATCCATTCGACTGCTAAGCATTCAATTAGAGCACTTAGCTAGAGAAATGACGTTAAGGCTTTCTACTTTCTCATTTTTTCCTAAGGTAATGATTCGATAAGAGATCCCACTCTCTAATAGTGGTCTTATTTCGATGTTGTCACAAAAACTAACGGCGACTTTTTCTACTAAGCGGTCCATATTCAAAGTTTTCTTTTTTACGAAAACAAGAGTGACACTATCGCCCTCTGACTGTGCATTTACGAGTGTGATTGAGCCTAACTCTTGTGGAAGTTGGCTTGAAATAACTGTCGCTCTATAATCGGCAAGTCCATTAGATTTTATTGGGCTTATCTGACAACCGTTAAGCATGACACTGACGAAGAGAATTACAGTTGTTCGTAGCATTATGCGCTCCTTCTTCCTTTCTTCTCCCTTTAGGTGCCTTAAAATATTTATGGATATAACGTGAAGATATAGAAGATAAGAGCGCACTGTAATCTAAACTGAATGTGACTTTTTCCCCTACAAATAGTGGTTTCTGTGAGGATTCAAGGACAAGATGATCACTGGTTGAAGACATGATCTTAATCCCATTCGGAGCCTTAAGCCCGCTGACACAAACATCTTGGCGGCCTAATGCTAGAATAGCTTGTGAGACCTCCCCTCTATCTTGAAGGTTTTCTTTTTCACCAAAAGCATTTAACCCCCGACTCCCCCAAGGCAAAGTCGGTTTAGTCTTGGATTCAATCACTTCAGCGGTCAAAGAAACCGCATCCGTATGTAAGCCTTTGATATTTTCGTGCTCTAAAGGCTCACAGCCTAAAAAAATGGCTTCTCCTATACGAAGGTGATTGACTCGAGTTAAGCCTGTTCTCTGAAGAGCCCAGTTAACTGAAGCAGAATTACCCCCTGAAATAATTTCTAGACTGACCCCAAATGTAGCTTCAATTCCATCGGCAAGCTCAGAAAGAATACTCATATTTTGATCATCTGGAGCTACACCATACCGACAGGCTAAATTCGTACCAATTCCTTTTATCGTGATGTTTGGTAAAGAAATAATCTCTCGGATAAAATCAATCACGCGATTTGGCATCACACCTTCTCTTAGATCGCCAAGCTCAACCATAATAATGATACCGTGACAGCAATTTTGTTGTTCCGCTGCATGTGAAAGCCTCTGAATCACTTCAACTTCAGAGTTTAAACTCATATCACTGTATTTTATTACGCTCGCCACTTGACTGAGCATGGGTGTACGTATCAGCATTTTAGGGGTAGCAATGCCAGATTCAGTCATCTTTTGAAGATTTTCGATTCTTGAATCGGCTAACATTGTTGCGCCAGCATCAATAAGAACTTGTGCGATGATAGGGTGGCCGAGGAAGGCTTTTGTTACAGGCGTAACGGATATATTTTTCAGTGAGAGCTGAGAAATCAGGAACTGAGCGTTATGATGAACTTTCCCACAATCGATGTCTAACCTAGGGTAGTTCACCCTTTTTCGGCCAGTTTACTTGCTATTATAGGAAAGGCTGACGTTACGATGTGCTGTAGATGTTCAACAGGCTGTGACAAGACATCAGTAACCGGTAAACCAAATTCGGTAGTGTAAGTGTCTATCGCACAACGTGTTTCATCCAACGACATATCTTCATGATTCAGTGTTAGTCCGATAACATTGGTATTAGAAAACGTTTCGATAAGATTGATTTCTGAGGCAATCGAAGGCATTGGGCAATCAGGAAAATCACTACGATATAAACGTTTAGGGGCATGTTGCAGTATCACACCCGTTGGACAACTGCCACGTAAGATAAAAGCGCTGGTTGAAAACGCAGGGTGACTCAAGGCTCCTTGCCCTTCAATAATAATCAGATCCGGATTTTCTTTTTCATAGGCCTGTACAATAACAGATTCCAACTCACCGGCACAAAATTGTGAAGGAACAGCATCGAGTGCAACGCAGTATTGTGCGCCCTGCATAATGCCTGTTTGACCAGTGGCAATCAGAACGACGTTAAGGCCTTTTTTAGTCAGTTCATTCGCCAATATTGTTGCTGTTGTTCGTTTTCCTAGCGCGCAATCCGTCCCCATTACAGCAATTCTCGGGCATTTAACGTTGTGTATTTTCCCGCTAAACGTTTTCAGTTCGCCTTTATTTTTGGGTTTGCGAGTATCGAATATTCGAACGTTATTCTTTAAGCTGGCTTCTAAAAATAGAGGATCATCGGTTAGGAATTCATGTAAGCCATTTACGATGTTCATTCCTAGTGACATGGCATTTAAAATGATGCTTTTATCTAAGTCAGATAAAAAGCCACTTGATGGCGCAATGCCAAAAATGAAGTAATCAGGAATGCTTTCTGCGTGAATGATAGCTTCTTCAGCATTAGCAAGGATAGGTATTCCATTGGCTTTGTTATCAAGAACTTCACCAGCATCTAAGCCAGCAGACTCACTATCAATAACTGATAGAATACGATAGCTTAACGAATGTCTCACTAATCCATTAGCGGTTTTACCATCAATTTTACCAAAATTACCTTCGCAATATATAATCGCAGAAGGGATGACTGGTTT
>NZ_JBFRMM010000070.1:0-204 GCF_041470465.1 Vibrio sp. 10N.261.55.F4 | reverse complement strand
TTCTTCTTACCTCTTTTAAGAGTTAAGAGAACAACCTGATTGATGGGCTTATGGGAAAACATCAATTTAGGCTTACTTTGTGAAAAGTAAGACACACCCTGGAGGGGTTCCCGAGTGGCCAAAGGGAGCAGACTGTAAATCTGCCGGCACTGCCTTCGATGGTTCGAATCCGTCTCCCTCCACCATATTCTTCTTACCTCTTTT
>NZ_JBFRMM010000069.1:0-1051 GCF_041470465.1 Vibrio sp. 10N.261.55.F4 | reverse complement strand
TATTCGTTAGATGACATCTAGTGTGTCCGCCGCATTAACAGGCTCTCCGCAAGTGGTCTTAACCTATCTCCATCATTAGCGTCTGCAATGACCCGGTGGGTTTAACTCTCTATGCTGCTTAGGTTTCTACTTAAGCAGCATAGTTTTCATATTCGGTTTGATTGTGTAAAAGCGACCATATAATTCGTGCGTTCTTCGCGGCCAGTGCCACTATTGCTCGGTTCATTCCTCTTCGTTCTAGAACGCCTCGACACCACTGACTTAGCTTATCTTGCTTGTCGCCAAGGTTGGCAATCACGGTCCTTGCGCCATGAACTAATAGTGTTCGTAAGTATTTATCACCGTGTTTGGTTATTCGGCCTAAGCGAGTTTTTCCTCCTGTGGAATATTGCTTTGGTACTAGTCCTAGCCAAGCAGAGAAATCACGGCTTTTATCAAATTGAGAACCATTGCCTATCGAAGCAAGTATCGCAGTAGCGGTTTGCGGTCCAATGCCACGAACCTTCATCACTCGTTGAACATTAGCGCTGACCTTAGCAAAAGAGTCGAAGACTTGTTCAGTATCGGCGATACGTTGATTCAACTCTCCAAGGTGGTGATAAGCATCGGCAATCACCGTTCTTGTGAGATGTGGCAGTTCATTTTCTGCATCTTCGAGCATTAAGGGAATCTGTTTCATCAATGAAGAGCGACCAACGGGAATGATCAACCCGAACTCAGAAAGTAGGGCGCGCATGCGATTCATAAGCGCGGTGCGCTCACGAACCCAATGCTCTCTCATTCTATGTACCGATAAGATGGCTTGTTGCTCTGGTGATTTTACGGGTACAAAGCGAGTGGATGGTCGCTGAACAGCTTCGCAGATAGCGACTGCATCATTAAGGTCGTTCTTCCCTTTAGTTCGATAAGGAACCACGTATTTAACGGCCATGATACGGACGTCGTGCCCAAGTTTATTGAGTGTTCTTGCCCAATAATGTGCACCACCACACGCTTCAACGCCTATACGCATGAGTGGCATATTTGCTATTGTAGTCAGTAGTTTAGAGCG
>NZ_JBFRMM010000068.1:0-365 GCF_041470465.1 Vibrio sp. 10N.261.55.F4 | reverse complement strand
AAATAATGGTGCGGTCGGAGAGACTTGAACTCTCACACCTCTCGGCGCCAGAACCTAAATCTGGTGCGTCTACCAATTCCGCCACGACCGCAGCAAATCTTTATAGTCATACTGAATATTGGTGATTCAATAAAACGTTGTATAAATGGTGGCTACTGCGGGATTTGAACCTGCGACCCCATCATTATGAGTGATGTGCTCTAACCAACTGAGCTAAGTAGCCAATAATAAATCTAATCGATTCACTATTTGTTCTCTAATGAAAGAGAAATAATGGTGCGGTCGGAGAGACTTGAACTCTCACACCTCTCGGCGCCAGAACCTAAATCTGGTGCGTCTACCAATTCCGCCACGACCGCAGCAAA
>NZ_JBFRMM010000067.1:0-4563 GCF_041470465.1 Vibrio sp. 10N.261.55.F4 | reverse complement strand
TTTACTTTAATTGGTATAAATCATAGTGTTTCGCACGTCAGTCGAATAACTTACACAAAAGATTTTCCCGCAGCCCACAGCTCTTAGCTCAGGTTTTTCCCAAAACCAACTCATGATTAGGACTACATCATTTCTGATTCCAGCTGTGAGGTGACTCGAGCATGATTTCAAACGTATATAGCTTTAAGTTTAGCATTCAGATACTCGAGCCATACGCGCTGTAGATGTTTCCTTTATTAAGTGAGTGGCTCTCAGTATTAGTTAACAGCCTTTCGTCTACGAAATCTGACTTCTGCTCTATCTGTGAATCTATAGGATACGTGTAATTAGGGCTCTATCATGGAGGCTTCTGCTAAGAGCGCTATAGCCCTTAATGAGTCGACTTAATAGCTCTTAATTATACATTCAGCTTAAACCACTCTCGATAGCATCAAGCGCTTTGTTAGAAGTATTTCAAAGGATGGAAGCGGAGTAGATTCAGCTTGAAAGGTGAGAGTTGTTAGGTTGCGTTCCAAAGTGGTGCTGGAGGGATATGTAAGTTAAGACATAGAGTGTCCCTCGTATCCGTATCTACATGTGCAGGGAGGTTCTTCCCCCAACTGATTGTGATGTTCTCTGGTTCTAGGGGATGGTAATTTAGGATGTTTACCGGTCTCTCTTCGATTTTGATGTGTTTGTTGACTCGATATTAATCAGTCGTGTTGACCGTTTTGCTCTGAGCATATTGATTTCTTGCTGGTTAGTTCAAGCTATGTTTTGGTTATTGCGACTAAGATGAAGCTAGAAGGTCACTACTGTTTGCTTAGTAGAAATAAAAATCCCCCAAATCATTGGCGGATAGTTTTGTGATTCTTTTCAGAATTAGATAAAGCCTTAAACCTAATGGGTCGAATTATGAAATTGAGTTTTAACTTTGAAGATGCGAGCCAGATCTTTGTGGGATCTTTTGCCTTGGCCGTGCCGATTTCTTTTTCTGAAGAGGCTTGGAAGTTAGGGGAGACTTTACCTACCGCTAATCTATTGCTGCTATTTTTACTGTCTGCGGTGTTCTTAGGCTTCTATACGTATGAGAGTGTCTTTCAAAAAGATGTTGTTGCTCGGTTGCCGGTGTTTATTTTCAGAATAGTGATTGCTTATGTTATGACGGCATTGGTCGTTGCTTTGGTACTGACTTGCCTGGACAAATTACCTCTATTGAGTGATCCCGTCGTATCGATCAAAAGAGTGATTGTTATTTCAATGCCAGCCTCTATGGGCGCTATTGTAGTGGATAGTTTTGATAAAGAGTAATCTGTGTATCAATTTGGATTGAAGTGTCTTACAGAGCTTTTCAGCGCTTACTTGATTCGTTATTTAGCTTTCTTACCTCCAAACTTAGTATTGATTTTTTCAACCGATCTCCTAGTCAATAAAATGAGTAGCAACGTACTGTGACTGACTCTTACGTGAATGTGTCGTTTGTTGTTGGGAGATTTTGAAGAGCATTAAGTAGCGAAGATTTGTAGCTTTGGAAGGATATAAAAACGGTTGGTTTCTGAATTGAATATGGTATTTGAAAGGTGAGGGTAGTTGTATTAATAAGTTAGGATCTTTAGATGCAAAAAAGCCGCATCAATGATGCGGCTTCTTTTAATTGGCTCCCCTTGCAAGACTTGAACTTGCGACATACGGATTAACAGTCCGCCGTTCTACCAACTGAACTAAAGGGGAATTGATTGTTTAGTCTCTAATCAAGAGAATGGTGCCGACTACCGGAATCGAACTGGTGACCTACTGATTACAAGTCAGTTGCTCTACCTACTGAGCTAAGTCGGCATCATGAATCAAAAAGCTTATGCTTGATGATTAACTTGGCTCCCCTTGCAAGACTTGAACTTGCGACATACGGATTAACAGTCCGCCGTTCTACCAACTGAACTAAAGGGGAATTATTCTTAAAGCTTTAAAGAAATGGTGCCGACTACCGGAGTCGAACTGGTGACCTACTGATTACAAGTCAGTTGCTCTACCTACTGAGCTAAGTCGGCACATAATATTTCTTTGTGCTTTACTGTTGTTGTCTAAGACACCAACAAATAAATTGTGGTGCCCGGAGGCGGAATCGAACCACCGACACGAGGATTTTCAATCCTCTGCTCTACCGACTGAGCTATCCGGGCGACGAGGTGTATTAAACGTGTTTTCGCGTTCTGGGTCAACATTAAATTGCAAAAAAAGTATCGTTTGATGTTTTTCTATACTTAGTGGGTTGTTTTTGCTCATTTGGGGTGAAAAACCTAGGTCTAGCATGCCCTAAAAGATAGTAAAACTACGGTTAACTACACTGAATGGGCGCCGAAATAAAAAAAGCACGTATGAAAACGTGCTTTTTTATTTGAAAATTTTCTAGGGAGTTTAGTGTTTTACTTCAAACCTATTAACCCAAGCTTCTAATTCGTTGGAAAGAGAGGCAAGAGTTTGGGTGCTGTTATGACTTTCTGTTACGACATTGCTCAGTTGGTTACCGCTCTCTTCGATCATATTGATACGCTTCGATATATCATCGCTCACCTGAGTCTGCTCAGCGGCCGCTGTTGCGATTTGATGACTCATTGATGAAATGGACTCTAATGCGACAACAATCTGTTGTAGTGCTTCAGAGGCGTTTTGAGACTCTGTTACGGTGCTTTCACTGGTCGCGGCACACACTTCCATGGTTTGAATTGCGTTGCGAGACCCCTCTTGAAGGTTATTAATCATTAATTGGATTTCTTTTGTGCTCGATTGTGTTCTGCCTGCAAGGTTACGAACCTCATCTGCTACAACAGCAAATCCACGACCTTGTTCGCCAGCTCGAGCTGCTTCAATGGCTGCATTTAGTGCCAATAGGTTAGTTTGCTCCGCTATATCACCAATCACATCCAATACTTTTGCAATGTTGTTTACATCGTTATCTAGGTTAGCGACAGCTTCGCTTGCTGTGCCTAGTTGGCCTGCTAAGCCTTGAATGTTATCTACTGTGTTGTGAATGAGTTGTTGGGTATGCTGGCTCTGTTTGTCGGCCTCGTCGGTGTTGCGCGCGGTATCGCTAGCTGAAGCAGCTACGTTATTGGCTGAAGAGGCCATCTCGGTCATTGCTGTCGCGATCATCTCTGTTGATTGCTGTTGGGTGTCTGTCAGTTGACCAATTGACCCAGCGCGATCTTCTACGCGCTGCAGTTCGCCTCTTAATGCCAGCATTGAAGCGTCAAGGTTTGATACTAGCTCAGCCAATGACTTACTCATTTGTTGTACGGCGTGATAGATACTGCCGTCAATTGCCTGAGTTTCGAAAGAGGTTTGAATTCGACCTTGTGCTACGGCTTGTACTGCTTCTCGTACGTCTTTAGGTTCGCCGCCAAGAAGCGCTAGCATGCGTTTAATGGATACAATTAGGCTCGCCAGAATAAGACCAGCAATCACGACACAAAGAAATAGCTGCCATTGAGCAGTAGACCAAAAACGAGCGTTAACTTCATTGAACCCGATACCAGTGCCGACAACCCAACCCCAATGTGGCGTTTTCTCTGCAATAGACAGTTTTTCTTCAATCGTTCCATCTGGCAGTTTTTGTGTCCAGGTGTACTCAATGATCTCGCCAGTACGATTACCAAGTACTCTTTGGATTAGCTGCCCAACACTATTGCCGTCGCCATCTTTAAAGTCGTTAAAACTGGTTCCGTGCAGTTGAGGATCTAATGGTGTCGCGATAAACGTCATGTTCTCATCGGCTACGTAAACATATTCATTATCTTTATAGATGTTGTTGCGTAGAAGGCGAGTAGCTAGTTGCTTGGCTTGCTCTTCTTCTAGTGTGCCATCAATCGCCATTTTTTCGACTTCAGTAAGAATGCTGTATGCGCTCTTAAACAGCTCTGTTACGCGAGCTTTGTTGTCCATGTTGCTAGCAACTCTTAAGGTCCATAAGCCTGTAGCCGTCAGTGCTAGCAGGGCGATCAAGATGATGCCCGATAATAAGTAAGCTTGCGTTTTTAGTTTCATATTTCCCCGCGCAGCGATTCAATAATTAGTATTAGGTATAATTCATCGAATCTTAATCTAAGTGGTGTAAGGCAGATATTAGAAAGACATCAAAGTATGATAGGGATTAAATTTTCGAAGAAAAAAAAGTAACAGGACTTGGTTCTATTTGTTTTAATGTGAATATTAGCGGGTCATGAACTTTATAAGGCGTTGGTTCTGTTGTAGTGGATATGCTTTATAGAACTTAGAATCAACTGCTGTAGTAAGAGTACTAAAAGGAGATAACTCAATTTATCGAGACTGATTAAGAGTTAGTGAGGAGCTGATGTGTATATTGAATAGAGTTTGTTTTTGTTCAAACGAAAAAAAGCCAAGTCTTTCGACTTGGCTTTCTTGAATGTGGCTCCCCTTGCAAGACTTGAACTTGCGACATACGGATTAACAGTCCGCCGTTCTACCAACTGAACTAAAGGGGAATTATTTGTGTTTAACAATGTTCTTTTAGATATAAATAATCCATAAAGACCATTATTTGTTAAGCACCAAATAATGGTGCCTCGA
>NZ_JBFRMM010000066.1:0-224 GCF_041470465.1 Vibrio sp. 10N.261.55.F4 | reverse complement strand
AACTTGACGGTGACGCCAGTGAATGATGCGCCGGAGCTGACAGGCGATCTGTTGGGTGAAATGGATGAAGCAGGCAGCTACACCATCACGGCGGCAGATCTTGGCTACACGGACGTTGACGATACGGACACAGGCGTGAGCTTCACGGTCAGCAACGTGAGTAACGGCACAATCTTAGTGAACGGCGTCGCGTCGAGCAGCTTTACGGTGGCGCAGTTGGCGGC
>NZ_JBFRMM010000065.1:0-1047 GCF_041470465.1 Vibrio sp. 10N.261.55.F4 | reverse complement strand
ACTTCAGGTCGCACGGACAAAAACGTGTCAGTGGCTTCGCTAAATTAGTAACAAACGGATAACCATAGGTATGGCAAATCCTCTAACGTTTGGCTAAGTCAACTGATCCACAACACATCACCAAGTCCGAACAAAATCTGTTATTTATTACCATCACATCTTTAATGGCTAAACATTGATACCTGTTAATATTTTTGTTCGTGCCCTTTCGAAGATTAATTGATAGAGTAGCTTATAAATCAGCAACTTTGGTGTCTTTAGGGTTATTAACTGTTGGAGCGATAGGCAGTGGTGAGAGTTGAAGTGAAGCATCTTCATTTTATCATGGAGCGGGCACAGCTCCCAACGTGGGTGAATCGAATGTGTAACCTCGGCTTTATTGCGAGCATCTTGTTCGGCTTATACTGCTTTACTCAACTTACTTTGAGTGCCTTAACATTGAATATCGAACTCAAATGGTTTTTCGGGTTTGCAGCGTCTCTATCCTTTTTCTGGGTCATCGTAGAGTGCAAGAGTTGGTTGTTTTACAAAACCCTGTTTAAATCTTTTTGTATAGAGAAGCCAAATCCAGATGCCGTTGAGTTTTTCCTCGATAATCATCTGTATCGAGGTTCAGGGAGCCAACATGCATTGAAGCAATATTTGGCGAAAACAGAGCACAAGGAATTGTTGTGAGAGTGTTGTATATCGATGTGGTTGGGCTTCTCTATTCAAAGCGCTACCTTGAAAGCCACGAAGTCTTTTTTGATGACCTGAAATTCACTATCAGCTATCAACCAATGAGCATCACAGACAGCCTACCTCATGACGCAGTATCTGCGAGGTTGCTTGAAAAAGCTGTTTCGGACGCCTCTTTGAAAATCTACCCTGTTGAGCCGTTTAGATCCTATAAATGGGTTCGAGACCAAGAGGTTTTCAGTCCTGCATCTTTGGCTCCTGATATCGATTGGCGAGGAAAGCTGAGAATGGGGAGTGGCGGTACTACCGCAAGAACGCTTTTGCATGCGGAAAATTTAGGGGTAAAACAAGGTTCATCGCGGATTAGCG
>NZ_JBFRMM010000064.1:0-4280 GCF_041470465.1 Vibrio sp. 10N.261.55.F4 | reverse complement strand
TAGATGTCATCTAACGAATAAGGCACCGCAGTCGCGCAAAGTCATCAGGGCCACGACGTATGCGAATCGTCGATAAGTAGGCCGAATGTAGAGCGGCAGTCCAAAACCCATCAACATAAGTTTAGCGGATGTTTGACAACCGGGGGAATCCATGTAGCCTCATTAAGCGGACAAAAATGGTTGGCTAAAATCGCGAAGCGACGGCCAACTGTTTTTGTTCCGTTTAAATGACTTGTTATAAGGCACTTTCGTCAATGATTCTGAACTGCTTCGGTACTAAAAATGCCAGTATGACTGCCAAAATTAACATCATTATCACTCGTATACTCATTGAGGGAATCAACGATTCAAGTAATGTAAAACTCAGCGCTGATGAACCGCCAACAAACATGCCTAAATAGGAGCGTCTTGGTGTCCATTCGATCAAAGCTGAACATTGGGTACAGCGATACTTTGTCCTATTTCCACTAAATAAAAACCAACTAAGTGAAATCTTCTGTTGACAATTAAGGCACTCTCTATTCTTCATACTAAATCAAACTCCATGTGACTTATAACGCCTGCTTAAGCGGACTAAAATAGTGGGTTAAAATGTGTAGCGAAGCGAAACCTAACCCACTGTTTTAGTTCCGTTTAAAGCTCTTGTTAGCCGATCAACTTATAAGAGAAAACAAACTCTTTATCTGGCTTACTGCTTAGCATATTAAACAATATGTCAAAGTCGGTTGCATCTTCCTGATGAGCACGCCAAATTGCTGAAGTATCACCTAAAGTGAGAGCTAATTGGTCTGCCATTGTTAATTGAACTTTACGAGATTTATTTATAGTATCAACAATATGAAATAGGTCGCCAGATATAACTTTAAGCGCCATCTGCTCTTGATTCTTACTAGTAGAAGAACGAATATGCTCTAATGCTTTCGAACTCACTTTGACTGATATAAGACTCATAAATACCCCTTAGAAACAATATTACATATCGGATTAATAGATTCGGCTAACGCCTGCATAACACGTTTACTACTATGCAATTATACTTAAAATTAACGCCTTAAAACGAGAAACACCCGGCAACCTAAGATGCCGAGTGTAGTAAATCGTGTTGATGCAATTGTTATGTAACTTTCCAATTTTGTTAATATAACTTTAAATATTTAATAAGCTCAATTGGCTGAAATGGTTGTGTGAACTCTTGATTTATAAATTCAATTACATTTTCAGCACCAACAGAGTCCACGCCTTCAATTGTATATTTATTAGATTTATTTAAACCAAGCCAATTATCCAGAAGCTCTTTATCTCCGGTCTCTGCGGTATAACGTAAAAGAGCGTTTGAAAAACTTAATTCTTCCAATTTATAACATTGCTTACTCGCATAATCACTTGCAAATAAAATAACATCTTTCTTTTGTTGATCTGTCAAAGTACCAAACCAATCACTTTTTATTGGTTTTAATACAAAGCTTTCACGCAGCTTACTACAAGCATCTACTTTTACATTTAAAGCTTGGTACTTATAGCTAAGATCTTTTTTTAAAAATTCAGCCCAACTTTCAGATAAGACAGAAGACGAAAATATACAACTAACAATTAATAATATAGCTTTATAATGCATTGTATACACACTCCCAAAATTTACGTTCCTCACCACTTGTGTCTAACATTGCTCTCATAGCTACATTTTCTAAGCGTTCTCTTTCAATTGGAGCAATCGCTTTTACTGCACTTTCATACAACTGCCAATCATACGTTGAAACATTATAAGAAGCAGATGCTAAAGCTACTCCTTTGTAAGAATCTCTACCTGCAAAAATTTGGAAGAAGGGAATAGCAAACAGGATCTTCTCCAGCACCGAAGACATATCAGTAATGTGCTCCATTTGTTCGATATATTCTTTTGTTCTATTACTTGGTTCAAATCCTTTGATTGAACAATACTCTTGCTTGGCCATGATACCCTCCATCATTTAATACGTTTTTATTCTATACCAAATTAATGGGCATCAATAGATGTCAAAATAACTGAAATTACAGTGACTTTGACCATTACCTTTTGTTACATAACGCCGCATTAAGCGGACAAAAATAGTGGGTTAAAATGTGTAGCGAAGCGAAACGTAACCCACTGTTTTTGTTCCGTTTAAATGCCTTGTTATAACTTTATTGTGTCAGAAGGATGATGTATCCCATCGTATATTTTTACTGGCTCGAGTTCATAAGGGTTTACACCTTCAAGGCAAGCCACATTAATTGCAAATTGATGTGGATTTGAACGTCTTTGATGATGAGTATAAATACCGCAAGTTTTACAAAAATAGTGTTTTGCAGCCATTGTATTGAATTGATACAAGCTGAGATTATCTTCACCTTTAACAATTTTTAGATTCTCCAATAGAACAGAGGCTGCTATTGCGCCTCTTTTACGGCACATAGAACAAGAACACCGCCTTGGATCTTCCAACCCCTTGGGCATTTTCAACTCTAATTCAACTTTGCCACAATGACACGTAGCTTTATGTACTTGTTTAATATCCATATACATTCTCCATATTGTAGAAACTAGAAATTACGAATGAGTTATAACGCCCAATTAAGTAGCTGACAACGCTACCAATATACTCAAACTTACCACCTAAATCACTGAAGCCAAACCGAGTTGAACATGCCAAGCGTTGACAGTCTGCTTAAATTGCTTGTTATGTGCGTAGTTGAGTTAAGTAGAAAGCTCACCATTTACTTTAATACTTTAAAAGTTATGAAATACAGTCCATTTTCGTTTGGATAGATCTTGCGAAGGATCCATTTGAGAATAAAAACAAATGGTAAATTCTCAGCTTTAGCATGCATTCGATTAAGTTGTTCGAAAGCTACTGGTTCATTACCTAGAATTTCTAGGCTACAGATTTTTCGATTGTCTTCGTTAGTGTAAGCATCAACAATCTGCCCAATAAAGTAATGGCTTTCTGATTTATCACGAATAGTCGCAACCTTACGACCTGCCAATATCTGACGTTCCATTCGCGAGAAAAAAGTAATTTTATCCAATGAGTTACACCTATTTCCTGATAAGCACATAACGCCGCAATAACACGTGCGAAAGACCGACTTCCCAAACCAATTATACTCTAAACCGCGAATGCCGAATGTAAATAGCATCGTGTTGATTGCTTTGTTATACGAGCCTTGCTTTCGTTCCGTTTAAATTGGTAAAGAACTGATTTACCAAGATTTGCTGTAAATTGAGTTTAATTAGACTGGCTCAATTAAGCGAGCAAAATATTCAATCAACAGCAATAACTGTGAAACGAAACAATCCCTTTTTCTTACGCCATTTGTACGATTTGGTTTCAGCAAGTTTTGAGCTAATAAACCAAATATCCTAACCACAATTGGGATTGAAAATGCTGAGAGGAAAACACTGATACAGGCTAAAATGAGGCATAACCAAAGAACAATTGAAGCGTAAATTAGTTTCTGAAACGCCTGAATTTTGGGCAATAATAGTTCAATGCCGAACCTGATGAAACGCACACCAAAAGGCTACAAAGAAAAAGGAAAAACACCCTACTTTCACACCTAAAAAGCTAATGGTTCAATCGCTGAACTGAACCAAAAAACGGCATTCTCAGAGTTCGTATAACGCCCGCTTAAGGGGCAGCCAACGCCACTACGAACTTTCCGCATAACACCGTAACCACAAAAACCAACGCATAGTAAAAATGCCACGCGTTGGCTGTCCCTCTTGAAGCGTTTGTTAGGTGTTTTGTTGCTTACTTTTTTGAAGCTTCCCAATATATCTATGGGCTATGTAAGATAATAATATTGCCAGAGCAAGATACAGGCCTCGGTGCAACGGTTGTTGCAGGCTCGAAAACAACATGTCTATCGAAAATAGAGGCACCAATACACAAGCCACCATCAAGACAACATTGCCTGTCGTTGTGCTAGATTCACCACCGCAATTTAGACAGACATGGTTTTTCCAACGACTAATTTTCCATGCTTTAAAGTAGCTAACTCTCACACCGCAATATGGACACTTCATATTCTCTCCTTGAATTGACACTCCATCAATTGACACCTAACGAATGACATGGATTCCCCCTACCGAGGATCTGCCACACTTATGTGGTACTTAAATGCATCGGAGGCACCATGTCTGATTATTCTTATTTCTGCGGTATCGACCTAGCTAAAAACCACTTTAGTCTTCATGCCGTAGACCAAAATGGTAAGGTCATACTTCATAAGTCAGTAACCCGCTCTAAACTACTGACTAC
>NZ_JBFRMM010000063.1:0-370 GCF_041470465.1 Vibrio sp. 10N.261.55.F4 | reverse complement strand
TTAATTTTCCGGATTGGTATGACAAAGCGTAATGGGCTGTTTATACCAGGCTACTTTCTGTAATTTATTAAATTCCAGAAAGCAAAAAGGCTCTAGCATTTCTGCTAGAGCCTTAAATATGGCAGGGGTGGAGAGATTCGAACTCCCAACACGCGGATTTGGAATCCGCTGCTCTGCCAATTGGAGCTACACCCCTATTTTCAGTTTTAAAGAGCTGAAACTCTGAATAAGTGGCGGAGTGGACGGGACTCGAACCCGCGACCCCCGGCGTGACAGGCCGGTATTCTAACCAACTGAACTACCACTCCGCAGTGGAATACTTGTCGTCGCTGACAAGTGTTCATAACACTTTTTGTCTTCACTTTTAAAA
>NZ_JBFRMM010000062.1:1289-1483 GCF_041470465.1 Vibrio sp. 10N.261.55.F4 | reverse complement strand
ACCCTACATCTTAAAGATAACGGTGATTGGACCTATGATTTAGACAATCAAAATCCGACCGTGCAAGCATTAGCGCAAGGCAAAACGGCAACCGACACCATCACCGTTCACTCTGCCGATGGCACGCCACATCAAGTTACTATTACTGTAAATGGTACTAATGATACTGCTGTTATTGCAGGCACCAATACCGG
>NZ_JBFRMM010000062.1:0-418 GCF_041470465.1 Vibrio sp. 10N.261.55.F4 | reverse complement strand
GGACCTATGATTTAGACAATACAAACCCAACCGTGCAAGCGTTAGCGCAAGGTTCAAAAACCATTGACATCATCACCGTTCATTCTGCCGATGGCACGCCACATCAAGTTACTATTACCGTCAATGGGACAAATAATGCGGCTATTATTGGCGGCGTTGATACTGCCTCTATATCTGAAAATACTGCTGGCGTTAACATGTCTCCCAACTATGCCCAACCTGGCATCGCCACACTTGGCAATACAACACTCTATGCGGATGGCAAGCTAACCATTACAGACCCTGATACGGGTGAGTCTATTTTTGAAAAGCAAGGTAGCAATGGTTACGACTACCACGGTACCTATGGAGATCTGATTCTACAAAATGACGGTACATGGCATTATCACGCCGATGCCGGGCATCTATCAGGTATAGG
>NZ_JBFRMM010000061.1:0-1055 GCF_041470465.1 Vibrio sp. 10N.261.55.F4 | reverse complement strand
AAGATTTTAGCTACAACACCAGCACCAACTGTACGGCCACCTTCGCGGATTGCGAAACGTAGACCTTCGTCCATTGCGATTGGAGCGATTAGCTCAACAGTCATTTGAACGTTGTCACCTGGCATTACCATTTCTACGCCTTCTGGTAGAGTGATGTCGCCTGTTACGTCAGTTGTACGGAAGTAGAACTGTGGACGGTAACCTTTGAAGAAAGGAGTGTGACGGCCGCCTTCGTCTTTAGAAAGTACGTATACTTCAGACTCAAACTTAGTGTGTGGGTTGATAGAACCTTTCGCAGAAAGTACTTGACCACGTTCAACGTCATCACGCTTAGTACCACGTAGAAGTGCACCAACGTTCTCGCCTGCACGACCTTCGTCAAGCAGTTTACGGAACATTTCAACACCAGTACAAGTAGTAAGAGTAGTCTCTTTGATACCAACGATTTCTACTTCGTCACCTACACGTAGGATACCGCGCTCGATACGACCAGTTACAACAGTACCACGACCTTGAATTGAGAATACATCTTCAATTGGTAGTAGGAACGGTTGGTCAACTGCACGCTCTGGCTCAGGAATGTAAGAATCTAGTGCTTCTGCAAGCTCAACGATCTTGTCTTCCCACTGCTTCTCGCCGTTTAGTGCGCCAAGTGCAGAACCTTGGATAACTGGTAGGTCATCACCTGGGAAGTCGTATTCAGAAAGAAGTTCACGAACTTCCATCTCAACTAGCTCAAGTAGCTCTTCGTCATCTACCATGTCACATTTGTTCATGAATACGATGATGTAAGGGATACCAACTTGACGACCAAGTAGGATGTGCTCACGAGTTTGAGGCATAGGGCCGTCAGTCGCAGCAACAACTAGGATACCGCCGTCCATTTGTGCAGCACCAGTGATCATGTTTTTAACATAATCCGCGTGTCCTGGACAGTCTACGTGTGCGTAGTGACGTGCTGGAGTGTCGTACTCAACGTGAGAAGTTGCGATTGTGATACCGCGCTCACGCTCTTCTGGAGCGTTATCGATAGATGCGAAATCTTTAGCAACACC
>NZ_JBFRMM010000060.1:0-10912 GCF_041470465.1 Vibrio sp. 10N.261.55.F4 | reverse complement strand
TGATTTAGGAAACAAAGCCTTGTTGCTGACTAAGCTTGAGTTTTGTTTCAATATCCATATTAATCCTTACTGAGTTTAGAAAATAAACCGCTACCCTCTATAAAAAGAAAAAACGGCCCTGCGGGCCGCAAACTCTGAACGTTGAACCCTAAGAACCTGATACGCACGAGACGTAGAACAGATTGGATGGGCCGCTGCTGCTGACGGTGCCAGAGCGGAGGTTCACGCGGTAGTAGACGGAACCACTAGCCGTCGACGACCAGTAGAAGCTGCTGGTCGCCCAACCCTTCGCGGTGTACATGTGACCAAAGTTACTAGAAAGACTCATCAACTCATCCATATTTGCTAAAGCCCAATCATCTCTCCCGTTAAGCTCAAGTGTATTATAATGTTCACAAAGGCTATGTGCTTCAGTAAAACTAAACATTGCAAACGATCCTGAAGGACCATCATCAGGGCTAATTTCAACATGACTACCGTTGTAATTACTATAGCCAACAGCGTTTAAAAAGCTCTCACTTGGAGTACCGGTAAACAACTTTCCATCGCTTTCCGCAATTTTAACACAGGCACCCGCGGCGTTTTGTTGATCATCATCCCCAACTTGGCCACCACACAATAAGGCATGAAAGGTAACTTGGCTAATCGCATTAGTCTGTGTATTGGTTGTTGTGGTGTAAGATGACGCCACATCAAAGGTCATGGTCGTTGTTGGGGTTTGATAGTTTGTATCCCACTTTACCCGCACTTTTTGCTCACCTGATTCATCGGTTTGAGTCGTTTCCGCTTCAAGGATAGGAGTAACCATTTCTGCGGTGTCTGGGTGCTGTTCTGTACTTACCACTGAAATGACTGAGTAACCTTCTACTGGGTTGCTATTTTGATCGGTCAAGGTCGCAGTAACCTGGCCACCTTCCACTGACGTATAAGGTACCGTGTCAATCGTTGCTTCTGATGACACTGCAGCCGTCTTTTCATCACCAATAAACTTAACTTCATAGTCTTGAGTAATGCCACCCACATCAAGGGTTAATGTGACGGTTTCCGCTTTTAAACTGGTTAAGCGAAACTCGGCAATACCATAGCTGTCTGTGGTAACGTTATCGCTGTCCAATGTCACATTTGGGCTAGAGACAGAAGCCGTCACAAGGGTATCTGGTCTTACTTCTTGACCGAGTTTTAACTCAACAAATACAGAACCAACATCAACTCCATCCGCGACAACTTCCGTGCTTGAGGTAGGCAATACAGTAATTAAACCTTGCTTAACACATGTCACATAATAAGCCGATGTTGGATCGACATCGCCTGTAAGGGTGCTGCCATCTTTAAGATCCACCCACTTAACCAGATCTGCTCCGTCATCATAAGCGAGGTATTGCGCTTTAACAGGCCAGTTATGTAACGCCTGAACATCGGTATCAGTGGCCATCAGCTTAAGTTGATCAAACGTCGGCACTGAACCACCGATGGTGTCGCAGTATGCTACGGCCGACGGATAACGAAAACCAGCCATATCAATCGCTGGGCTGTAGCCATCATCGTTCAGTTTTATATCATAAGGCGAGCCTTGCCCGGCTGCATCAAGTGCGGTGGGTGGTCCAATATAGAGATCCAACAAATGAGAAATGTCGTCCCATTTTGATGACTGATTAGGATCGGTCACTTCAACACGAATCAAACCCATGTCATACACTCCATTATGATCACTAACCGCAAAACTAATATAGTGGTAACCTGGTTGTGACGCTTGAAAGACGATCGTTTTATTCTGAGTGTCCAGTGGATCTTTAGGTACCGCTTTTGCGTTAAACGATTCAACATACACCAATTGATAATCATCACTATCGTCCGAGGAAACAAAGCCGCTGATGTCGATTTCTTCATCGGTCAATACGTAGACAACAACTGGATATACAATATTATCGTCAATCGTAAAACCTTGGTTAGCTTCGTAGCCCACCGCAACATCTAAAACCCCCATCAGCACAAGGCCATTAACCGAGTCTTCTAACGTATAAAGAACACGGTCAATGCCGGTAAAACCTGACGGCGGGGTATAATCCATAGTCTGGTCATCTGTACTATTTATTTGAACTGAGCTCGAGCGACCGTACGGTAGTGTAAGCTCCGTTAATACAAACTCGTCACCTAACGTAAAGCCGACTTTCTCCAATTCGTCCTTCAGTAAAACACTCACATCTTCATTAATCAGTGTTGTTGCACTTACTGGAACCAGTTCGGTTGAGCTAGGATTACTACTTACCGCAATGCGCGTAACCGCAGAACTCGAACCTTCTGAGCTACTACTATCACTCATTGGCGCTTCAGCCATACGGCTCATTGGCGACAATGTTTTAGGAGTCACATGATATCGATAGTCACACACCTTGGTATCAAAGGCCTGAATTACAAACCCTGTTTCCGTCATACTTTCTACTTGGCAGCTATCATCATTAGACAAGACCTCGACTTCACTCAGCGCAAAGCCACCACCCGTTGATGAAAATACCTTTGACGACAGGTCAACCTCGAACGATTCAGCATAGCCAGTCGAGTAGGTAGCATTTTGAGCGGAAAGCGTCGCGCTTTGAGTATTAGGGGAAACACTTGCTGAGCTTCCTTCACTGCCCTCTCCACCACACCCAAAAAGGGTAAGCGTAGTAGCGACGACAAAACCCAGGGGAATGCTTCCTCCTGGCTTATTGCTTAAAAGGTTCATATTACTTCTCTTTACTTTTTATTGATTTCAAAATTGATTTTATGATTTGTATTTAATGTTGTATTGGGCATTTACACTTTGCTGATAACAGTGATGCCATGTAGGCTAAAATTAGCACTGAACATGGGTAATGAATGCTGATCGTCCTTGATTAGCATTAATCATTGAAGGCCTATAATTATGTCTATTTTCAGCGTTCCTATTACTGAATAGGCAGTTGCATCTCTTTAGAGTATTTTTTATCGTAAGATGTTACGGTTACATTAAGTTGTTCACTTTGCGTATATTCCGCAAGAGAAAACGTTTTATCCCGACCAGATACAACAGTGAACTTTTGTTTGCATTGCGTATTTTTTTCTGTTGTACATGAGTTAACATAAACATCAATTAGCGTATTACTATTATTATCGATGCGTAAATTCTCGCCCTGATTGTAAATCTTATAATCAAAACTTGGCTTTGTCGTAGGCAGAATATAAACCGGTGAAAAACCATAGTTTATCTCGACACCGTGAATTTTCTCTCCCTCTTCTTTATAACGACTAGGAGTAAATGGCAGCATAAACATCAAATCTTTGCTGTTATCGCAAGACGTGTTGTGACATAAGCTACGAACACCCACGTCTTTCTCTTCACCAGGTCTTAAAACTAATCTTGGGTGCGTAAGAGATATTTTCCAATCATCTAGATTGTTTCTTGTATAACTATTACGAACGATTTTGTCGCCATCAATAAACTGAATTTCTTGTACTTTTCCATTAACAAAAATCGGGTGAGACTCATCATTAATAAGTGTCACGACACCATTGCCCTTTTTATCCGCGACGACAATCATCTTGTCGACATTAAAAGCATTGGCAGCAGTAGAAGTCATTGCTGAACAAATTGCGAATACTGTTAATAGATTATATTTAATTTTCATATTTCTCTCTACTAAAAATAATAAATTTTAGGATACTACTCGTCTATTTTGCTCAGAGCGTATATAACACCAAGCGCGAAAAGAATGAGTACATACATGTTTAAAATATTTGGTCCGATCATTACTCCGCTCTCTTATATTTGACCTTCATGCATATAATTGAGGTATTAGTTTTCATATTTACGAGCCCAAACGATAAAGGTGAGTAGCTCGATTGGTGAACAGTATCGCGCGTTCAGGTTTGAAGGTATTGGGCACTCTTGAATTTCAAAAACGCAAGATGCGAGATAGCTAAACAAGTGTAGATATCATTTACATTGGCGAGATACTCTCTGCTACAAACAAAGAAACACTGCCAAAAAATTGGCAGTGTTTCTGTTTCAAGGAAGGCAATTTAATCTAAACAGCTAACTTTCGGGTAAAGTATTTTCTCTTCAGGGTAAATCAAATTCAAATCACGATTATTAAGATTTGGATTTGCTTCGACTAATTCATCAAGTGAGCTATCAAATGCTCTTGCAATTCGGAGCAAATAGTCGCCAGGAACCACTCGGTATTCAACTAAACGCTGCTGACACGATGGCGCCTTCTTAATTGGGACAATAGACGCCAATTGGGTTTTCGGCCTTGATACTTGGGTCGACTCTTCAACAAGCTGGTCAACATTGGGCCTTGGGTTAATATCTGAAAGGCCTTCTGCGGCTTCATTGCTTGAAAAACGATAAACCAACAGTGCATTAAATGCGTATAGATCGTCTTGTTGACGAGCTAAATCAAAGACGCCTTGGTAACCAAGGTCGGCGCTCCAATTTTTACTCAATTGGTATTTAAGACCAAGCGATGCCGTAAAATTGGTGTCGTCACTAGAAAACGCGCCCCCGACTCCTGCATACAAGGAGGCAAATTCACTGACGGGTAGCAATAAGTCGGTTTCAACCATTACCGCACGTAAACTATCTATTTCCGAATCAGAAAAAGCAGAATAATCAGCATAGCCAAGTTCAAATAGTACGTTTTCACTAATGTTATATCCAACCGCCGCCTTATAACCAAGTGCTTCAGTCTGTCCCATGTTGTCATCAAATGCAGAAAACGTCATGCCACCACTCATCTGGATAGGCAGCTCCTCTGCTGATACACTTATGGATAAGAACACAGCGATAATCGATGACATTAAGTTCATTTTTTTCATCTTAAATACCAGGCTCCAACATGATCGTTACTTCATCAAAATAATCTCCGGAAACAGCAGAACTGCCCTCAATATCGTAATCAAAGTCTAAAGTAAAGTTAATACTTGTTTGCACTCCAGCTCCTTCTGAAATAGCCGTTGTTTGATTCATTAATTGTCCTTCATCAACTAAGTTACCAGAGCTGCACTGATCGCAATGAATGCTGTAAGGAATAACCACACCAGGGTTACTTGAATTAACTAATTCGTATGACTGTAAGGGCATTGTTAAAACAATTCCGTCATTAAAATAGCCGTTCGCTGTAATATCAAATGACGTTGTCGATGTTATTCTTTTGCCAATTGTGTCGTAGACTGGCGTCATGACACCATCTCCACTTACAAAAACACTGTCGAGTTGAACAGGCTGATAATCAAATGAAAACAACATCACTTCATTGATGTTGCGATAAGTCATAATGCCGTCATTTTCATAGTAGTAACGAATATTTACCGGCACTGAAGCTGAATATTGCCCCTCTGGTAGCCCACTTAATGCCGACACTATTTCACTTTCGTTAATATCGAAAATAGGTCTCAGGAAAATAAATGGGCTCGATTTTTGTTTATTAATTAATCGAACAGACGAAACACAGTTTGGACCTTCAACAGTCACAATCGGTAGTGACACTTCATCAAATGAGCACCCACCACCTACCGTATTCGCTGACTGGGCAAATTCAATTCCAGTAGTATTGTATTGAACGCCCGATATATCGATCGATATTGACGGTGAAGTATTCCCATTTCCCCCAATTAAAGTCATCTCTGTTGGAGGTGTACCCGAAAATGTCGCGGCCGCCCAAGCTTCTGAAGCCTGCAACATAGGAGGAGTTTCCCACGTACTTGGCAGCATTTTGCCATTGTAACGTGTCACATTGTCCCAACGAACACCACCAGCCTTCACTTCCGCGCGAACTTCAAACGCAGCTTGAGCCATGCTTGTCGTCATTAATGCAATAAACGCTACAATATATAGGATAGGTCTAGGCATTATATTTTACCTCTCGTCACCATTTCTTTCTTTGAATAGCTTCTGTCGTGAGATGTCACGGTAATGGTCAACTCGTTATTTCGCATAGTTTCGGTTAAAGGGAACGTCTTATTCCTTCCCGATACAACCGTAAATTTTTGTTTGCATTGGGCTTTGTTTTCAGCAACACATGCATCTACAAAAAAATTGAGCATGGTATTACTTTTATTTTCGACTCTAAGGCTATCACCGTTGTTGGTTAATTCGTAAGAATAATTCGGTTGTGTTGTAGGAATAATATAAACAGGTGCGAATCCGTAATTAATTTCCACACCACTCACTACTTCACCAGGTCTGTATTTACTTGGAGAAAAAGACAGCATAAACATCAAATCTTTTGAATTATCGCATGCAGCGTTGTGGCATAAACTACGTATGCCAATGTCTTTCTCTTCACCAGGGTTCAAAACTACCTTCTGGTGCGTTAATGACACCTTCCAATCGTTTAAGTTGTCTCTTGTATATTGTTTTTTTTCTACCTGTTCTCCATCAATAATATTTATTTCATCCACCTTTGCTTGGATAAAAATTGGGTGAGACTCGTCGTTGGTTAACGTAACGATACCGTTCCCTTTATCATCAGAGACAATAACCATTTTATCTACCGTAAAAGCTTGTACACTTATAGATAACAATATAGCGGTGAGTGATACTAAATTTAGTAGAACTTTATTGGATTTCATTTCCCACTCCTTAATTAACTTGTGCGACTGGGTATGTAATGGCGTTGGTGCGATAAAGTCGTTTTGCCAACAGTTTTAACTGATCGATATCTCTTTTATGAAGCGCTATTGTTTCCGCCATGTTTATAGATTCATGCGCTATATAAATTGCCTTAAACGAACCCACTTCTTTCTGAATAATTCGATAACCGTGTAATTCGAGCTTTTTAAGCGCTTTATTCAGTTCAATCGAGCTTTCGTATGCACCTAAATACATCGCTTGTAGTCGTTCACCTGCATCAATCAAATCTATCTGCTTTTCTTGAGCTATTGGCAAACAATAGTTTTGACCAAAGTTCATCTGATTTGTTGAAGTAAATTCATAAGGCAGTAAGCATTGGCTTTCTTTCGCTGACAATTCAAAGTTCATGCCTTCCAATACGGTTACTCTATAAACACCGTCGGCCATTTCATTGACTTCAATACAACCTTCTCCATGACACTTCACTTCTGTAATCGGCTGTTCTGATATGTCATTAAAGGCGCTAACAAACGAAACGACGCGACTAACTCTTGGCTCAATAGAAGCAACCGTACCTGGGTGTGTAAACACGGTTACGTTACTATCACCAGAGTTGTAAAGATCAACGCTCTCTGAATCAAATTTCGCACGATATTGACTATAGTCTTCCAAAGGCACAACGGTTTCATCGTTATATACGATGAACTTACTGTTGTTTCGCCCTTCTTTTTTAAGAGAGAAGTAACCTTTTTCATCAAACGTCTGCTCTGTATTCTGCGACTGATGAATATCGACAAGCGTATAAGACGTTGCCGCTTTATCGGTAATATAAACGCCGTCTGTCGTCACGATTTGAGTGCTAGACAAGCCAGCATTGATACCACTCGTGCCATTGGTGGACGTATGGGCGGAGGCATTCATTCGAGCGTATTTAGTCGTGCCACTGGTCGCCAATAACGCATCTTGATACATATCATCCTGTTGTCGATCGTAGGTGTTACTCACCTCAAGCGACGTATTAAAGGAGTCTGAGTCAATTAACTGATTTCGTCTTACTGTTGTTTTAAATTGATTAATGTCATCACTATCACTCGTCAGGCCCACGATAGTTTCTACTGTGTCTGACAACGGGACACTCCATAACAAATTAACTGATATGTCGTCCGTCGCCTCAGAGTAATCGACGTTAATATTAACTCGAGAATCTAAAACTGTGGGCGTGCTGTAACCAACGGAAATAAACTGCTGTTCCTGTTCATCCGAGTTACCTAAATTGTCTAACTGCTTGTCGTTATTAAGCGAGTAAACCGCATACATAGATTGTCCACCGCGGAAGCTGTACGAAGAATTCAACGATAGACGTGAATAATCGGCATATCCGTACATATAAGAAGCAACTGGATCACCAAGTTCATTATCGAGAGACTCATAAGATAGACTTAAATAAGGGATACCGATATTAGCATTAAAGTGAGATGCGTCTTCGAATTGGCTGTACACAGCTTCAGTACTCAAATCCCAATCAATCAGATTGTATGCACCACCAACGGTGTACATAGTGCCACTGTCCGTGACCAAGCCGCCCAAGCCTACTTGCAACGAACGGGTGAGTTGGTAGTTAGCTAATGCCTTGCCATAAACATCGTCTTCAATATTTTTAATGCCATGTTCCGTGTAGTCGTAATGGCTTCCTGAAAACATACCCGCAGTGGCAACGAAATCCACTTCCCCCTGAGTCAGAGAGTCACCTTTGGTGTTATATACTTGATAAGTCTGGGTATTAACAACTTGCCCACCACTTGTCACCTCAAGTACAGCTTCATAGCGACCAGATGGTAACTTGCTGTAAGGAATTGAGTTCTGCCCTTCTGGTACGTTATCTTGAAAAATCAATCGACCATCACGAAGAACTTGTACACCGCCACTTGTTGGCGCATAAAAGCTCAATACTTTGTCGTTATTATGTCCGCCTACGAGCAACTTTTTAGAGGTACCTACCGTGAGCGAGTTTTGAGCAACTCGAGCGGTGTTATTCAGGAAGTCAGTTGAGTTAACCTCTGGCTCAAATTCAAAATGACCCGCTTTTATTGAGTAAGAATCGATATCTAAATGATATGCCGCTTCATACAATTCAGAACCGTTATCACTGTTGTTGGCATTGAAATCAGTTTTGAGGTATCCGTAAGGTAGCCCCAGTGTCGTTTCATTATTTAAAGAAACGATTGAGTCTTGATCTTGATATTCACTCACGTACAGATCAAATGAATTGATTAACCCATTGTGTTGACTCAGAGACGAGTGGTATACCAGTTCTTTATCGAGATTCGAGTATGACAACACCTGTGGAGATACAAAAAGATAGACTTCTTGATCGTTATAGTTATGAACGATCTCAAACGTTTCTGGGTACAACTCACACTCATCGAGCTTACCTAAACACTCAGACTGATCTTGTATGCCAACCATTAATTGATCTATGATCTTCTGCTGGTACTCAGCCGACACTGTATTATCATTTAAATAGTCAGATACCTGTGCGATCGCTTTTTTATTATTCGAGTCTAATTTTAACGTGTTAAACGACGTTAAAAATGGGATCGGTGAAGTAAGGGAACCATCTAAGTTACGTATACGGACTGTTGACTCTTTCAATTCAAACAGTTCTTCAAAACCTTCAAGAACATTTTGACTATAACTTGAATACGAATACACAGGCAATAACACTAAAATTGCCATTGTTATGAGTTTGAACCTGAACATTATATATCTACCTCTATATTGAACTCTATCTCACCATTACACCTCTCCGCTTGGCCCGCTGTGATGATATCTTTAAATGACTGAAAACTTAATATAATGTCATGCTCACTATACTTATTGTCGCCATCATTTAAATTGAAATTTGAAAAAGAGACGGATTCACCCTCTGACAAACTTATCCCGTCAATCGTTAATGTAACGAAATCATCCTGAACATTGCTCACTCCAGAGTAGTCCGTACAAATTGACGTATTTTTTGTTAACGTTGAAATATAAGGAATATCCGAAGACTCAAAAGGTATATCTGTTTCAATTCTTAATGTGGTATTAACATCATCAAATTTTGTTTTGTCTTGATTTGACGTCAACTCCAGAACTGCCGGAATAAATTCAACAGAATTAATTGAATTTGTATAAAGTTTGCCTACATCGAGGCTCGTAGTAATGTAAAGCACTTTGAAATCGGCGTTGGCATTCATACTCATGAAAGCCAATAGTATTAAAACTTTTTTCATATTGACTACCATCGTAGAGAAATAAGGCTCGTAATTACTACGAGCCTTTGAATCGGGAATTTTCTACAAATTAAACAAGGTCAGCCATAACCGTTACTGATGCTTGAACAGTAGTTCCACCTACTTCAGATTCAGGTAATACAGCAGTCTGCTTAACTTTAGTTGAAATAGTTTCTTCACCAGAAACAACATCACCAACGGCTACTGGTGCACCATTTACATTAATCTCAACAGCTTGAGATGGGTTTGCCACACCGTCAAAAGCTACTGATGCATCAACTAGAGTCCAGTTAGCTGAAGCTAATGCACCAACAACAGGAGTAACAGCATCACCATCATTTAAGTGAGACTCAAGTACGATAGTATCTGATTCAAACACACCGTCTGTGCTTGGAGTGATAGTACCGTTAAGCGCTGTTGTATCACCTCCTAGGCCAGTGATGATAAGTGCATCTGATGCGTTAGTTACTGGAACAGTGCCACTCCATACAACAGTAGCATTTGAAGATGCGTTAGCACCTGCACTTACTGCCATACCCATAAGAAGAACTGATGCTAGTGCGCTTTTTTTGAAGTTAAACATTTTACTTTCCTTTAAAGATTAAATATTTCATAAATTAGTAATCCCGCTCCTGCGTTTAAATTTGTTAACGCTCATCGGTGACAGGACGAAATAAATTATGCGGAACACTGGAAAAGAAATATTGGGCATTTGAAAATTCCATTTGCCGAAAATGCCGATTCGATAAAACCATCAACAGTAAAGCTAGTAATACCTACCTTCGTTTTATCTACATCTATAATAAAAACCTGCCCGATAAGCTATAGTTTAAATTCTAATAAAAGAAGATTGAATTACATAAGCAATCGAACAATACTTACCATAATAGAGATTATCGAGGACAAAGAATGCCACTCACGTTTGCACACTTCTTAGAACAAGCCAGAAAGGAGCGAGGTTTAACACAGCAGGAGATGCTTGAGTTACTGCTTGAGGCCGACCCGACATTGTCTAAGCTCGACCTCAGGGCAAGATTACGAAGCC
>NZ_JBFRMM010000059.1:0-356 GCF_041470465.1 Vibrio sp. 10N.261.55.F4 | reverse complement strand
CCTATACCTGATAGATGCCCAGCATCGGCATGGTAATGCCAGGTGCCATCGGTGAGTAAGATTAGATCGCCATAGGTGCCGTGATAGTCGTAACCATTGCTGCCTTGGCGTTCAAATCCTGACTCGCCTACATCGGGGTCTGTGATGGTCAGCTTGCCATCAGCATAGAGTGTTGTATTGCCAAGTGTGGCGATGCCTGAGTGAGCATAGTCGGGTGACATGTCGACACCCGCGCTGTTTTCGGTTATTGAACCAGTATCAACGCCAGCGATTTGGGCTTTATCGCCAACTGCCGAGAGTGTTGTTGATGCACCAGTGTGTGTTACTCCTCCGTGTGCATCTTTAACATCATAGCT
>NZ_JBFRMM010000058.1:0-10864 GCF_041470465.1 Vibrio sp. 10N.261.55.F4 | reverse complement strand
GCGAGATGCGAGATGCGAGAGAGTATGGCAAAGCCAAATTACAGGCAATAAAAAAGGAGAACCGAAGTTCTCCTTTTCTTAAACCTTTAAGCTAACTCTAAATTATAGAGATGCTTTCGCTTTTTCAACTAGAACAGCAAATGCTGCTTTGTCGAATACTGCGATGTCAGCAAGAATCTTACGGTCGATCTCGATAGATGCTTTCTTTAGGCCATTGATGAAACGGCTGTAAGATAGACCATTTTGACGAGATGCCGCGTTGATACGTGCAATCCAAAGTTGACGGAATTGACGTTTCTTGTTGCGACGGTCACGGTAAGCGTATTGACCAGCTTTGGTAACTGCTTGGAAAGCTACGCGGTAAACACGTGAACGTGCTCCGTAGTAACCTTTAGCTTGTTTTAGAACTTTCTTATGACGTGCACGAGCTTGTACACCACGTTTTACGCGAGGCATTATGCTTCTCCTAAACTAAACGAATTTATAAACTAAAAAGAATTAAGCGTATGGCATCATACGTAGAACTTGAGCAACTTCACATTTAGGAAGGATCGAGTTCGGACGTAGCTGACGCTTGTTCTTAGTAGTACGCTTAGTCAGGATGTGACGTTTACCAGCGTGCTTAAACTTAATACCACCAGCAGTTTTCTGGAAACGCTTAGCAGCACCTTTGTTGGTTTTCATCTTAGGCATGATGAATAACTCCGCATTGTTGAGTTGTTAATAACATAGTAATTAGGGCGAATAAAACCCCGCAACCTGAGGCTGCAGGGTTTAATTACTTGCAAAGCCGTTAATTACTTCTTTTTAGGGGCCAACACCATGATCATCTGGCGACCTTCAATTCTCGTTGGGAAAGATTCGACTACTGCAAATTCTTCAGTATCCGCTTTCAAACGATTAAGAACGTCAACACCGATTTCTTGGTGAGCCATTTCGCGGCCACGGAAGCGAATTGTTACCTTCACTTTGTTGCCGTCTTCTAGGAAACCAGTCAGGTTGCGTAGTTTTACCTGATAGTCTCCAATATCAGTTCCAGGTCGGAATTTAATTTCCTTGATCTGAACCTGCTTTTGCTTTTTCTTCTGCTCTTTCGCAGCTTTGCTCTTCTCGAAGAGGAACTTACCGTAGTCCATCACACGACAAACTGGCGGCTCGGCGTTAGGGCTGATCTCTACGAGATCCATACCAGCTTCATTTGCAGCTTCCATCGCTTCAGCGATTGTTACTACACCAACAGCTTCGCCGTCTGCGCCAGTTAGACGCACTTCACGAACGCCACGAATGTCACCGTTTAAACGGTGCTGGTTTTGTTTGGCCGGTTGTTGGCCACGTCTTCCGCCTTTAATAGCTATTCCTCCAGATTGAGCTTACGGTTTGAAACCTCGGCTTGGATGTATGAAATAAAGTCATCCACTTTAAATTTACCAAGGTCCTTACCTTTACGTGTACGTACTGCAATTTCGCCGGCTTCCATTTCTTGGTCACCACACACAAGCATGAACGGTACACGTTTCAAAGTATGTTCGCGGATTTTAAAGCCAATCTTCTCATTTCTCAAGTCTGCTTTGACTCTAAATCCACTTTTTTGCAGTTTTTTCGCAATTTCTTGTACATATTCAGACTGTTTGTCCGTAATGCCCATAACAATTGCTTGTTCTGGCGCCAACCACGTTGGGAAGAAGCCAGCGTATTCTTCAATAAGAATACCAATGAAGCGTTCTAGTGAACCTAAAATCGCGCGGTGGATCATAACTGGCGTGTGACGCTCGTTATCTTCACCTACGTAAGTTGCACCTAAACGTTCTGGTAATGCAAAATCGAGCTGCACTGTACCACATTGCCATGCGCGGTCCAAACAATCATGCAAAGTAAATTCAATCTTAGGTCCGTAGAACGCACCCTCGCCTTCTTGAATCTCGTATGCAATCTCCATCGCCTCAAGCGCTTGCTTAAGATCGGCCTCTGCACGGTCCCACATTTCGTCTGAACCTACGCGCTGTTCTGGACGAGTAGATAGCTTAACAACAATGTTTTCGAAACCGAAAGTTGTGTAAGTATCGTAAACCATTTCAATACAAGCTTTAACTTCTTGCTGAACTTGGTCTTCAGTACAGAATACGTGAGCATCATCTTGAGTGAAGCCACGAACACGCATAATGCCGTGAAGTGCGCCAGACGGCTCGTTACGGTGACATGAGCCGAACTCAGCCATACGTAGCGGTAGATCACGGTAAGATTTCAAACCTTGGTTGAAGATTTGAACGTGACCAGGACAGTTCATTGGCTTAATCGCGTATTCACGGTTCTCTGAAGAAGTAGTGAACATCGCTTCAGCGTACTTATCCCAGTGACCAGAACGTTCCCAAAGAACACGGTCCATCATTAATGGGCCTTTAACTTCTTGGTAATCGTACTCAGTCAGCTTCTGACGAATAAATACTTCTAGCTCACGGAAGATAGTCCAACCATTGTGATGCCAGAACACCATGCCTGGTGCTTCTTGCTGCATGTGGAATAGATCTAAGTGCTTACCGATTTTACGGTGATCACGCTTAGCCGCTTCTTCTAGGCGCACTAGGTGAGCCTTAAGCGCTTTCTTGTCGTGGAATGCAGTGCCGTAGATACGTTGAAGCATCTTGTTGTCACTGTTACCACGCCAGTAAGCACCCGCTACGTTAAGTAGCGTGAAGTGTTGGCAGAAGCCCATATGTGGAACGTGTGGACCACGACACATATCGATGTATTCTTCATGATGGTACAGGCCTGGACGATCGTCTTTAGAAACGTTCTCATCCAAGATTTCGATTTTGTAAGTTTCGCCGCGAGCTTCGAATGCGTCACGCGCTTCCTGCCAGCTAACTTTCTTCTTAACAACCTGGTACTTGGTCTTCGCTAGCTCTTTCATGCGCTTTTCGATCTTTTCTAGATCGTCTTGCGTTAGAGAGTGCTCAAGATCGATATCGTAGTAGAAACCGTTATCGATAGTAGGACCGATCGCCATTTTCGCTTCTGGAAAAAGCTGCTTAACCGCGTGGCCTAAAAGGTGAGCACAAGAGTGACGAACGATTTCAAGGCCATCAACTTCATCTTTAGCTGTGATGATTTCTAGGCTTGCATCGTTTTCGATAAGATCACAAGCATCAACACGCTCGCCGTCTACACGACCAGCAATGGTAGCTTTCGCAAGACCAGGACCGATTGATAGGGCAACATCTAGAGTTGATACAGGGTTGTCAAATTGACGCTGACTACCGTCAGGAAGAGTAATAATTGGCATTATTTGTCCTTTACAGTGGTGTTGCACACCAAGCAACACATGAAAATGTTTAATATATGTCTTTCAATCAACGAGTACGCTGATTGGGGATATATGCATAATAAATATACCCACATAGAAGCAAATACAGATGCCCTATTTGTAGGTATCCGAGCATTGTAACGAAATAATATAAAATGACAATGATGCGCTGTGGGTATGGCGCCGAAGCCGCCCCTCTCCCCTGCAGTCAAATTCAGGCAATTCGCACGCCTATCGTGTTATAGACGCAATAAGTCTTCTTGCATAGGATTGATGAAGCGAAACAAAAGAGGTAAATGTAGGGTATTGATATTCTGAGCCTCAACCATTCTTTTTACTCTGAACAAAAATATAGACTCATAAGAGTAATTTTTGGGAGTATTTTCGTCAGTGGTTTGGCAAATGACTTATTGGCAGGGAACACTATTTGGGGCTGTAATACATCTAACCTAGAGATTAAATTTAGCCCCGATGCATTAAATCGCTTCTTCGCACAATTTTGCTGACTTTGATTTAGACAGACTAGTTTCTTTTTTTATCATAGCTGCACATTTTTCACCGATCATAATAGACGGTGCATTAGTATTTCCCGACACAATAATAGGCATGATAGATGCATCCGCTACTCTTAAGCTTTTTAGCCCATGAACTTTTAGCTCATTATCAACGACTGCCATTGCATCATTGCCCATCTTACAAGTACCAACGGGGTGATAGATGGATTGACTGTATTTTGTCGCAGCTTCCAACAATTGTTCATCCGTTTGATACTTTGAACCTGGTACAAACTCTTCAGAAATAACCGAAGATAAAGGACTCGCATCGGTGATTTCTCTCGCTACCTTTATCGCGTTTATTGCAACAGCTTTATCTTTAGGGTGCGAGAGATAGTTAGGTTGGATACTAGGGTGCACGGAGTAGTCTTTGCTGGTGATCTTCACACGACCACGACTTTCAGGACGCAATTGACAAACCGAAGTAGTAAAGGCCGAAAATGGGTGCACTCCTTCTCCAGGTTTGTCCGCACTGAGTGGCTGCATATGAAACTGTATGTCAGGCCTTGTTAAGTCAGAGGAAGACTGAGTGAAAATACATACCTGACTAGCAGCCAACGTTAAAGGACCTTTGCGAAACAGAGCATATTTAACTCCCACTGTCAGTTTATGCAAAGGTGTTCTCAACTCATCGTTCAGTGTTGTACAACTAGTTTTGTAGACCAGACGAATTTGTAAATGGTCTTGAAGGTTTTCTCCAACTCCAGGTAAATGATGAACGCAATCAACACCTACTGCTTCTAACTCCGCTCTGTTGCCAACTCCAGACAACTGTAATATTTGCGGTGAGCCAATTGCACCAGCACTGACAATAATCTCTTTAGCTGCCGAAACATACATTGCTTTTCCATTGCAAAAAAATTCAACACCTTTTGCTGTCTTATCGACAATATCAAGCTTGGAGGTATGTGCATGAGTCAATATTGTTAAATTATGGCGCTTTCGAGCCGACGTTAAAAAAGCTTTTGCACTGCTGCACCTCAACCCATTAAATGCTGTCTGCTGAAAATAGCCTACTCCTTCTTGGTTCTCACCATTAAAATCATCATTCCAAGGAATACCTACCTCTTGAGCTGCCTCCACAAATCGTTCGGCAATATCCCGTTTCAGTCTAAGATCTGACACTTTCAACGGCCCATCCACGCCATGGTACTTATCTTTTCCTCGGCTTTGACATTCAGACATTTTAAAATAGGGAAGCACGTCGTCATAACTCCACCCCTCATTACCAAGCGACGCCCAGTCGTTATAATCTTCTTTTTGCCCACGTATATATAGCAACCCGTTCAAGGAGCTGCTCCCACCAAGTACTTTGCCTCTAGGCCATTGTAATTGTCGATTATCAATACCTTCATCACGATCGGTTAGATAACACCAATCAGTTGACGGGTTGTGCATGGTTTTAAAATAACCAACCGGGATATGAATCCAAGGATTCCAATCTCGACCACCAGCCTCAAGTAATAACACTGAAACATCTGGATCCTCACTTAAACGACTAGCAATTGCGCACCCAGCCGACCCCGCCCCTACAACAACATAATCAAAGACACCCACATCCTTATGTAACCTTCCCATAACAAAATCTCCTTTGTATTTTCATAAATCGAGACACAGCGTCCCAAAAAACATAAACCAATAACAATAATTAGTAAATATCGAGAGAATATGAATTGTTTTTTGTTGACTTATCGCACACTAATAACAATCCAACTTGGACATTTAACATTTTTTAAACAAGTGTAATTGGGCTATTTACATGAATCAGGATGGGTACATGAGAACTTCAAAAGACAAACCATATAGCCGACGCGACTTTTTTAATGTTGCAAAGCGTGCCGGGCTTACATCAGCTTTATTCGCTGCAGGGACATTAGGGACAGGGGCTACCTTAAGTAGCCTGGCAAATGCGTCGGAAAGCGTATCTCGAACTCGAGAAAAAAAAAACCAATCGTAGTCTTAAAGTTTGGAGCCTCTGGCTTTAATGAACAAAACTTAGATATCCAAAAGTCGGGACAATTATTTTTCGCTAGAGATCTTGAAGAAAGAACAAATGGTGAAATACAAGTTGAATTCTTTGGCTCCAATCAACTATGTGGGCAATTGGATTGTATAAGAAAAACTCAGCAAGGAATCGTTGACATATATTCCGCATCTACACAAAACTCCGCTGCTGGTGCGCCATACATGAATGTTCTTGATTTTGCATACATGTTCCCTACGCGAGCTTCGCAATTTCATTTTTTTTATGACAAACGAAGCGAATCATTGTTTCGTGAACCATTACGTAAACGCCACAACATTCAATTCCTATTCACGCACTGTGACTTACGTGGACTCATGTTAGGCAACAAATGGAAAGACAAACCCTTGGTTACATCGCTAACCGATATTCAAGGCACCAAAAACCGAGTAACAGGAACCCAGTTAGGGCGTATCGCCATGGAGCAACTCAATCTCAACCCTGTACCAGTTGCCTGGGCTGAAACAATTGATGGGCTCCGACAAGGACTACTTGATGGTGCGGAAACTTGGATGAGCGCAGCGGCATATTCAGGAATGACATCAGTAATATCTCAAGCGATCGATTTACGCATGTTCTCTGGCAACGAGAGTACAGCTATGAATTACGACGTTTTTGAAAAGTTAAGCGATAAACATAAAGAAGCGGTCATGGAATCTGCATATTGTGCACAAATTTTTACTCACGGAATGAATGAAGGTGGGTTGTACGAAATTATTGGTGCACAAACTCACCCTAACGAGAATACGCAATTCCGACAAAATAATATCCGCTTTGCTGCACTTTCAGATGAAGAGAGATTTAAGGCTGAACAAATATGCTCACCGGAATATAACCCAGAACCATGGCAAAAATGGCGTAATCGTTTAAATGCTTGGGCAGGCGATATTGATATCTATAAAGAAATTCACGGGATTGCTAGAGAACTCCCTAAAGACGCAGCGGTAGTCAACGTCAAACCACAACGTTGGTGGTTAGGTTAATACTCTGACAACCCATTAAATAAAACTAAGGCATGACATCATGAATGAAATCATCAGCACTGCCGTCCACCCGGCAACCTCAGTCAAAAAGTGTTTGTATTGGCTAGATAACAACATAGAAAAATATCTCATTGTGAGCAGCTACTCTATAATGACTGTCATTATCTTCGTTGAAATAATCAGACGTTTTTTCTTTAGTATTCAGGCTCCGTGGAGCACTAGTATCCCTGTACTACTATTTTTATGGCTTACCTGGGTCGGCGCAGCTGTCAATGTCAAAAACCGTACTCACTTATCGCTCACCGAAATTAGATTACGCCTCCCTTATCAAGCGCAATTTGTATGCCTCATATTAGATGCCGTTCTCTGGCTAGTTTTTGCGGGCGTCGTTCTTTATTTTGCAACGGATCAGGTAAGGATCGCTTACGACAATTTTGCAATTGTTCAAGGAACTGACGATGTCATGCAGTGGTGGTTTTATATGGCAACACCAGTAGGCTGGACATTAATAATCTATCGAGTGATACAGAACTTCTTCCAAGATTGTAAACGGTACATAAATAATGAGCCATTGATAATCCAGACATCATTAGCGGAGAAAGAAGCATGAGTGAAGGTGATTTGATTAGCATTATTAGTGTCATCGTTTTGGTTCTATTTCTAGCAGGCATCCCTATATTTTTAATCATTGGGCTATGGGTTGTTGGGGTTAGTATCGTCATTGACTTTACCCTCGCTAACATCGGTGTAACGCTATTTGAGGGGTTAAACTTTTTCGGCTTACTAGCATTACCTCTTTTCATTCTAACCGGCGATCTAATTAATGCTGCAGGCATTGCAAAACGACTCTCTGATTTTGCGTACTCTATTTTGGGTTCCATTCGTGGTGGTATGGGTATGGCTGCGATTGGAGCTTGTGGGATGTTCGCAGCCATTTCCGGGTCTAATGCTGGGACAACAGCCACAATTGGCTCAATAATGGCTCCAGAAATGAAAAAGAATGGTTACGACGAAAGATTTTCTGCAGCCACAGCAGCATCAGGAGGAACTGTTGGAATTATTATTCCGCCGAGCGTGATATTCATTGTGTATGGCTTCATGATGAACCTTTCCATAACGGATCTGTTTATTGCAGGAATGCTGCCAGGTAGCCTCATGGTATTAGCGATGATGTTCGCATGCCATCTAGTTGCTCGAAAACAAGGATGGGGAACAGTTATTCCTTTTGTCGCAAAGACCAGTTTCAAATATGCAAGACGCGCTTACCTCGGCTTCATTACTATTGGTGTAGTCGTCTACGGCATTTACTCTGGAGCATTCTCACCAACAGAGGCCGCTGCATTCACCGTTGGGTTCACAATTATCGCAGGCTGTATTCTGACCAAAGACTTACATTTCAAAAACATTCCTTCTGTGATGCTCAAATCAGGGCAGATTACAGGGATGCTAGCACCATTAATCGCGATTTCTGTCGTCATGCAACAATTACTTTCCATGATGGGAGTCGGTGAAATAATTGGTAACGCACTTAATGGATTCGGAAGCTATTACGCAGTCTTATTTATGTGTATGGGGATTATACTTTTAGCCGGGATGCTCTTAGAAAGCTTACCGGTTACCATTATTTTAGCTCCAATTCTCGCACCTATTGCCACAGGCATTGGCGTCGATCCGATTCATTTTTCAGTTATCTTCTTAGTCGGAGCTGCAATTGGTTTTGTCACACCACCGTTCGGCTTAAATTTATATGTCGCAAGTAGCGTAACCGGGATCCCTTATGGTAAGTTAGTTCGGTTTGTCATACCTTACTTCACAGCGCTATTTATCTCGTGGGTTTTGATTGCTTTATTACCGAGCATTTCATTATTCTTGGTTCAATTTGGCGGCTAAAGTAGATTAACCGAATTTGCAAGCAATGACCCATTGCTTGCAAATTTATCAGAAAAAACAAAGGAGAAGCAGCATGAGCAATAACGAATCGTCAAGTAATTCAGCACTGTCACGTGCATTTAAGATTACTGAGTTCATCGCTAGTGAGACACGCCCCGTTACAGCGGTTGATATTGCTTTGTTCCTAAACCTTCCTAAGGCCAGCGTACACCGGATACTCAGTCAACTTGAAGAGGAGGATATTATTGCGAGAGATCTCCAAGGTCGCTTCTTGTCTATCGGTTCTCGATTTAAAAAAATGTCTCTAGACGTCCTGTCACATTTTGATGGGCGCGCACCTCGCCAGATGGTTTTAAAAGAATTAACAGACGAAATACAGGAAACCTGTAACTTATCCGTATTAGATGGATATGAATTGTTGTATTTTGAGCGTGTTGAGGCTAATTGGCCTATGATGGTCAACTTAAAATTAGGCTCGAGGTTACCTCTGCACTGTACTGCTAGTGGCAAGCTATTTTTGGCCTTAATGCCAAGAAATAAACGAAAGCAGATACTTTCGACCCTAACACTAGAACCACAAACAAAACATTCGATTACCAACGTCGACGACCTAAACAGAGAGCTCGACGAGATTGGGATTCGTGGTATTAGCATCGACAATGAAGAGCTCATTGAAGGTATGGTTGCCATTGCAGTCCCAGTTTGTGATCAAGACGGAAATATGATTGCAGGCATGGCAATACACGCACCTACATTGAGGTTGAGTGTTAGTGACTTACTCACTAAAGCCGGTAGGTTGAAGCTTGCAGCAAAAAAACTAGAAAGCCTAATGACATTTCAATCCCAGATTACCGATGAGGCGGTAGAGTAACGTGACACGAATAGATGTATCCCAATAGGCCTAAATACCGAGTTCACAAACGAGCACAAGTTAAAATAACAAAGTAACAGGTAGTATTACTTCAATGACTCTTCATTAATCTACAGTGCCTTTGAGCACCGTGGTCTTCATCTCTCTACTTTTAAAACTCACCTTTCGAACTAAGCTATAGATAAGTGACGGAATACGGATGAGGTGCATATGGAGAGACAGGCTACTTTTATATCGTTAATACCCTCTTTGCCGTTAATCATAACTGCTGCTATTTACACTCCAGCGGCTTGGGCCAATAAAGATTACGGCCCCTTAATCAGTTATACTCAAGCACCATTGCAGTCTGTTCGTCTCACTCCGGCACTTCGCTCTGGCTTCCCCCTCAAAGAGAATAAAGTTGAAATATTTACCGCCTTAACTGCCGCGAGTATCTGGGCCAATTCCCACGACTACCACTTAGACTATTATCAGAATCAGCTTCACACTGGTTTGCGATGGCAATTAACTAAAACGTGGCAAGTAGAATTCAATTACCGCTACCTTTACGCCGCCAACAATAACCTAGACAAAATCACCATCAACTTTCATGACCTATTCGACATCGACCAAGCAGGACGCGATCGTAAAGAACGGCATCAATTTGATATTCACGCACCAGACCACGATATCAATATTAGAGACTTCTCCGGCGATACGCTGACTAGTGCTTTCACCCTCTACACTCAATACCAAATCATAGACCTTGAAAACCACGGTTTATCCTTTGGTGTATCCCTTTATCACAACAATGTCAGCCACGGTGCCTTTGAAGGAAGTAGCTCCGAGCAAAGCGCTCAATTCAACTATGCCTACCAACTCGATATCAATACCTTTTACACAAGCTTAGGGCTCGCCAATCAGTCAAATCGAGATGTAGAGAATGGCTTTGCACATAAGAAAACAACATGGTCATGGATGGGCGGCTATCAACTCACACTATTTGAAAATCATGAGTTACACCTTGAATATAGATGATATGAAGGCGCAGAAGGCGGTGAAACTGAGTTTTCAGAGGCCGCGAATGAAATGATGTTTGGATATAGGTATCTAATGCAACGCTCAGCAGTCGAGATATCCATTATCGAAAACATCTTCAACATGGACAACTCCACCGATGTTGCCTTCCAGCTGGCCTATCGTCATCAGTGGTAAGTCCATTTATGGTCGAGATAGTAGAATTAAAAAGGTTCATCGCGGCTT
>NZ_JBFRMM010000057.1:0-224 GCF_041470465.1 Vibrio sp. 10N.261.55.F4 | reverse complement strand
ATGGTCGCCAAGCAAATTTTAAAATTCGGAAAACTGATTTAAAAGTCTCTTCAAACTCATTCAAGGTCTGGTCTTTCTTTGAGTCCACAAAACCCCTTGGGTGTTGTATGGTTAAGCCTCACGGGCAATTAGTACAGGTTAGCTCAATGCCTCGCAGCACTTACACACCCTGCCTATCAACGTTCTAGTCTTGAACAACCCTTAAGGACGCTTATAGCGTCAGG
>NZ_JBFRMM010000056.1:0-304 GCF_041470465.1 Vibrio sp. 10N.261.55.F4 | reverse complement strand
GAAAGCATCTAAGCGGGAAGCGAGCCTTGAGATGAGTTTTCCCTGGCGCTATAAGCGTCCTAAAGGGTTGTCGTAGACTACGACGTTGATAGGCAGGGTGTGTAAGTGCTGCGAGGCATTGAGCTAACCTGTACTAATTGCCCGTGAGGCTTAACCATACAACACCCAAGGGGTTTTGTGGACTCAAAGAAATACCAAACGCTTGAATGAGTTTGAAAGAGACTTTTAAATCAGTTTTCCAGATTATTTTGCCTTCAGTTTTTAAAAAAGCTGAAAGTAAAAGCAAAATTTGCTTGGCGACCAT
>NZ_JBFRMM010000055.1:0-501 GCF_041470465.1 Vibrio sp. 10N.261.55.F4 | reverse complement strand
ACATCGCCAGGCTTTAAATTATTAGAGTCGTTTTTAAACGGTTCTTGAATTGCTGATATAGCTCAGCCCGGTAGAGCGCACCCTTGGTAAGGGTGAGGTCCCCAGTTCGAGTCTGGGTATCAGCACCATATTTAGTTGATTTGATTATTCAAGTTAACAACAGAATTTGCTTGGCGACCATAGCATTGTGGACCCACCTGATTCCATGCCGAACTCAGAAGTGAAACACAATAGCGCCGATGGTAGTGTGGGGCTTCCCCATGTGAGAGTAGGACATCGCCAGGCTCCAAATTGCTTTATGCTGAATAGACACTGCGGAGTGGTAGTTCAGTTGGTTAGAATACCGGCCTGTCACGCCGGGGGTCGCGGGTTCGAGTCCCGTCCACTCCGCCACTTATTAGAAAGCCTAGTCTTATGACTAGGCTTTCGTCGTTTCTGGCTATCGATAATTTGGTCTCCGACCAATGAGTGTCGTCACCTGATACCAATCCGGAAAATTAA
>NZ_JBFRMM010000054.1:0-876 GCF_041470465.1 Vibrio sp. 10N.261.55.F4 | reverse complement strand
TTGTCCGTGCGACCTGAAGTCGTATGAAGCGTTGTTCACCACGCAGAGTGAACCATCTGTATCACCAGATGACCCTAAGAGCCTGAATAAAGCAGCGGCTCTGACAACGTAACGAAGCTTGGTCGTTGGGCTGAGCGGGAGCAAAATCGTGAGAGGATGTTCCTCCTGATAACCACAAAATCGGGTGAGTGCTAGGGAGTCAATATGATGAATGTAATGTGAATCCATTTAAGGCGCGTTATACGATGAAGCAGCGGAAGTGGTTAATACGCTGTAGCCAAAAGGCAACGAGAGTCGGAAAGAGATTGGACAATGCTCTTTCGTGGTCATTGTACTCTCCGCACCATTGTGGGCATCTAAGTTGACATTTTTACGCGACATACGGAACAGGGTAAGCCTGTATACCTCCCTATGGGAAAGCTACCTGTGAAGGTGGCCGATAGGTATGCAGGTAAAGGAGGTTAGAGAAAGCAAATGTCGCTTTGTAATGAAGTGGATACAGATTTCTATCTGGCGCTAAAGCGAGCTGACTTCTAACTGGTCTCCCGTTGCGAAAGAGTTTGAAGAACTTTATTGAAGAAGAAAAGCAAATGATGATTTCAAATGAAATTAGTGCATCTTCTTACAACGAACCGTGGTCTCTCAACTACTGAGTGCTCATTGGCAAGGTATTAAAGCTTCAAGTGCGTATCGCAAAGGTAATTAACACGAAGGGCTAGTGTTGCGATCAACTTTTGGTCTCGCTCTAGTCCTATAACGATTTAATTACTGGGTGCTTCACTGTGCCTTTGTGGAGGCTTGAGCCGTATGCAGTGAAAGTTGCACGTACGGTTCTGAGGAGGGTGGCACCTGGTAACAGGTGCCGTCTATCCGACA
>NZ_JBFRMM010000053.1:81376-97696 GCF_041470465.1 Vibrio sp. 10N.261.55.F4 | reverse complement strand
GCTAATCCGCGATGAACCATTAAAAAAGCCGAACGGATAAGTTCGGCTATAGAAATCGTACTGTCTTGTCTCTATTAATAGAAAAAGCGACTACTAACAGAAAGGGAACTACGCACTCATGATTCTTGATACAGCGTTGCGAATGTCTGAGTCGGCCGCATTAGCAGGTAAGCTGAATGAGATGTATTGGTCGCCGCGGAAGCTCATTGAGCGGTCGATTTCTGCTAGGCAGTGAACCATTGAACCTTCAACGATGAATGACAGCTCGATCTCTTTATTATTCATGAAGCCGCCGCTGCGAAACTCAATCTCTTGGTAACAGCCCGAACGAGAAGCAAAGCTGTTGCCTTTTAAGAAGCCCTTCTCTACGTCTGCTTTCACCATTGCCATACCTGATGCTTCCACGCCTCGGATGATTTTAGCCACTGTTGGCAATGGGTGTACGGAGATAAAGTCACGGTCTTTAGGGTCAATCGCGAAGCCTATATCTAGGTTGGTTTCAACCCACACATGGCATTGGTTCATTTGTGCGTTCAACGCGGTGACTGGCGTTTCATCATTTAACTTAAGTCGGAATGGAACCAGTTTGGTTTCGCCCGGTTGGATAACGAAAGGCTCTACCGCTTGAATACGACCCAGTGAAAAGGTTTCGTAGCTGGTACTGTCTTCCGTTTCTACTTTTACTTCTGTGTTGAGAACCAAGTTAATCAAGTCGATTTGTTGCTCAACGTCGCCACCAACAATGTGAACATTGCCAGACAACTCTCCACCTTGGAAAACTTCAATATTATCTAAGACAGTATCAACCTTTGCTGCACCGATGCCCAACGAGGCCTTTAATTTCTTAAACATATTATTTCCCTTTCTAATCATCTGATTTACGAATAGTTATTACGTGACAATTTGCGACACTTGCCTCACAGAATCAAGCAATTTGCCCCATCTATGTTGAATAAGGTCACATTGCCCGAGGAAATGTTGAAATCGTGAAAAATTCCGTTACTCTATTTGTATAGTCAAATAAGGTTTCATTATGTCGAAAGCGCCGCTCTACCTTCAGATAAAACAGTTCATAGACGATAATATCAACAGTGGTCACTGGCCAGTGGGTTACCAGATAACCACAGAACTCGAACTCACAGAGCAGTTCAATGTGAGTCGAATGACGGTCAATAAAGCCATTCGAGATCTTGTGTCTGAAGGCAAACTCATCAGGAAGCCAAGGCTAGGTACTTTTGTTTGTGAACCAGACGAAAAAGCGCAATCTCCGCTGCTTGATATCAACAACATCGCACAAGAGATCAAAGACCGAGGTCAAACGTATGCTAGCCAGGTTATCAAGCACAAGAGCATCAAGGCAGATGAAAGCACCGCGACACGGTTAGGTGTGATGATCAATGCCGAAGTATTCTATAGTGAAATCATCCACTTTGCTGACAACACACCGATTCAATTGGAAGCGCGCTGGGTGAACTCGCAAGCCGCACCAAAATACCTAGAGCAAGACTTTTCAACCTCTACACCCAATGAATACCTTTCAAAAAGCTGCCCGTTGAGTGCAATCGAGCACACGGTTGAAGCCATTATTCCTGACTCTCAAATCAGAACGTCACTAAAGCTATCTGAATCAGAACCTTGCCTACTTTTGAATAGAAGAACATGGAGTAAAGAGCGCCTCATCAGCTTTGCATTGCTCTACCATCCTGGTTCTAAGTACAAATTAAGCTCCAAGATACTTCTAAATTAAAGAACATCATCCTGATCGCCGATCACATTTTTGCAACATCGACTTGATTCGGGTCAGCGTTTAGCCTATTTATTTGTATATACATTTAATGTTTAGCAAAGATCTAGGTGATTATGAATTTGATCCTCAAAAATGCACGAGTGGTCTCCATGAGCTCGGGAGTCGACGGTTATCAGCCCTCTTCCCCTCAAGATATCGTTATCGAAAGCGGTAAAATCGTGTCCATCTCTTGTTCAAACCAAGGCGCACTTGCTTCTGAGTTAGAACAAGTACGTGTTGATGGTTCTTTGGATTACGTCACCTATGACTGCAAGAACAAGCTAGTGACACCCGGATTAATTGATTGCCACACTCACCTCGTATTTGCGGGTAATCGTGCCAATGAATTTGAGCAGCGTTTGAATGGTGTGTCTTACACCGACATCGCCAAGCAAGGCGGCGGCATTCTAGCGACAGTCACTGCAACACGCGCAGCGCAAGAGTCTGAGCTGGTTGAAATGGCATTACCGAGACTTGATGGCCTACTAAGAAGTGGCGTAACCAGCATCGAAGTAAAATCTGGCTATGGTTTAACACTTGATGATGAACTCAAAATGTTACGCGCAGCCAAAGCTTTAGAGAATCATCGCCGAATTAAGATCACCACTACTCTCCTTGCAGCGCATGCTGTGCCACCCGAATACAAAGAGCAACCGGACAGCTATATCGATCTGGTTTGCCAAGAGATCATTCCTAAAGCTGCAGAGCAAGGGCTCGCCGATGCCGTTGACGTGTTTTGCGAATCTATCGGCTTCAACCTAGAACAAACCGAACGTGTATTTGCAGCAGCCAAAGCACATGGCCTCGCGATTAAAGGCCACACTGAACAACTTTCGAATATGGGTGGCAGCGCGCTTGCAGCTAAATACGGCGCACTCTCTGTTGACCATGTTGAATACCTTGATGAAACCGGAGTAAAAGCACTGGCAGAATCAGGCACAGTTGCCACCTTGCTACCCGGTGCTTTCTACTTCCTGAAAGAGACTCAACAGCCACCTATTGCTTTACTTCGTGAACACAAAATCCCAATGGCGATCGCGACCGACCTAAACCCCGGCACATCTCCCTTTGCAGACTTAACGCTGATGATGAACATGAGCTGCACCCTGTTTGGTACGACGCCTGAAGAAGCGCTACGCGGTGTAACTTGTAACGCGGCGGCTGCCATTGGTAAGTCACAAACCAAAGGCAAAGTCGAAATCGGTTATGCCGCAGATTTGGCTATCTGGAACATCGACCACCCTGCAGATCTAAGCTATCAAGTCGGTGTTCCTCACCTGCATAAACGCATTGTTAATGGCGAGGTGTGTCATGACTCAATCTAAATCCAACGGTATCCAAGAGAACGCAACAACCGTGCATAACTTTGTGTGGACCGGACGTAATGATCTTGAAGATGGCGCACTCGGTACTCGCGTTCATCACATTACCAAGCAAGTGCAAAGTAGTGAGTTAAGTGACAAGCTGACTGACGGTGATATCGCCTTGGTAGGCTTTGCCAGCGATGCCGGTGTTGCAAGAAATAAAGGACGCGTGGGCGCGAAACAAGCACCTAACTTGATACGCCAAGCGTTGGCGAATATGGCTTGGCACAGTGACGCACACATCGCCGATCTTGGTGATATCGAGTGCAATGATGGTCAATTAGAAGTCAGCCAAAAACAGTGTGCTTCTGTGATTGCCAATGCCTTAGCAACCAACAAAGTGATTACCCTTGGCGGTGGTCACGAGGTGGCTTGGGCAACGTTCCAAGGTCTAGCTGAGCATCTTCACAGAACTCAATCAGATCACAAACCTAAGATAGGTATCGTTAACTTTGATGCTCACTTTGATCTTCGTGAATTTGAAAGCGACATCGCTGACGTCAAACCAAGCTCAGGCACACCCTTTAATCAGATTAGCGAATACTGCCACACACATCAGTGGCCATTTCATTACGCGTGTCTTGGTGTGAGTGCCGCCAGCAATACCAAAGCACTTTTCAACAAAGCCGACCGACTTGGTGTGTGGTACGAACATGATCGCGATATCACCCAAGTAAACCAAATTGCTCAACTGGTTAATTTGCAAAAATTCATCGCTGAGTGTGATTATCTCTATCTCACCATTGATCTCGATGTTTTCCCCGCAGCTACTGCGCCGGGCGTAAGTGCACCAGCGGCAAGAGGCGTGAGCTATGAAGCGCTTGCTCCTTTTCTAGAACAGATTTTCCAACACAGTGAAAAACTCATTATCGCGGACATAGCGGAATACAACCCAGACTACGACGTCGATGGCCAAACGGCTCGATTAGCGGCTCGTTTATGTTGGGATATTGCCAGTGCAATGGCCAGCGACTAATCCAGCTATACCGATAACTACAACTACAACGATATAACGTGAAACAGAAGGAATTCCAAAATGACGGAACACCACAACAGTGACCCTCGTCTCGACACGACTCGCGAAATTCGCGCACCTCACGGCACCACTTTGCGCGCTAAATCTTGGTTAACAGAAGCACCACTGCGTATGCTGATGAACAACCTAGACCCTGATGTGGCAGAACACCCACATGCACTGGTTGTGTATGGCGGTATTGGTCGCGCGGCACGTGATTGGAAATGTTATGACAAAATTGTTGAAGTATTAGAGCGTTTAGAGGACGACCAAACGTTACTTGTTCAATCCGGTAAACCTGTGGGCGTGTTCCCGACTCATAAAAACGCACCTCGCGTACTGATCGCTAACTCGAACCTTGTTCCACACTGGGCGAACTGGGAACACTTCAACGAGCTCGATAAAGAAGGCTTGATGATGTACGGCCAAATGACCGCGGGCAGCTGGATCTACATTGGTTCACAAGGCATCGTTCAAGGTACTTACGAAACCTTTGTCGCTATCGCGAAGAAGCACTTCCAAGGTGAAGCAAACGGCAAGTGGGTTCTAACGGGCGGTCTTGGTGGAATGGGCGGCGCTCAACCTCTTGCTGCAACGATGGCTGGCTTCTCAATGATCGCAGTGGAGTGTGATGAATCACGAATCGACTACCGCTTGCGTACTGGCTATGTAGACAAAAAAGCCACCAGCTTAGATGAAGCGATGGCAATGATTAAAGAGTCAGACACGCCAATCTCTGTTGGCTTATTAGGTAACGCCGCAGACGTCTTCCCAGAGTTAGTTGAACGCAATATCACACCTGATGTGGTGACTGACCAAACCTCTGCCCACGATCCTCTTAACGGCTACTTGCCGCAAGATTGGACGATGGAGAAAGCCGCACAAGAGCGCTCCATTGATGAAGCAAAAGTGGTGAAAGCCGCTAAGCAATCTATGGCGATTCAAGTACAAGCGATGTTAGACCTGCAATACCGCGGCGCAGCGACCGTGGATTACGGTAATAACATTCGCCAAATGGCACTGGAAGAAGGCGTAGAAAACGCGTTTGATTTCCCAGGTTTCGTTCCGGCTTATATTCGACCTTTATTCTGCGAAGGTATTGGTCCTTTCCGTTGGGCGGCACTATCTGGTGACCCAGAAGACATCTACAAAACAGACCAAAAAGTAAAAGAACTGATTCCAGACAACCCACATCTACATAACTGGCTAGATATGGCGCGTGAACGCATTCAGTTCCAAGGCCTGCCAGCGCGTATTTGTTGGGTTGGCTTGAAAGATCGTGAACGCTTAGGCCAAGCATTCAATGAAATGGTGAAAAATGGCGAACTGAAAGCACCAGTTGTTATCGGTCGTGACCACCTAGATTCAGGTTCAGTAGCAAGCCCGAACCGCGAAACAGAAGGCATGATGGATGGATCAGATGCCGTATCAGATTGGCCTCTATTGAATGCCCTTCTGAACACAGCGGGCGGCGCAACTTGGGTTTCTTTGCACCACGGTGGTGGCGTTGGTATGGGCTTCTCGCAACACTCAGGCATGGTGATTTGTTGTGACGGCAGTGAAGATGCATCACAGCGTATTGCTCGCGTACTTCACAATGACCCAGCAACCGGCGTTATGCGTCATGCTGATGCAGGTTACGATATTGCCAAGCAATGTGCCAAAGAGCAGAAGCTTGATTTACCTATGCTAAACGAAGAACTTCGTCGCCTTTAATGTCTGGAGAGAACATGTTGAACTTATTACTTAAGCCAGGACTTCTTGGCCTATCTGAACTTCGAAAAATCAGCCGTAGCCCTGTGAACTTATCACTCGATCCTGCAGCAATCCCGGATATCGAAGCGAGCATGCAAGTTGTCGAACAAGTGATTGCTGAAGACCGCACTGTGTATGGCATCAACACGGGTTTTGGCTTATTAGCAAACACCAAGATTGCGCCTGAAGATCTCGAAGTTCTACAGAAAAGTATCGTACTTTCTCACGCTGCGGGCATTGGCAAGTTCATGTCTGATGAAACCGTACGCTTGATGATGGTATTGAAGATTAACAGCTTGTCTCGCGGTTACTCTGGTATCCGCCTCAAAGTGATTAACGCTCTTATCGATCTTGTGAACGCGCAGGTTTACCCGTGTGTTCCACAAAAAGGATCAGTAGGCGCATCTGGAGATCTTGCTCCCCTCGCCCACATGAGTACCGTTCTGCTAGGTGAAGGCCAAGCACGCCACAACGGCAAGATCATCACTGGCTTAGAAGCAATGCAGATCGCAGGTCTTGAACCAATCACACTTGCGCCGAAAGAAGGCTTAGCGCTGTTAAACGGCACACAAGCATCGACTGCCTTTGCATTAGAAGGTCTGTTCGCAGCGGAAGACTTGTTTGCGTCTGCAACCGTATGTGGTGCAATGTCTGTTGAAGCTGCACTGGGTAGTCGTCGTCCGTTTGACCCTCGTATACACCGCGTTCGTGGTCATCGTGGCCAAATGGATGCAGCACTTGCTTACCGCCATATGCTTGATCAAAAGAGTGAAATTGGCGAATCACACACTTGTTGTGAAAAGGTTCAAGACCCTTACTCGCTGCGTTGCCAACCTCAAGTGATGGGTGCGTGTTTACAGCAAATTCGTAATTCTGCAGAAACCTTAAACATTGAAGCAAATGCCGTATCTGACAACCCGCTTGTTTTCGCTGACGATGGCGACATCATTTCTGGTGGTAACTTCCACGCAGAACCCGTTGCAATGGCTGCGGATAACCTTGCATTAGCAATCGCAGAGATCGGTAGCTTGTCAGAGCGTAGAATGGCGTTGTTGATTGATAGTGCGCTAAGCAAACTTCCACCTTTCTTGGTCGATAACGGCGGCGTGAACTCGGGCTTTATGATTGCTCAAGTAACGTCTGCAGCACTCGCTAGTGAGAACAAAACCTTGGCTCATCCGGCGTCAATAGACAGCCTGCCTACTTCTGCAAACCAAGAAGACCACGTCTCAATGGCTACCTTTGCAGCTCGTAGGCTTAGATACATGGCTGAAAACACCCGTGGGATATTGGCAGTAGAATATTTAGCAGCGGCACAAGGGCTAGACTTCCGAGCTCCGAATCTATCTTCTCCTCGTGTGGAAGAAGCGAAACAGATTCTGCGTGAAAAAGTCAGCTTCTACGACAAAGACAGATATTTTGCACCGGATATTGAACAAGCTAACCTGTTGCTCAAATTGTCCGTTCATAATCACCTAATGCCAGAAGGCACTTTGTGTAGCTTTTAAAGCAAAAACATTCTGAACAACACCCATTAGAGTGTCATATAAACAAGGGCTATTAATTAGCCCTTGTTGCATTGAGCCAGTCACCATATCCGCTGTAAAACTGCCACATACCATCCAACGTATTTATCTAATTGACTGATATATAAGCAAAGTTAACTGGATAGACCATTAGATCGAAGTTAGTTAGCTATAATCCACCCCAGATTTGATGACTAATAGCGATACTATGTTTCTGACACCTTACTTTTCTACTGAAGACAATCAATTTCAATTCACTCGTGAACAAGCTAGCCACTTTGCTAAAAAAGTAGCTGGCGATTTCAACCCGATTCACGATGAAGACAACAAGCGCTTCTGTGTACCTGGCGATCTTTTATTTGCAGTACTTCTGCAAAAAGAAGGCATCAGCCAAAAAATGCGTTTTGATTTTTCAGGTATGGTTGGTAACGGTATTGCGTTAAGCGTTGACAACAAGTGTGAAAAAGAGAGCTCACTTATCGATGCAAATGGTAAAGAGTACCTACACATGTCTTGTGAAGGTGAGAAGAGCCATGATCAAGCATTCATCGAGCACGTAGTAACAAACTACGTTAAGTTCTCTGGCATGAACTTCCCACACATCATGGTTCCTCTTATGGAAGAACAACAAATGATGATCAACTGCCAACGTCCTCTAGTGATTTACGAGAGCATGGAAGTTGAATTTACTCGCCTAGACCTGTCTCACCCAGAAGTTGAATTCTCTGGCGCGACTTTTGATGTTGAAGGAAAACGTGGCATCGTGACCCTGAACTTCGATTTCAAAGAAGACGGCGAAGTAGTAGGTAAAGGCGTGAAGCGTATGGTAGCAAGTGGCCTTAAGCCATACGACCAAGCTTCTGTAGACGACCTAGTAAACCGCTTCAACGAACGCAAAGAGATGTTTCTAGCTCAGTTCACAGCCGCTGCTGCTTAATCAGCATCCTTATTTACACATCTCGATGTAAATAAGCTCTAGAATAAGATCAATAAAGCCCAGCTTGATATCCTCAAGCTGGGCTTTTTTAGTACGTTCTCTGACTACACGAAGACACTCAAGTCAAAACTAAATCCAGCGTCTAACCTTTTGTTTGTAATCAACATATTCTGCGCCGAATAATTGTTCTAGTGCTCGCTCTTCGGGTTTGATTTGGAAGTAATTCATGTAGATTACGAAGCCAAAGCTAAGTAGTACACTGAAGATATTCTGGAAGAAGTAGCCAAAGCAAAATAGCAGGATGAACAACCCTAAGTACATTGGGTTTCGCGTGTAGCCAAAAATTCCACTGTCCACGACGGCTGAAGCGGTTTCTACTTTGATCGGGTTAACGGTGGTTTTCTGTTTTCGAAATTCCAATATACCGGATATTCCGATCACACCACTCAATGTGACTCCGATTCCTAACACAATCATTCCATAAGGCAATGCCAGTGTCCCTTGGCTCAACTGTTGAGCGCAGAAGTATGATGCTACGAATACAATAATGAACAGTGCAACTGGTGGTACTTTTAATTCTAGAAATTTCATACTTTTCCTTATTAACATTCCTTTGTTAGTTTAGAAAAAAGCCCAGCAATTGCTGGGCTAAATGTATTAGAGAATTTTTGCTAGCGCCTGTAATGGGTGAGCAAGCTTCTCACCTTCAAAACGCTTCACTTGGCTGCGGCAAGAATAGCCCGTCACCAAGCAACGATCTTTTGGTAAGTCCTGCATTTGAGGCTTCCAGCTTAAACCATATATGTCTTTCGACATTTGTAGCTTATCGACTTCGTGGCCGAAAGTTCCCGCCATACCACAACAGCCGACAGGAACGCTGGTTAACGCCGCCCCAAAGTGTTTGAAGATAGTACCCCACTCTTTTTCAGCGTTCGGCATTTTGGTTTTCTCAGTACAGTGAGCAAACAAGTACCACATATCTTCACTTGCTGAGCGTGCTTCGAACTCACCTAGCGATGGCATTAACCATTCATGCACAGTAAGTACATCAAAGTCGCCGCGCTTGTCACCTAAGATCTCGACGTATTCATCGCGGTAACAAAGCACAAGAGCAGGATCAACACCGACCAAAGGAATTCCGATATCCGCCACCATCGACAAGAAATCCGAAGTCGATTTCGCCTCACGTGCAAAACGATTTAAGAAGCCCTTGATGTGCAACGCTTTACCATTCGGTTTGAACGGCAGCAGTACCGGAGTTTTGCCAAGTTTTTGAGCCAGAGTGACGAAGTCTTCAATCACCTCGGCATCATAGAAGCTGGTAAACGGGTCTTGAACGATCAGCACATGCTGTTTCTTCTGTTCAGAAGACAAGCCTTCTAAATACTGTAAATCGAAGAGTTGCAGCTCTTTACTCGCTAGACGATTTTTGAGCGTAGGCACCGACATCAATGGTGCATCAACATAACCGACCGTTTTAGCTGTTGCCGTTTGGATCCATTTTTGACCCAATGCAGCGTTGACTACTTTTGGCGCTTTCGCCATCAGCGGCAGCATGGTTTCAATGTTGGCAACTAGATAATCTTTTGCAGGGCGCTGGTAACGCGAGTAGTAGATGTTCAAGAATCGAGAACGGAAACTTGGTACATCGACTTTGATCGGACATTGACTCGCACACGCTTTACACGCCAAACAACCGTTCATCGCCTCATGAACTTCATGCGAGAAATCGTACTCATGGCGTTTGTTCATCGTATTGCGAACACGCTCAATCATAGTCTTAACGGGTGTGTTGTCTTTCAACGCTTCTTGCTCAAGGTCGAGAATATCAACGCCTTGTTCAGTCAGTTGACGCAACCACTCTCTTACCAAGCCTGCGCGGCCTTTGGGTGAGTGACGTCGGTCAGCCGTAACTTTCATTGAAGGACACATTGGCGAGCTAGTATCGTAGTTGAAACACAAGCCGTTACCGTTACATTCCATTGCTTGCTTGAAGCTGTCACGAACTTGTACGTCGATCTGACGGTCGTAGAAACCACGCTTGGTATCGGTGACTTTCACCAATTCAGCGTCACTTTCTAAAGGCGTACAGATCTTGCCTGGGTTCATCTTGTTGTGCGGGTCGAATGCTGCTTTAATACGTCTTAATTCGGTAAACAGCTCTTCACCAAAGAAGTCTGGGCCATACTCAGAACGGAAACCTTTACCGTGCTCGCCCCACATTAAACCGCCGTATTTCGCCACCAGCTTAACCACTTCATCAGAGACTTCATGCATCAATGCTTCTTGCATCGGGTCACACAGATCCAATGCTGGACGAACGTGTAATACGCCCGCGTCAACGTGACCAAACATGCCGTAATTCAACTCTTTTGAATCGAGTAACACTCTAAATTCAGAGATGAAATCCGCGAGGTTTTCTGGTGGTACACAAGTATCTTCAGCAAAAGCGACTGGCTTAGCTCGGCCTTTCGCCGCACCTAACAGACCCACTGCTTTCTTACGCATGTTGTAGATTCGGCCAATGCTCGCCAAATCGCTACAAACTTGAAAACCAATCACGCCGGCTTCTTCGCTTTCAACCATGGTTTCAAGGCGTGCAGTCAGCGCTTGAACTTGCTGTTCAACTTCCGCTTCATCTTGGCCTGCAAACTCAACCATGTTGATGCCAAGCATCTCTTTGTTCGGAACATCAGTCAGCAAATCGCTCACGGTGTGCCAAACGATGTCTTGCTTCGCTAGGTTCAATACTCTTGAATCTACCGTTTCAACAGACAGTGCTTTCGCTTCCACCATGAACGGCGCATTACGCAGCGCAGAATCAAACGTGTTGTATTTCACGTTAACCAGTGTGCGCGCTTTTGGAATCTTGGTTAGGTTTAACTTTGCTTCCGTGATGAATGCTAAAGAACCTTCAGCGCCACATAGAACGCGAGTTAGGTCAAAGCTGTCATCTTGTTCGTTGATTGCATTCTTTAGGTCATAGCCTGTTAAGAAGCGATTCAGCGGAGGGAATTTATCTAAGATTTGAGCGCGTTTGTCTCGACAAACCGCCTCTGTCACCGTAAGTGCATGGTGAGCGAATTCACCCTCTACAGGTAAGCCGTGTGATAAATCAGATTCTAGACATGAACCATCTGCGAACACCGCTTGCAGCGACAATACATGGTCAGACGTTTTGCCGTACTTCAATGACCCTTGGCCCGAAGCATCGGTATTGATCATGCCACCCAAGGTTGCTCGGTTACTGGTAGAAAGGTCTGGAGAGAAAAAGTAACCATAAGGGCGAACAGCGTCGTTCAATTGATCTTTAACGACACCAGACTGAACTCTTACCCAGCCCTCTTTCTCGTTAATCTCAAGAACCTTATTCATGTATCGCGACAGGTCAACCACGACACCTTTTGTTAAAGATTGTCCGTTGGTTCCGGTACCGCCGCCACGAGGGGAAAAAGTCACGCGTTCGTAAGCGGATTTAGAAACCACTTTACCGATAAGCACAACGTCTTGCGTTGTTTTAGGAAGGATGACCGCCTGCGGCAATTGCTGATAGACACTATTATCAGTCGCCACAGCCAAACGGCTAGAATATTGAGATTCAATGTCGCCAGTAAAGCCCGCTGTTTTTAGTTCATCTAAAAAGCGTACGACAACTGGATCGACATCAGCATTGAGTTGAAGTCTTGGTAACATTTGCTTCCTGCCCCTACTTCGCTGATCCTATCAGCATTGGGTTATCTGAGATTTATAATAATTTTCTTTGAATTTCGTCACTTTACTACTATTAAGATCATATAAAAAGGTGATCAAATCAGAATCTCAGTGCAAGAATGGAGAAATAGTCACTTTCGTCTTAATTCAGTAACAATATACTGAATAACATTTTGTTTAAGACATCTCCACGAGCACATCACAATGAAAAAAAACAAAACAGTCACAACTGAAGATATCCTTCTTAAACTATGCCAATCAGTCTCAAGCGTACTGACTTCAGCGACGGCTTCTCAGGTGTCCTATTCAGCCATGGTTCAAAAGATCAACAAGACAAGCCTAAAGCCAGATTTTGGTTGCTTCGTTCTGTTTGACGGCGGCTTTTCTGGTCTCGTTGTTATTAATTTTACGTCCAAAGCAGCGCTAGAGATCTACACCAATTACATGCGCAATATGGGCATGCCTGAAAACGAGCTTGCTGTGCTTCATACTTCAGACGAAGTGGGTGATGTATTGGGTGAGTTGATGAACCAATTAGTTGGCGATTTCACCAATAAAATCCGCAAAGAGCTGCAAACCAACATCACACAAAACCAACCGAAAATGCTGGCTCTGAACAAGCAAGTTAACCTTTCTGTTGATACCAATCTCGACCGTCCACAAGCTCGTCGTGTGACCTTCTCTACCGCTAATAACAACATCTTCTACCTTGAGCTTGCGATGGATAAGACTGAGTTCATTCAATTAGAAGAATTTGAAATCGCAGAAGACGAATGTCCAGATAGCATTCTTGAGGCGACTCAGAAAAAAATGCAAGAAGCGAACAAGCCAGCTCAAAGCTCTGGCAATGATTCTGCGGCAGATCTACTCGATGAACTGGGTATCTAGTTTACGAATGCTCTAGACATATTGAAAAAACTTGTCACTAACGCCATCAATACGCTTGATGGCGTTTTTGTTTTTACCGCCAACTGGGCTCATGCAGTTCAATGTTCACCGCCTTCCTTGTTCATCAAACCAGTTTTGCCTTTCTGTTACCCGCGAAAACATGTAAAATGTTGGACTTTTAAAAATTTGCGGTACTGATTAAATTGTCGATGGATAAGAAAAAAGCCCTAAAGAAAATTGCCAAGTGTCTTGAGCTTGGAAATTCTGCGAACGTCAATGAAGCTGCCAATGCGATAAAAATGGCGCATAACTTGATGCTGAAATATGGTCTCGAAAAAGACGATATTGAATTTATCAAGATGGGGAAAACTCAGTCCAGTCACCTGTTACCTGCAAATATCAGTTCTACACTGCTGCGTGTTATTCGCGGTATCAACACCAAATTTGGCGTAGAAGCCGTATTGCTGAATCATAAAGGCCTCAAGCGTGTTGAGTTCATTGGTGAAGCCGACCGCGCGATCTTCGCAGCGTTCGCTTTCGATATCATTTATCGTGAACTGAATGAACACACCGGCCAATTCAGAAATAGCTTTGCTGGCTCTGGCACAGGGTCCTTAGAAGTGACACGCCGCGTGAACTCGTTTGTTTCAGGCTGGGTTGAAGGTGCGCTTGAAAAGCTACCAACTATTACCCCAGACGACGAATCAAACAACAAGATCAATAACTACATTGATAAAGAATTCAAAAATATCGACCGTGAAACGTTCAAGCAGCAACTGAGAGAAGCGATGAAAAACCTCACCGCCGATTATGAAGTTGGTTTGAAGAAAGGTCGTAAATTGTCTGTTAATCGACCAGTTGGCGGTACCCAGGCAGCTAAAAAGATAACTAAATCATAGAGCCACTTTACATTGCTTCGACGTATTGATAAAAACCATCAATAAGATTTACAGGACTATGTTTGTCACTCGGATTCATTCGTTTGACAGAAGTACATGATGGAGAAATACGTTAAAAAAATCACACTAGCCCTAGCGCTTACTATCGCTTTAACGGGTTGTCAGGCAACTCAACGCAAAACGCGACAACTGGCGAATCTGAGGCTAACTCTGCAACTCAAGGCGCTCTAATTGGTGCACTCGCTGGTGCCGTTGCTGGTGCTGCAACTGGTGACTCTAAAGACCGTGGTAAACGTGCACTTATTGGTGCTGCCGGTGGCGCCGCTGTTGGTGGTATTGGTTACTACTTTGACCGACAAGAAGCTGCCCTTCGTGAAGAGCTAATGAATTCAGGCGTTCAAGTTGAACGTGTCGGTGAGAACCAACTTCTACTTCGCCTAGAAAACGGCATCGGTTTTGATTCTGGCTCTTACGCTTTGGAATCAAGCATTCACAATACCCTTCGCGGCGTTGCTCGCATCCTAGTTGAATACCCAGACACTAGCCTAGTGATTGAAGGTCACTGACAGCGAATCGACGAACCAAATCCTTTCTGAGCGTCGAGCTGAATCTGTTCGTGCATTCTTGATCTCTCAAGACGTTGCTGCAGGTCGTGCTATTGCTCGTGGTAACGGTGAGCGCTACCCTCTATGTGACAATAACACCTCTCAAGGTCGTGCTTGTAACCGTCGCGTAGAGATTCAAATCTTGCCGCTTAAGTAGCACGATTAAAGCCCAGTCCATCTTTATCTATTGAATTAACCTCTATATAGTTGTTTATCAGTTATGTTACTCATTTAACGTGATAATAATAATCAACGACCATAAAGCGTATTCATACTGACATATCGATTCTGGGCTTTTTTACGAGACTTATCTTTTGCTGATCCTATCCAACATTCTGTCATCATCATTTCTTAGAACACTATTTCTAGCCCTCATCTTTTCCACGATTCAACTGTCCACCACACATTTCGTGCACGCAGCAAGCAGTGATGAATTTTCACTAGAATCACAACCTCAAGATCCAGTTTCTCAATACCAATTGGCTCAAGCTTATGAATCGGGTGTCGACGTTCCTGTTAGCACCAGTGATGCATTGTATTGGTACACGCAGTCAGCAGAAAACGGCAACCCAAACGCGCAATTTAGACTGGGTGAATGGTACTTGGCAGGTACAGGTGTTGAACAAAGTAACAAGCTTGCTTTGGAATGGTTTATTAAAGCGGCGTTGCAAGGTAACCAGCGCGCACCTATCGAGGTAGCAAAACTCTACGAATCCTCGCTAGAACAAGACCTCCTTCAACCATTAGATAAAGCGCAGCTATGGTATGAAGCAGCCTTAAAAGATAATCCACAAGCAGAAGAGGGCTACAACCGCATTTTGGAAGCACAATTCAACCAGCAACGTGCAAAACAGATCTCTTCAATAGAACAGCTCGATGACAGCATCGACTCTGAAATAGACACCAGTCAGGGGGTATCTAAGCACGTTCAATCTAACCAAGCATCACGCTCTAACCTCTCCAGTTCTAACCTAACTAGCTCTGACTATATGATTGGTGCTGCGTTGGCCGTGTTGATTTCAATCATCAGCATTATTGCGACGCTCGTTATCTCAAGAAAAAGACAAGCTCTAAAGTCGGGTGATTCGCGACAGCAACAACAATCACTTGAAGCGCAGCTTAGCTCGAAGGACCTTACGATTAAGCAGCAAAAACGCCAGCTGAACACTATGTTCCACGAATTGAAGAAGCAGAAAAACAGCAAAGGTCTGAGTAATTTGCAGGTGGCCTGCGCGCTATTTGGCTACACACCTAGCTCAATCCCCGACCAGAAAAGCATCAAGATCCGATACAAACAGCTATCAAAGATCTACCATCCAGATGGTCACGGATGTGACGAAGAAATGAAACGTTTGAACAATGCGCTAAAAACCATTTTACAAAATGTTACAAAACCGTAAACAAACACACATCTTCATTTTCCTAGATCTCAAAGATATCGATTTTATTGGTGTTGCAATCGATCCCCCTCTCAAAAACGGGTAACAAACTATTAACTAATGGGTCTTACTTGTGTCATAATTTGCGCCGAAAATACACCTGACTTAAACAGGTGAGGAGAGAATATGTTCACAATAGAAGGCGTTTGTGATTGGTGCAAAAAGCCAAGCCTAGTTAAAAAGCACGACTACCTAGATGGTAAGTGTCATCATGCATGTAACGAGTGCAATGATATTGCAACCATTGATGTTCGCCAGTTCAATATTGGTGAAATGGAAATGAGAGCAAAACTCTCCCAAGCGACATTGAGATAAGCAACACCGTGAAATATAAGAAAGCGCCTAAGGCGCTTTTTTTGTGCCTGTGGTTTTAGATCTTCTTTCTTCTTTCTTCT
>NZ_JBFRMM010000053.1:0-80667 GCF_041470465.1 Vibrio sp. 10N.261.55.F4 | reverse complement strand
TTCTTTCTTCTTTCTTCTTTGTTCTTTGTTCTCTCTTCTATACAGGTATATACAGTACTTTTCTGCAAAAACCAGTGTATACACCTGTATAAAGCTCACATTTATTCAACTTATGATACAAAACAGCAGATTCATTCAAATTTAATTTATCGAATACTTTCAATGATTTAATCATTTACCATCCATAACCTCAGACGAAATCGTCCAATAATCCCGCAAAAAACGCTTGATCTTATAAGTAACTAAAACTACTGTATACACATACAGCATGTATATAAGGACAGCAAAATGATTCAAGCACACGTTAAAGCACAACACTCTAGCCCGCTAGTTCACTGCGCATTTACATCAGTTTCTCGTAAAAGCAAAAATTCAAACGAGGAAGCGTTGTTTGCAAGAATGGCGTTGCTGTCCAATCAACATCAGTGGTTACTGTTTACGGCTCAAACACCAAGACCATCGGCTAAGCAGCTTAAGCAACATAATGTTTGCTGCGACCGCGTTATTCATATGAAAGCCTCTCATCAAATGACTGAGGTAGAGACTGTCGAGAAAGCAATCCGCTCTAAGAATGCGAGCGCGATTGTTGCAAGTGCATCGATTGATCAGTTCAGCCAACAGTACCTAAGAACATTAGGGTTACGCTTTCAATGTGAAGTCTTCTTTATGGATGCAAATTCAGAGCGTATTCACTAAGCCACCTTGCTTAATAACATGTTGGCTCAAAAACATGGTCCACAAACATAGCTTAATCTTTTAGCTAACAAACTTAATTTAACTTAAGAAACAATTCGCCAAAACACAGTCCAAACATACTGCCTTCCCCTGCCCTACAATTCGCCCATTTTTTAGCGGATTGTTAGGCGGGGGTTTTTATTTAAACAACAGATTTAGCAATCGTTTGCTTTTTCTCTGGAAGCAAATAGTAGATTGGGTATAATGCCCGTCTAATCATGTGCACACCGCACTTCTCTGTATGACGTTTGATAAAAGATAGGAATGTCTAAATGAGCCTTGCTGATCAAGTTCTTGCCGTAAATGATGACCTACCAATCCGTACTGACAAACCTGTCCACAGTGGCAAGGTTCGCTCAGTCTACTGGTTAACTGAAGAAGATAGCCAACGACTAATTAAAGAGAAAGGCTACGATGTAGCACCAGATGCGCCTTTAGCAATCATGGTGATCAGTGACCGTATCTCTGCATTTGATTGTATCTGGCGTGGTGAAGGGAATCTTAAAGGTGTTCCAGGTAAGGGAGCGGCTCTGAATGCTATCTCTAACCACTGGTTCAAATTGTTTAAAGACAACGGACTTGCTGACAGTCATATTCTTGATATCCCTCACCCGTTCGTATGGATTGTACAAAAAGCTCGCCCAGTCATGATCGAAGCGATTTGTCGTCAATACATCACTGGTTCAATGTGGCGTGCATACGCAAACGGCGAACGTGAATTCTGTGGTATCGAGATGCCTGAAGGCCTTGAGAAAGACAAGAAGTTGCCTGAGCTACTGATCACGCCTTCAACAAAAGGGATTCTGAAAGGTATTCCTGGCGTTCCAGAAGCTGACGATGTGAACATCACACGCAACAACATCGAAGATAACTTCGCAGCATTCAACTTTACTCAAGCAAGCGACATCGCGCATTACGAAAAACTTCTTAAAGAAGGCTTCAACGTAATCAGCCAAGCGCTAGCAAAAGTAGACCAAACCTTTGTTGATACCAAATTTGAGTTTGGCTACGTCAACGATGCTCAAGGCAAAGAAAAGCTTATCTACATGGACGAAGTCGGTACTCCAGATTCATCTCGCATTTGGGATACTCAGGAATATAACAACGGCAACATCGTTGAGAATTCAAAAGAAGGCTTCCGTCAGTTCTTGCTTAACTACTTCCCTGATGCCGACATTCTTTTGAATAAAGAGCGTATGCCAGAACGTGAAGCATTGGCTCGTGACAATGAACTTCCACTGGATTCTCTAATGTCTCTGTCTCGCACTTACCTTGATATCGCAGCGAAAATCACAGGTGCGGAGATCGTACTGAGCGAAAATCCTAAGCAAGAGATCATCGATGTACTGCGCGCTGACTATGGTCTAATCGACTAGTCGCTTAATTGCTAATTGCTAATTGCTTAATCGCTTAATCTCAAAATAAAAAGCTCGAAAGCTAATAAGCTCGTAGACTCAAGTTTTAGAGACTAAAAGGGCCTCAATATTTGAGGCCCTTTTTACGTGTACGTTTTTACTATTCCTCGAGAGAGATTATAGGCGAGCTGAAGTTACAGCTTAATCGTGAACTCTTCTCCAGAATTACCCGCAATCACTAAATGACTGCGCGATTCAATATACTCGATCTGCTCTTCTTCAAGTGAATATGGCATCACCACTTTGAGCTCATTGATCCCTTCCAGCTTAGCGAGCTTGAGTAAGGTAACAATGTTCGACTCATCACTTTTACGCGTCGACATTGATTTCAATGCCATCTGCCATAAACGATCCTCTGGGGTGCCCAACTCTTTAATGCTATCTCGCCAGACGGTACTGAACACTGGCGCAATTGTGGTGAGTGCTTCCAGAAAAGTCCATTTTTTACTGCATGAGGCGCCAAGAAATGTTGTGTAATCGAACTCTACACGCGTCTCTTCCTGTTTATCCATGATGTCCCCCGACACTTTGGCAACACAATATACTCAATATCTATCAACTCTTTCTTTATAGCAATAGGATATAGAAGAATAGTCTTTTATGACCTTTTGATTGGTTAAAAAGGAATATAAAAATCAAACTTGTAACAAAATAAGCACTGAAAAATCATATATGCATCTATTTGATTAATATTTTAGAGATAAAACTTATCCATCTATTTGATATCAATTATTCGACTCGCTTTTTTGAACTGAATACGCCAACCAGACCATGTCGGTAGCTCCCAACGTTTTGGCGATAACTTTCGGCTACCCGACTGATAATGGACGTAAATCAGCTTTCTTGCGGGCAAGTATTCAACATCGAGTTGCAAGTCGGCAAGGCTCAATGCAAACGGGTATTTTTCCGAAAATTCTGAGTAGAGCCAAGTTGGAATGCCATCGAACGGTATGTCTGCATGATCGAACATTTCCAATTCGCTGACATCAGTAACACCTAGTACTTCAAGCTGCTCTATAAACCATAGCTCAAAGTTAATGTTCTCAATTTCTGGTGTGTATTTAGTTTGTTCATCGAGACCAAGTTTCACATACAACTGCCAGTGTTTGATTTCTTGAGTGCGAGCCTTTGCAAAACCGGGAAGCTGCTCTCCATTTAACACAAGGTCGACGATAGGTTTTAACGATAGTTGCCCTTCAGCGGCGACGAGTTTGGTTGTAATCGTGCGGCCTGCGTACACCAATGCCATCTCGGTAAAAACACCATCATCATTCACAACGGTTTCGCCTTGCTCCCACTCTCCTAGTTCAGCATCAATGAGAAGCTCAAGAGGAATGGGTGTCGTGACCGTCGCTAAGGTCAGTGTTTGCTTAACGCCTCTTCCCGGCACGCTGTGAGTATCCAACACCAACATCGCTTGTGCATTATCAGGGAAACGGTTCTGACGACCGAGCACCACTTCTAAAACACCATTGGCAAAGGCTTCTTTCCTTTTCAGTCGGCGCACAAACACTAGTTCAGGATGCAGATTCACAATGGTCTTGAGCAATTCAATGCGTTGGAAACGTGACGCGACTTCTAGCTGAGGAAGTTCAAATACCTCCCGCATTTGCTTCGCCAATCCTTGAGCTTCATTCAGAGCCTGTTGGTCGATGTCTAAATGCGGATATTCTCGACCGCGCACAATCTGAATCAACAGGCTTAAATCACACCCTTCCTTCTCTTGTTGCGCGAGCGCTTCAAGATGTTCTGCATTGTTTGGTAACTGATACAAGCGAGCAGGAACGGACAGCGCCGCAGTGAGATCAACCATCGCCTCTTTTAATGCTTTGGTTTTGATTCGAGTAACGATATCGGCATACAAAGCATCAATCGGCAACGGATACAGCTTTTTACCATGCTCGGTAACTTGATGGTCGGCGTTAATCGCTTCCATCGTCAGCAAGGTTTGAGTTGCACTGTTGAGTGATTTCTCTGGAATAGGGTCAAGGAAGGACAAGCTCTCAAGCGGAGATCCACAACATGCTGCGGCCAACATAGGTTCAGTCAGCTCTTCACGCTGCAATTCAGGCGGTGTGACTAACTCTAACGCCGCATGTTCACCATATAGACGCACACAAACGCCGTCCATTACTCTACCCGCGCGGCCAGCTCGCTGTTTGGCACTCGCTCGTGATATGGATTTAAGCATCAGTGTGGCTCTGCCATTACGCTGAACGGTGCGTCTCTCTAATCCTGAATCTATCACCACGCCAATGTCAGGAATGGTTAATGAGGTTTCTGCAACGTTGGTCGCAAGGATGACCTTTCTCAAACCATTACCTTCAGTATGGATATTCCGACCCGATAACGCTGAATCTCGCTCTGTATCACTGACCGACGCATGCAATTTAACAACTTGGATATCTGGATTTTTCGCTAAGGCTTGTTCGCATTGCACGATCTCTTTTTTACCCGGTAGAAAAACCAACATATCGCCAGAAGAAGCGATCAACTGATGATTAACTTCTTCCACGATACGCTGCTCTAGATGTCGGATATCAGGCAGTGTTCTGGATTCATTCGCTCTGTGCTCAATCTCAACTTGATAGGTTCGCCCTTCACAGCTTATGCGATTCGCATCCAAATAATGAGCAAGGCGTTCACCCTCAATGGTTGCTGAAGTGATCACCAAACGATGGCTCGCTTTTTGTTTCAGAATCGCCACCAGCAGATCAATGTCCCAGCGCCTCTCGTGAAACTCATCCACCACGATCACATCAAAACTAGCTAATCCATCTTCTGATAACCAACGCAGCGCGATACCGGGCGTCACAAAAACAACGTTAGTTTGCTCGTTGTATTCCGACTCAAGCTTAATCGCATAGCCCACTTTGCTACCCAACTTCTCGCCTGATCGCTGCGCGAGATATTTAGCCAGTGATGTACACGCGATGCGTCTTGGCTCCACCACTAACACTCGCCCATGTTGAGAGGCCCAAAGTGGCAGGCGCGTTGATTTACCTGATCCGGTTTCCGCCTCTACGACAAGGTGAGAATTAGCGATTTGTTCGTGGAATACGTTTTGATAAGCATCGATGGGAAGTAATGACATAAAATGGCGAGTAGCGAAAAAGTGTGAGCAAAGTATAACGAATTATCGTGTTGAAATTCGATAAGTGTGGGACAGAGGTAAGAATATCATTTTGTTTGCTCAGATCGCGGAGAAACTATTTACAATTGAATAACTAAACCGTTATCATTTTTCAGTTACCCTTTCTCCCATATTAGGCATCTAATGAACAACGATAAACGCCCTCTATATATCCCTTATGCTGGTCCTGCTCTACTAAGTACACCTCTTCTAAACAAAGGCAGCGCATTCTCTGCTGAAGAGCGCAGTTCTTTCAACCTTGAAGGTTTGTTACCGGAAACAACCGAAACAATCCAAGAGCAAGTAGGACGTGCATACAAACAATATTGTAACTTCGAAAGTGATATGGATAAGCATATCTACCTTCGTAACATCCAAGACACTAATGAAACGCTTTTTTATCGTTTAGTTCAAAACCACATCTCTGAAATGATGCCTATCATTTACACGCCAACGGTTGGCGCAGCATGTGAGAACTTCTCAAATATTTACCGTCGTGGCCGTGGTCTGTTTATCTCATACCCGAACCGCGATCGTATCGATGACCTACTGAATAATGCGACAAACCACAACGTTAAAGTTATCGTGGTTACGGATGGTGAGCGTATTCTTGGTTTGGGAGACCAAGGCATCGGTGGTATGGGTATTCCAATTGGTAAGCTAGCACTTTATACAGCTTGTGGCGGTATCAGCCCAGCTTACATGCTACCAATCGTGCTCGATGTGGGTACTAACAACCCTCAACGTCTTGCTGACCCAATGTACATGGGCTGGCGTCATCCTCGTATTACGGGTGCTGACTACGATGCATTCGTTGAAGAGTTCATCCAAGCGGTTCAACGCCGTTGGCCTGATGCATTAGTTCAGTTCGAAGATTTCGCACAAAAGAACGCAATGCCACTGCTTGAGCGCTACAAAGATCGCATCTGTTGTTTCAACGATGATATCCAAGGCACAGCAGCCGTAACGGTTGGTTCTCTACTTGCAGCATGTAAAGCAGCAAACAGCAAACTTTCAGATCAACGCATCACCTTCTTAGGTGCGGGTTCTGCAGGTTGTGGTATTGCTGAAGCTATCATTGCCCAAATGGTGTCTGAAGGTATCAGCGATGCACAAGCTCGCTCTCAAGTTTACATGGTTGACCGTTGGGGTCTGCTACAAGAAGGCATGCAAAACCTGCTTGATTTCCAACAGCGTCTGGTTCAAACCAACGAAAACACCAAAGACTGGGAAAGCGATGGCACTGGTTTCTCTCTACTAGACGTAGTTCGCCACGCGAAACCAACCGTATTGGTTGGTGTGTCTGGTGCTCCAGGTCTATTCAGCAAAGAAGTCATCAAAGAGATGAACCTACACAGTGAACGCCCTATCGTGTTCCCACTGTCGAACCCAACAAGCCGTGTTGAAGCGACGCCAAACGACATTATTCGTTGGACTGATGGCCAAGCACTTGTTGCGACAGGTAGCCCATTTGAGCCAGTCGTTCACAACGGCACAACTTACCCAATCGCTCAGTGTAACAACAGCTACATCTTCCCAGGTATTGGCCTTGGTGTATTGGCTGTGAATGCTTCACGCATCACTGACGAAATGCTAATGGAATCAAGCCGTGCACTTGCTACGTGTTCTCCACTAGCAATCAATGGCACAGGTGCTCTACTTCCACCATTGGAAGAGATCCACACGGTATCTAAGAAAATTGCTCTTGCGGTAGGTAAAAAGGCGATTGAACAGGGCGTTGCTCTAGAGATCACTGAAGAAGCACTGCAACAAGCGATTGACCAGCACTTCTGGCAGCCAGTTTACCGTCGCTACAAGCGCACGGCATTCTAATAAAGCGTACTGCGCTTGGAATAAAGAGCGTTAACGACTCTTATATGAGCCTCTGCAATTGCAGGGGCTTTTTTCTTTAAACTGTCTTGTCTTTTTAACTGATTTTTCTCATTTTTATTTGGTATTATCGAGCACTCAAAAATTAATGCTCAGTGAAAGGACCATACCGAGAGTGAAATTTGATTCTCACATTATCCGTAGCTACATAAAAAAAGCTTACAAAAAACTGCAAGGTTTTCTGTTTGGCGCTTTCCTCGTGTTCTTAGTAGGCAGCGCTGCGGTTATTGCGATCGATTATTGGGTTTCATGGCAAGCGGAAGATCGCATCATCTACGATATAGATGAAGTGCCCGAGCTTGAGGTCGCCGTTGTGCTTGGCACAAGCAAATATTTGGGTAGAACACTCAACGACTATTATAAACATCGAATTGAAGCCGCGATTGAGCTGTTCGATCGTGAAAAAGTTGACCAATTTCTACTGAGTGGCGATAACGCTCATCGCTCTTACAATGAGCCGTGGACGATGAAACGCGACTTGTTGAAAGCGGGTGTCCCCGATGAACGCATCAATCTAGATTACGCAGGTTTTAGAACCTTGGACTCGATTGTTCGCGCTAAAAAGATATTCGATACTGATAATTTTCTGATCATCACTCAGAAATTCCACTGTGAAAGAGCGCTCTTCATCGCCAATTCTTACGATATTCATGCGCAGTGTTTGGCGGTTTCAGGACCAACTCACCATTCGGGAACCTCAATACGTTTACGTGAAGTGTTTGCGCGCACCAAAGCATTCCTTGATCTGTATATTATGGGGACAACGCCAAAGTTCCTTGGACCTAAAGAGCCGATTCAACCGAGTCCAAAACCGGAATCATTTCCGATTCCAAACCCTATTACTGACCCCACTGTAAACCCTGTTGTAGACCCTACAACAAGCCCTATTTTAGAACCAGCAGAGACCGATGTGTAGAAAACTACACATTTTGAATTTGTTGCCTCACACTTCCCCATTGTTAAGCAAAAACACACCAACACGCCTTTATTAACTTGAGTAACATTCTTCCAACAAAGTCTGACCCTACATCAAGCTATATACCTCGAAAATAATAAGCACGACTCAATGAAGTCGTGCACCAATAAAACGAGGATAACAAAAGGAGCGTCTTATGACGGCACTTGTTACTACACTGAAACACTGGTTGTTCACCCGCAACAGCATGATATTAATTGGTAATTTCACGCTATTCGCACTCTTGCTCAACACCCTTCCTTTCGAATCACAAGTCAATACTGGTTTGAGTATTCTCGTGTTCGTTGCGGTTCTATGGTTAACCGAAGCTATTCATGTCAGCATCACCGCTCTGCTCGTTCCACTCTTGGCTGTCTTGTTTGGTGTGTTCAATACGCCCGCTGCATTAGCGAACTTCTCGAACCCAATCATCTTCCTATTCATGGGTGGTTTTGCCCTTGCTGCTGCGCTCAACAAGCAAGAGCTCGATAAGGCGATTGCCGACAAAGTTCTGCTGATTGCAAAAGGCAGAATGTCGGTGGCGGTGTTCATGCTATTCGGTGTGAGTGCAGGCTTGTCGATGTGGATTTCGAACACAGCAACGACTGCAATGATGCTTCCCCTTGTTCTTGGCATCATGAACAAAGTTGACCAAAGTGAAGACCGCAACACGTACGTGTTCGTACTGCTGGGTATCGCTTACTGTGCATCGATTGGTGGTATCGCAACCTTAGTGGGTAGCCCACCGAACGCAATCGCCGCTGCAGAAGTTGGCTTGAGCTTTACTGAGTGGATGGCGCTAGGTCTTCCAATCTCAATGATCTTACTGCCAATCGCGATGATTATTCTTTACGTGATGACTAAGCCAAAGCTTGACCACAAATTCGAGCTAGACCACGCTCCCGTTGAGTGGACAAACAGCAAGAAAATCACACTGTCTATCTTCCTTTTAACCGTAACGCTTTGGATATTCGGTAAACCAATCAACGCAATGATTGGCGGATTCTCTAAATTTGATAGCTTAGTCGCGATTGGTGCGATTGTACTGCTTGGTGCTTCTAGAGCGGTGGAATGGAAAGACGTTGAGAAAACAACGGACTGGGGTGTACTTATCCTGTTCGGCGGCGGTATCTGTTTAAGTAACATTCTGAAAGCGACAGGAACCAGCGTATTCCTAGCACACTCACTAAGCGGATTTTTAGAAACAGCTGGCGTACTGCTTACGATTCTAGCCGTGGTAGCGTTCGTGGTATTCCTAACGGAATTTGCGAGTAACACAGCGAGTGCGGCATTGCTTGTCCCTGTATTCGCGACGATTGCTGAAGCGCTGGGTATGTCTCCGGTTATCTTGTCTGCACTGATTGCGGTTGCAGCATCTTGTGCCTTCATGCTACCAGTAGCGACACCACCAAACGCAATCGTGTTTGGCTCGGGTCACATCAAGCAGAAAGAGATGATGCGAATCGGTATGGTGTTGAACCTAGTTTGTATCCTAGTTCTGACTCTGTTCGCTTGGATCTTCTGGTAAACACTAACGTTCTATAAGCGCATGCTTACAGGAATGCTCCCCTAAACTGGTTGAACTTCCCCCGGTTCAACCAAGACAAAAATGCCCGTTCAGCGTAAGCAAGCACTGAACGGGCATATAAAAACAAGAAACGCTTTCCCTTTTGGTGGCCCCGCGCCACCTTTTTTGTTTTGGCTTTTGGGAGAAGAACCATAAAAACGCCACACGTCACATATGCACGTGTGGCTTATAAACTCATCAAAACAATTTTCAGATTAGTGACTCAAGATCACCTGGTTTCGACCTGAATGCTTTGCTTGATATAAAGCTTCATCAGCGCGAGCAATGGTCTCTGTCACTCGCTCTTGCTTCATCTCGGCAACACCGATACTGCATGTCAGCGGATCGCCATGAACCCAAAGGTGCTGGCTAACCAATAATCGAATGCGTTCAGCTTTTATCTGCGCCTCTCCGGCTTCGGTCTCAGGGCAAAAAACAATGAACTCTTCACCACCCCATCTCACCAACTTATCGGTAGCGCTGATCGAACTGCCCACCACCATGCTGAACTCGCGTAAAATATGGTCACCCATTTGATGTCCGTACTTGTCATTTACACTCTTGAAGTAGTCGATATCGAGATACAACATACCCAGCTTGCCATGTCCTTGCTTCACATGTTGTGACTGCATTTTCAACCAATCACGAATCGCGTGGCGGTTTAGTATTCCGGTTAACTCATCACGATGGGCCATCTCTGAAAATTCAAAATTCTGTTCTCTCAGTGCGCGATTGACGTTCTTTAAGTGGTGATGTCTTTTCTCTGCGATCACCATGCGTTTTCTTGAACGGTTTAACTCTGACAGCAAGAATACGGTGCCCGTCCCCACCCACACAAACAGTAGGATCATGAACAAGCTTTCTGCGGTGATATACGAACCTTCGAACTCAATACTGCGGATGACGATTCTGTGGTGACCGAGTTTCGCTCCAGACGCAGTAGCAAACTCAACCATATTCACATTCGAAAATTCAGGGGCCGAATGCTCTAACGCAATGTCGTTGTCAGCCAGCCACCATGTCATCACTTGCAGATTTTTGATCGGGATTTCAATCACACCACCATCGATTCCTGGAGAAAACTCCATCCCATTGTACTTGTGCGTGTACTCGTCATCAGGAACTGAATAAGCAGGGTTGTAGTTACGTAGATAGGTTCTCAAACGGCCACTAGAGTCAGCCTCCGCATGGTAATCAATGTTCACTCTAAAGGTGTGGTACTGAGAAAGGTCAAGGCCCGAGTTGATGTCAGGGTTGATACGAATCGACAGCCCACAGTAAGGCCACGGATACTCAGATTCTTTAAGTTCACAATCGAGAGTGTACTGTCCATTTTCATAGGATAACTGGGACGTACTGACTCCCCTATCAACTTGATCACTGGTCGCGATAAATTCATATTTATCAGGGGTAATTGCCGTTATCACACGATTTCCGCTCACACGGTAATACTGCACAATGGCAAGCGTTGCGATAACTAGAAAGATAACAATCTTATGGATCCACTTCACGTCTAAGCTTCCTGCTTAATATCCCTATAGTTGGGATTTCACGATAAAAAACAAGTTAGATAAATTAGTGATCTTAATACCAATAAATCACTAAAAAACGTTATATCACGCCCGAACAAAATGTCATACTATATTTTAATGCATGTATTTTCTGTTGATTATTCACGGCGAGAATCAAGTAATATTGCGTATAAAAACAGGCTCTATTTGTTATACTCATCGCATAATCATCGTTAACCGTACTGCCTGCTCACAGCGCAATCGAGTCGACGAAATAATAATCAAAATACAACGAGTAATGTCATGTCTTTATTAGCAAAAGGAACACTCAAAAAGATGAGTGCTTCCCTTGATGGCGCGGTTACCTACCGTTTGCCTGTAGGCGAAGAGTTTGTAGAGCTAAACCCTCTGATTGGTAAAACCATCAACCTCACTCACACCGGCAATATTTTTTGCTGCTCATGTGGTAAGAAAACTAAGAAGAGCTACTCTCAAGGCCACTGTTTTGTGTGCATGAAAAAGCTAGCAAGCTGCGACATGTGCATCATGAAGCCAGAGACTTGTCACTACGATGAAGGCACGTGTCGCGAGCCTCAATGGGGTGAAGAGAACTGCATGGTTGATCACTTCGTTTACCTATCGAACACATCTAGCCTTAAGGTTGGTATCACGCGTCATACTCAAATCCCTACCCGTTGGATTGATCAAGGCGCGACTCAAGGTTTACCTATCTTGAAGGTAAAAACACGTCAGATCTCTGGCCTGATCGAAGTTGAGTTAGCGAAGCACATTGCTGACAAAACCAACTGGCGCACGCTGCTAAAAGGCGATGGCGACGATATGGAGTTGGTAGAAAAAGCCAAAGAACTATTGCCATTGGTTGGGGATAAAATCCAAGAGATCAGAGCAAAGTTTGGTGACGATGCAATCGAGATTCTGAGCGAAAACATCACTTCATTGAGCTACCCAGTTGAACAGCACCCAGTGAAGATTGTGTCGCACAACTTTGACAAGAACCCTGAAGTATCTGGTGTGCTGCAAGGTATTAAAGGCCAATACCTAATCTTAGATACGGGCGTGATTAACATCCGTAAATTTGGCTCTTACGAAGTGGAAGTGTCTGCATAACTTGTAGAACTTAAACGTTTCTTATAGTTAGAAGCGCTTAGTGAATAGCCAAAAAATAAAATGCCCTCAAGTGATGACTTGAGGGCATTTTTCGTTGTCGATCCTATTCGCTTTCGATGACGATTTTAGGCGTTAGAGCGCAACCACATCTCCGTCTACACAATTCTTGCCGTTGGCTTTCGCGCGATAGAGAGATTGATCGGTTAAATTCACGAGTGCATCAATCGTGACACCGTCTTCACAGGCTTGGCTATCACTGATTCCGATACTGACACTCGAATTAAATCGTAACTGTTCATCGATTCTGAATTCAACTTGATTGAACTGTTGGCGAATCTCTTCTGACACTTCGTGTGCTGTTTCAAGAGACGTGTTTGGGATAAATATAATGAACTCTTCGCCACCCCAACGGCCTGCGACTCCGCCGGCTTTCTCGGCACTGCGCTTGGTAATATTAGCCAAAGCACAAATGACCTCATCACCGACCATATGACCGTAAGTGTCATTAATCGACTTAAAATCATCGATATCTAGCAGCATACAAACAAGGTAGTTTTTAGAGGACATGTGCTCTCTCAACCACTCATAAATCGCTCTGCGGTTAAGTAAGTCGGTCATTTCATCGAAGTTCGCTTGGTGTACCAACTGCTTTTCCAGCATCACCTTTTGAGTCACATCTTCGAGCACAACCTGAACGGCTGGCTGACCTTTCCAAGTAATCGCATTGTCGTAAATATTGAAGAACCGATGAACGCCGTCAAAGCCAATGTTTTCAACCACGGTACTAGTACCTGACAACTCCCCTGATACGATCGCGTGATAGTGCTTGCTGATGCCATCGGCATTCTGTTTTGGTACCAGTTCAAGGATAGAGTCCAGCTCTAATACTTGCTCGATGGAAGCCGCGCCTTGCATGTTGACCCAAGATTGATTAACCATCAGCGGCTTGAAATCTCGGTGAACCAAGATGCCCTGACCGGATTGCATGATCATGTCGTGATACATCTTATCTTGCTCAAGCACCGCATTTTGCAGCTGAATCGCTGGGGAAAGATCGATCACCGTAACTTGCAGCGCAGGCCTACCTTGCCATTCAGTCACATGGTCGATAGAGAACACGGTGAACTCTCTGTCGTGGCGATCAACATTGGTGTAAGTATGCACCTGCGGGTCGCGTTGACCACTGACCGTTTCAAGGTAATTTTGATAAGCTAAAACATGGTAATCTTCTGAGATTAAATCTAGAAAGCTATCGATATTAGAAAGTAGTTCTTCGGGCGATTGGTATCCATAGATGCGAGCATAGTTAGCGTCAACACTCACTACATTCATATCTTGAATAGTTATTACACCGTACGTGGATTCGAAATTTATTGAAGACATTGCCAACTCCGCACTCTAGCTACACTTCATAAACTGGAGCATAACAACACATCCTGCCAACGCTTCCACAGAATCTATCACGCGTTAGGGACACTAATATGGTATCTAGTATATCGTACTGTTGCGAGCTTCTCTACAACTCAATTGCTAACACGAGTTAGTAAAAGTAGACAAGCATCTCAATCCCATTATTCGCGTCAAAAAACAGAAATAGATAACCTATACCAATGTAACCATTATCTTTTTCTACTTTTGGCCTTGAACTGATGAAAGAATCCGCTCCCAACCACTTCAAATCCTGTTCGCTATTCTTTTAAACCTGCGCACTATTCTTTAAACCTACGAACTATTCATTCCAATCAGAGAAATATGAGACTAAGAAGTCGATAGCTAACCGTGCTCTCTGTGGAAGAAAACGACGGTTCTGATAAACAATCCAACTGCTTGTGCCCGCTCCCCAATACTCTTCTAACACAGGGACGAGTTTTCCATTGCTAAGACTGCCATTGAAACTGCTTTTAGGAAGATAAACGATGCCAAGCCCCTCTTCGCAAGCTTTCAGTACAGCGCTTGAATTGTTGCTTTTCCAACGGCCATGAACTCTGACTGCGGTTAACGGATTTCCATCGTTCTCGAACAACCACTGGTCACTGTTGGCGATAATACAGCTGTGCAGCTTGAGTTGTTCTGGATTCGCTGGAGCACCAAACTCAGCAATGTAATCTTTGCTTGCTGCTGCCGCCATCGGGCGATCGACGAGCTTTCTTGCCACCAATCCTGAATCGTCCAATCGGCCATAACGAATCGCGAAATCGATGCCATCTTCGATGAAGTTAACCATCTTGGTATTGAAATTCATTTCTATGGTGAGCTCAGGATGCTCTTTAGCAAACTCCATCAGCGCCGCCGCGACATGATTTTCTGCAAACGCGCCTGCCGCACTCACACGCAAAGTACCGCTAAGCTGAGTCTGCTGAGAAGTCACTTGCTCGTTCGCTTGCTGAAGCCCAATGACCAAATCTCTACACTGCTGATAATAGGTGTGACCCGATTCGGTCAGGCTCACCATTCGTGTAGAGCGTGCAAGCAGTGCCACACCCACTCTCTCTTCTAACCTTGAAACTTGGCGGCTTACATGACTGGTACTGCAACCCAGTTGTTTTGCTGCTGCAGAAAATCCGTGACATTCGGCTACCGCAACAAACTCATTAATCCCTTCAAAGCTATCCATACTTCACCTGTTAACGTCTAACGAATTCACATTCGACTAATTCACATCTTACTATTGCTATATAGCAATAATGTTTTGCCTATTCGGTATATTATCACTCAAATGGTTTACTACTAGTATTACAGGTAACGAAACAGCGGCACCTCTATCAATAAAACGGATGTCTGTCTTAGAAACGCGGATGTCTAAACAACGACGCTGAAACCAAACAAACGTGCTCAAAGGGAAGAATCATGAAAAAAATACTAATACCTGTAACTAACCACGCAACACTAGGCGATACAGACCAAGCGAACGGGACTTACGCGCCTGAACTGACTCATGCTCTGAAAGAGATCTTGGCTGCGGGTTTTGAGTACGACATCGCTTCTATCAAGGGTGGTAAAGGTCCGTTGTATGGGACAGATATTGAAGGGGATTCAGTAAACGCGGAGATCTTGGCTGATGATGACTTCCAAAACCGTATTAACAATACGATCCCTGTAAGCCAAATTAATGCAGAAAGCTACGATGCTATCTTCTACCCAGGTGGATTCGGTTTGCTTTCAGATTTAGCAACCAATGAACAGTTCGCTAGCATCGCAGCAAAGCATTATGAAGATGGTGGTATTGTCGCGGCAGTATGTCACGGCCCTGCGGCGCTGCTTCCGATTGTTCTGAGCAACGGCGAGAAGCTACTAAGCTCTAAATCGGTGACTGGCTTTACACGTGAAGAAGAGATCGACTTTGGTACGATCAACGACATTCCATTCCTACTGGAAGAGTCGCTTGCTCGTAGCGCAGCACGTTTCAACAAGGTTCAACCTTGGCAAGAGCTTGTGATTGTTGATGAGCGAGTCATTACAGGTCAGAACCCAACCAGCGCACACGCAGTGGGTGTAGCTATTGTTGAGCAGCTGTCTTGATTAAAAGCGGTCTTAATCGAATCACTGGCGTTACGTAAATAAGTAATAAGCGCTGTGAAACGAAAAAGAGCATACTTCCTACTCAATGTTCATGAGAGAAGTATGCTCTTTTCTAATTCTTTAGCTATTAAGTGCTAGTGACTGCTTGCTAATGGCTTCGCAAGATCCCTTCAAGCACATTGAACAGCAAGTCGATCTCTTCAATCGAGTTGTAATGCATACAACCAATACGCACCAAGCCCTGCTCTTCGATACCCAGCTGCTTCACCAAACCTAGCGCGTAGAAGTGTCCATTCCACACACAGATATTATGCTCGCCCAGCTTCTTAGCGATAAACTCTGGAGAGTGATTATCAAAGGTGATGGCAAATGTTGGCGTTCTTAGATTCGAGTCAAACTCGGTTTTCCCGTAAAGCTTTGCCCCTTCGAGATCAGACAAGCGTTTAAGGAAGTACTCACTCAGTTGGCTCTCATGCTTATTATAAAGCGCGTAGCTTTGCTCTAAACGAGAACGCAATGAGTCGGTTGGCTCACCAAACTGCGCCAAGTAATCTACTGCTGCAATCACACCGGCAAGGCCTTCAAAGCTTTGCGTACCTGTTTCAAAACGGCCTGGGCCGATATTGGTTGCAGGCTCTACCTTGTAAGGCTTTAACGTGTGTAGCCATTGAGGTGCAACATAAGCAATGCCCACATGCGGGCCGAAGAACTTATAAGCTGAACACGCTAAGAAATCACAATTCAGTTGCTGAACATCGATCAAGTGATGCGGTGCGTAATGTACGGCATCGACATAAACCTGCGCGCCATGCTGATGTGCAAGCTCGATAACTTTCGCCATATCAACAATCGAGCCCGTCGTGTTCGAAGCAAACGTCACCGCGACAAGTTTGGTTTTCTCATTCAGCAGTGACTCAAAATGTGCCATATCCAAACTGCAATCCGATTCGTCGACACGAACTTGGCGAACAATCGCGCCTTTGTCGTCTGCTGCTTGCTGCCAGCTCGATACATTCGAATAATGATCTAAAGCCGTGACGATAACTTCATCGCCCTCTTGCCAGTCGCGGCTGATCGCACGACTAAGTTGGAAGGTCAGCGATGTCATATTCGCACCGAACACAACGTTGCCAGAAGATTCAGTATTGAGTAGCGCTTGTGCTGCTTCTCTCGCTTGCTGCATTAAGCTTGTAGTCTTTTGGCTAGAAAAGTAATGACCGCCTAGGTTTGAATTAAAGTGCCCGAGGTATTCCGTCATGGACGCCAAAACATTTTCAGGCACCTGAGAGCCACCCGGCCCATCAAAAAAGGTCACAGGCTTGCCATTATGATACTGGCCTAACGCGCTAAACTGTTGGCGCACATCATTAAGAGTGAAGGACATTACGCGCATCCTTAGCCGTTAATACAAACACATCCATGTAGCCCATCTCGCCGTGGTCTATGGTACGAATCGGCTGTGCGTTGTGCCAAAGCTTACTGTCGGCAAGCATTGCCACTTCACCATCGCCTAACACTTTTCTGAAGAACGGTGCTTCGTGGCTATCTTGGTACAGCATGATTTCGCCGCCCACAATGTTGTGGCGGTTAACACCAATTAAAGCGATGTGGTCGAAGCCGTCTTGGTGAACACCTTCTGGCGCAACCTGAGTCTCTTCAAAAATGGCAGCAATACGGATTTGGTGGATTTCGATTTCTTGTCCGTCTTCAAGCCCATTGGTTTCAATGAACAACTCACACATCTCTTGCATGCCTTCGCTGCTTAAGATTGGTGCTTCAATTGGTTCGAATTGGCGAACAACGTCACCTTGAAAGTGATTAATGTCTTCAGACTGAACAAAGTTATGTTTGTCTAGCTCTACGACTTGTCCATTACTGAATTGAACCACCGAGTATCTTCTTAATCGAAACTGGCCATCCGCATGCTCTGTGCTTGGTAACTTAGAGAATGAAGGTGACAACTCCTCAACCGCGTGGTTACTGAGGTGGGTAATATGTAGGGTATTTTCGTGAGCATGTAACATCATCGACTCCTTAATGATTGTTAATTTACTTTCGATATTTAACGTTTTGTTTACATAAAGGATACTTGAAGATCTTGTCAAATCAACATTAAACAATCATTTATCCCGTCAGATTTAATAATTCAGACACTAAATCCAACTTGAAAATCAAAAGCAGTGTATAACACCAGAATAAAAGATGACCAACTCTTAAAACTAGCACACTCCACTAGCTAGTTATAAATCCCTGAAAATTTAAATTTAACGATATTATTAACTGGAAAACCATGTTTCATATTGTGTCAGCCCTTTTGCTTCAATACGCCAGCCTCCTTGCATGAGCTCAGGCATCACTCTCGCCATCATTCATTTCTATGCTTTTGCACAGCAAAATACGACCTACCTATCAGTTGCCAAGCTATTGATTATTTACACAACAAACTGAAATTGGTTAATTTATGACTAAGCCAGAAACCAAACGCCTTTGCTTGCGCGTCTGGAACAGGTCGAGTTCGGGGGGAACTCGACCGCCCTCAAATAGAGTGCTTTCTAATAAAACCTACAATTATAAATGATGCGTTTATTTGGAATATGATGGTCTGCCTTTATGTCCTAACTTAGAATTCGTTAAAAATAGGCGACTATAAAGATTGGGAATGTTCTACACAAAACAGATGAGAGGGTAAGCAAGCTTGAAAGGTTGGTTGCTAAAAGAGCCACCTTTGGTGACATTTACACCAAAAGTCAAAACGAAAATAAGTTAACTAGACTTAAAACGATTCACTTAGAAAATAGGGAATTTAGCTAACACTCAATTTCACTGGACTGATTTTTAAAACCGTTCTTCGAGCGCTTCTGCTGGTACATTCGCTGGTCAGCTAAGCTCAAACACTCAGAAAAATTGACACATTCAAAACTAGATGCGCTTCCAAAACTGAGGCCAGACTGAGGCCAATCAGCACTGCGAATTTGCTCTTCCACCTGAGTCACTCTAAGCTCAACCTGAGAATAGAGAGCCTCAACTTGTTTCTCTTTATCCACTTTCAACAACCAGATAAATTCGTCGCCACCAGCTCGATAAACCATTCCAAGGTCTGTAAATTTTTCTCGCATCATGCGGCTGGTGTATTCTAAAAAGCGATCCCCTTCATCATGACCATAAGTATCATTAATCGATTTAAGGCCATCACAATCGATGAAGACGATACAATAGGAATGATGTACTAATTGTTTACTCGCATCATTAAAATCCAGCCGGTTTCCAAGCCCCGTTAAACTATCCACCCTCGACTGGATATAGGTTTTCTGATGTTGATGTTGTTGAATCCGCAACCATTCAGTCAGTGACAATAAAATGCAGGTACAATCTATTGCTAATGCAACAACAACGATGACTTCTGTCGATCTCTGAGTCGGCAATGGTGCAAAATGCGCAAAAATGTAATATACCAAAGCCGTGCCATAACAAAGACCACCGATCAAATAATATTTAGCGACAAAGTTTCGTTGATAAACCATCAATACGCCAGTCACTATCATTGTCGGCACCCAGATTGCCGCAATTAAATGGGACATAACAAAAGTCAACGAAAACGGGGCAAAGACATTAATAAACCCGATAATGACACACAGCCAACTAAAGGCCTGAAAGGTAAGATTAATACGAATAAAATGCTGCGGAAATCCAAACAATAATCTTGTGTAATAGCAAGAAAAAGCAACCGCAAACGGAAACAATACCATTCCAAAATAAACTGGGTTCCAGCTTTGGCTTGGTAATAAGTACCCCCAAGCGCCTGAAGCGGCGAACCATCCCAGGCCATGTAGCCCAACATAACCAGCACAAGCCAGTGTGACTGGATGTTTAGTTTGAAAGTAACAAAAAAGAGCGAAAACTCCCAACGTTAGCATGACAGTAATAGAAGCTAATGTGAGCGTATTGTTGCGGAAAACGTGAATATAAAATGGATATTCAGGTTGAAGAGTGAAGTTAACTGCCTTTGGAAATTTCTTTGCTTCCAAGTAGAGCCAAAGTGTTCCAGATTCCTCCGCATTCAATATTAACGGGAAGCTTTGCCTATGCAGATGCAAGATACTCTTGTTACTTAATTGGCCAAAATCAAGTATTCGCCTTACTTGACCATTTGTTGATTGCCAGTAACCCCAACCTTGATCCAAATAGTTTGCATGGAGTGTAACTATTTGTTGTGACGACTTGATATCGTAGTTGGCCAAATCAACTCTCAACCCAAACGCCCCTTCACCACCAAATATCGTTTCAATCCTTGGAGAGGATTCAATGTGTTTTTTTAATATGGGAAAATCGACTGGATCAGATAACAAAGGCATTTCATACCATCTTACAGCTTCATTAGCTAACACAGATTGTTCCCCGCTGACCTGCAGCGGAGAAGCAAAAACCGAATTCAGGCACACAATAAACACATTGATAAAAAGGATTAGAATCTGCATAGAGTTCAAATGATTCCGCGCAATATATAAATATCAATAATAACACATACAAAAAAATAACAACTGATAAACACTCAATAGTTCAAGTATCAACCAACATTACACCTGTTTGTAATCATGCCGTTCATACTAAAAGTGCGTCTTGTGGTCGCTTATCTGCACGCTAATTTTGATGAATTCTTGCAGCGTCTTTTAACGCAAACTTTTTAAAATAAAACATAGGATTCAGGTTCTCTTGTTTTTCTACTCATCAATGTATACGCAAAAAAGTAAATACTGCTATAGAAACACCATGATCAAGAAGGCCCTAAAAGTGAGCAATATGCATAGCTGTTTGCAAGAGCACTTTCCTTGACTTATCGCTATTGATCTAAGACACAGGATTACAAGACCATCATTTAGTTCGGTTATGTTCTAACGTATAACGATTAATTACACTTCTGCCCTTGTTTAACCTTTTATTGCCTCCATATTTTCCATACAATCCTAAGCGATTATAAATTAAAACAATTTCAATTTCGGAGTCCTCATGAGCGACGTAAAGCACTGTAATTTATTGATTCTTGGTTCTGGCCCTGCTGGCTATACAGCTGCAGTTTACGCTGCTCGTGCAAACCTAAACCCTGTACTGGTTACCGGTATGCAGCAAGGTGGTCAGCTTACAACCACAACTGAAGTAGAAAACTGGCCGGGTGATGCTGAAGGTTTAACAGGCCCAGCACTGATGGATCGCATGAAAGAGCACGCAGAGCGCTTTGAAACAGAGATCCTGTTCGACCACATTAACGAAGTCGATCTATCAAACCGCCCTTTCCGTCTTAAAGGCGATTCTGGTGAGTACACATGTGATGCATTGATCATCTCAACGGGCGCATCAGCTAAGTACTTAGGTTTAGAGTCTGAAGAAGCATTCAAAGGCCGTGGCGTTTCTGCTTGTGCGACGTGTGATGGTTTCTTCTACCGCAACCAGAAAGTAGCGGTTGTAGGTGGTGGTAACACCGCTGTTGAAGAAGCACTTTACCTATCTAACATCGCATCTGAAGTTCACCTAGTTCACCGCCGTGACACGTTCCGCGCTGAAAAGATCCTAGTGAAGCGTTTAATGGACAAAGTAGAGAACGGCAACATTGTTCTTCACACTGATCGCACGCTAGACGAAGTTCTGGGCGACGATATGGGCGTAACGGGCGTTCGTATCAAAGATACTCAGTCTGATAAGACAGAAGACATCGAGGTAATGGGCGCATTCATTGCTATCGGTCACCAACCAAACACTGAAATCTTCAAGGGCCAAGTCGACATGAAAGATGACTACATCATCGTTCAGTCTGGTCTTGAAGGTAACGCAACACAAACCAGCATCCCTGGCGTGTTCGCTGCGGGTGATGTAATGGACCACAACTACCGCCAAGCAATCACTTCTGCTGGCACAGGTTGTATGGCTGCACTGGATGCTGAACGCTTCCTAGATGGCCTTAACGATAAGTAAATCTGAGATTGCAGATTTGATTATCGGTGCTCTCGCCTCAGTAGATGCAGGGCGTCATCACATTTTGTTGTAAATCCCTAGAGCCCAGTGGTATATCCACTGGGCTTTCTTTTGTATACTAGCCGCCCTCAACAAATAATAATTATCATTAAGCCTTCATAATGGATAAGAAAAAACAACGCAGCTTGAACAAGTGGCTTAAGCAACAGAGTAAGTTAGCGAAACGCTGGCTTATGATTGCGATTAGCCTTGGCGTACTTTCAAGCGTGTTCTTAATTGCTCAAGCAGCTCTTCTCGCCTCTATTCTTCACCAGCTGATCATCGAAAATGTCGATAAATCTGAACTGGTTGGTCATTTCGCAGGCTTGGCACTATCGGTCGTTGGCCGTGCTGGCTGTACATGGGGACGTGAAATCGCAGGTTATCGCTGTGGTGAACAAATCCGGGTCTATATAAGGCAACTCATCCTTGATAAGTTACGTGAGTTAGGCCCTGCTTACATTAAAGGCAAACCTGCCGGTACGTGGGCAACGCTGTTGCTAGAACAAGTAGAAGACATGCAAGACTTCTTCTCTCGTTACTTACCTCAGATGTCTTTATCGGTAATGATTCCATTCATTATTTTAGTTGTGGTGTTCCCAGTAAACTGGGCAGCAGGACTGATCTTCTTGATTACTGCTCCACTGGTGCCGATGTTCATGGCACTTGTTGGTATGAAAGCGGCCGATGCAAACCGTAAAAACTTCAAAGCGCTGCAGCGTCTTTCAGGTCACTTTTACGACCGTTTGCAGTCAATGACGACTATCCGTCTATTTGATCGCACCAACGCTGAAACAGAAGTATTGAAAGGTGCATCTGAAGTGTTCAGAACGCGTACCATGGATGTGTTAAAAATCGCTTTCTTGTCTTCTGCGGTACTTGAGTTCTTCACGTCTATCTCTATCGCGATGACGGCGGTTTACTTTGGTTTCACTTACATCGGCGAGCTTAACTTCGGCCACTACGGCGTTGGCATTACGCTATTCGCAGGTTTGTTTATCCTTATCTTGGCGCCAGAGTTTTACCAACCTCTGCGTGATTTAGGTACTTTCTACCATGCGAAACAACAAGCGGTTGGCGCAGCGGAAAGTATTGTCGAGTTCCTAGAAACAGACATCACTAAAGTTAAATCAGGCGACACTCAGTTAGACCCGGCTCAAGGCATCAATATTGAAGCTCAAGATCTGAAAGTATTGAGCCCTGAAGGTGTTCAACTGGTTGGTCCTATCTCGTTCGCGCTTAACACTCGCCAATCGACTGCGTTAGTTGGCCCAAGTGGTGCAGGTAAAACAAGTTTGATCAACGCTATTCTTGGTTTCATGCCTTATGAAGGAAGCTTGAAAATCAATGGTATTGAATTGCGTGAACTCGACTTGGCCTCTTGGCGTAAAACCATTAGCTGGGTTGGTCAAAACCCGTTGCTACTGCACGGCAGCATTCATGACAACGTCACTCTAGGTAAGCACGATATCGCTGATCAAGTTGTCGAGAATGCACTTGATCAATCATTTGCTAGCGAGTTTGTAAACGAACACGGCTTGGATTATATGATTTCTGATCGCTCTGGCGGCCTGTCTGTTGGTCAATCTCAGCGTTTGGCTTTAGCTCGCGCAATGATTCAAGATGGCCAGTTCTGGTTGTTAGATGAACCAACAGCCAGCCTAGATACTCGTAGCGAACAGCTCGTGATGAAAGGCATCAATAGCAATATTGAAAGCCGCACTGCCCTGCTTGTGACGCATCAACTTGCCCCGCTTCAATCGGTCGATAATATTCTGGTTATGCGCGATGGTGGTCTGGTTGAACAAGGTCATTACTCTCAGCTTTCAACTGCGGGTGGTTTGTTTGAAGAGATGCTGAACGCGAACTTAGCTCAACAAGATAATAAGGGTAATTTAGATGCGTGATTTACTGCCTTACCTGAAACTCTATAAAAAGCATTGGTTTGGCCTATCGCTAGGCATGCTATTGGCTTTTGCTACTCTGTCGGCTTCTATTGGCTTGTTAACGCTATCAGGCTGGTTCATTTCAGCTTCTGCGGTTGCAGGTCTTACGATTGCACGTGAAACCTTCAACTACATGCTACCGGGCGGTGGTGTACGTGGTTTGGCAATGAGCCGTACTGCGGGTCGTTGGGGTGAACGTGTTGTCAGCCACAATGCAACATTCAAATTGTTAACTGATCTGCGTATCTTCTTCTTCAAGAAGCTGGCTCCGCTGATCCCAGGTCGTATTTCAAACCTTCGTGATGCTGATCTTCTGAACCGCTTGGTTGCTGATGTCGACGCGATGGATCACGTGTACTTGCGCTTAGTAAGCCCTGTGACGGTGGGTGTGTTCGGGATTTTCTTCCTGACTCTGTTCTTAATGTGGTTCGATAGCTCACTAGGTTTAATCTTAGGTTCTATCCTTCTGATCATGCTGTTGGTTTGGCCAATCTTGTTCTACAAATTGGGTAAACGTAACGGTGGTGAGCTGACACAGAACAAAGCGGATCTTCGTGTGACAACGCTAGATTGGATTGAAGGCTACAGCGAGCTAACTCTGTTCGGTGCTGAAGAGCGTTACCGTAATGCGATTCTAGAAACGCAACGAAAGCTGATGGCGAATCAGTTTGTGAATGCTAACCTAACCGGTATGGCTTCAGCTGCGCTAATGCTGTTCAACGGTTTAACGTTGGTTCTTATGCTTTGGCTTGCGGCTGACGGTGTGGGTGGTAATGCACCAGACCCGTTCATCGCGCTAATGGCATTCGCAACCATGGCAAGTTTTGAACTGCTGATGCCTATCGCAGGCGCGTTCCAGCATTTAGGTCAAACTCTGTCTTCTGCTCGTCGCTTGAATGAAGTTATTCTGTCAGAGCCTGAAGTTCAGTTTGCTGAAGAGAAACTCGACATCAACAAGCCGCTTGATATTACGTTCTCAAACGTGACGTTCAACTACCCTGACTCTGAGCGCAGTGTTCTGAACGCTGTTGACCTAACGATCCCTGCCACGCACAAGGTTGCGATTGTTGGTCAAACGGGTTCTGGTAAATCGACTCTGATCCAGCTTCTGACTCGCTACTGGGATCCTAAAAAGGGCTACATATCAATCGCGGGTATTGAACTGACGCAGTGGAACGAATCGCAGCTTCGTGAATCAATCAGTGTAGTAAGCCAACGTGTCGACATTCTAAATGGTACTTTGCGTGACAACTTGTTGATTGCAAGACCAGAAGCGACCGATGATCACTTAGCGAATATCCTAAAAGACGTTGGTCTAGAAAAGCTGCTTGAGAATAACGCACTTGATAGCTGGTTAGGTGACGGTGGTCGTCAACTATCTGGTGGTGAGAAGCGCCGTATTGGCATCGCACGTGCGATTCTTCATGATGCCCCTATCCTGCTTCTCGATGAGCCAACAGAAGGCTTAGATAAGCAAACAGAACACAGCATCATGACGCTGTTCGAGAAGCACTTTGAAGGCAAGACGGTTATCTTCATCACTCACCGTTTGATTGGTCTAGAGTCGATGGATTCTATCGTTCTGATTGAACAAGGCGAGATTGTTGAACACGGTTCTCATGAAGCGCTATTAAACGAAGAAGGACGTTACTTCCAACTTCGTCAGGCAATCTAGCTCCTCATAAGTTATAAAGAAAACCATTCAAAGCCCGAGTTTATACTCGGGCTTTTTTGTGTCTGTGATTCTAGTCTCGAGCAACCATTCCCCCCTAAACGGTTGTTCATGCGCTGATTAGTTTTGCCCTTTCCTACAAAAACTTACCATTTATAAGTAACGAGTTGCGCATAATTCAAGTCGTAGCACATTACTATGATCATCTTTCTAGGATAATACGTATTGATCAATCTCATGGAATAACCTCCCCCTAAAATAATGGAGAACAGTGTATGTCTTTACGATTAATCGCAACAACGATAGCGCTTGTAGGTGCTAGCTTTACCGCTCAAGCGAGCTCGGAATGTGAAGTATCGATTGATGCTAGTGATCAAATGAAATTTTCAACTGACACATTAAGCGTTCCAGCGAGCTGTAAAGAAGTGAAGCTGACGCTAAACCATACTGGTTCTATGCCAGCCCAATCAATGGGTCACAACGTCGTTATAACAGACACTGCGTCGCTACAAGCAGTGGGCATCGATGGTATGTCGGCAGGTATCGACAATAACTACGTAAAACCTGACGACAGCCGCGTTTACGCCTTCACTCGTGTTATCGGTGGTGGCGAGTCAACCTCAATCACTTTCAGCACAGAGAAAATGACAGCCGGTGGCGACTACTCTTTCCTATGTTCATTCCCGGGCCACTGGGCAATCATGAAGGGCAAATTTGAGTTTAAATAACTCGTTAGTCTAGATTGTACAGATACATCAAAGCCCCAACCTAGGTCGGGGCTTTGTTATATTGGCTTCGCTTACAGCTTGAAGCGGCTGATTTCGCTTTCTAGCTCGTGAGACAGTTCAGATAACTGAGCAGCTTGCTCTGCAGCTTGGTGCGCTTCGTCTGCTAGCTCGTTAGATACGTCACGGATTCCTTCAGTGTTACGAGTAATCTCAGACGTTACTGACGCTTGCTCTTCTGCAGCAGAAGCAATCTGTGTTGCCATGTCGCTGATGCGTTCAACAGCAGCATGGATTTGCGTTAGGCTTGCAGCCGCTGAGTTCGCGTCATCAACACTGGTTTCAGCAAGAGTACGGCTATCGTTCATGATGTTAACCGCTTTGCCTGTTGTACCTTGCAGCAACTCAATCGTTTGTTGAATTTCTTGCGTTGAACCGTGTGTACGTTGGCTCAGAACTCGAACTTCATCCGCTACTACTGCGAAACCACGACCTTGCTCACCGGCACGTGCTGCTTCAATAGCGGCGTTAAGTGCAAGTAGGTTTGTTTGTTCTGCAATACCTTGAATGTTAGACAAGATAGCGTTGATGCTGTTGCCGTGCTCTTCAAGTTCTAGAATCACGTTGGTTGCGATTTGAACTTCTTGAGCCAGGTTTTGGATAGAGCTTTGAGTCTGTGTCACTTGACCAGTACCGTGCTCACACGCGCCAACCGCTTCAGATGAGTTCTGTGCAGTGTGGTCTGCGTTACCTGCGATCTCTTGTGTTGCTGCAGCCATTTCGTTAACGGCTGTTGCTACCATGTTGATCTCGTCTTGTTGCATTTGGATACGAGCACTACGTTCTTCAGCTTGAGAAGCCGTTTGACGCGCTTGGTTGCCCAGCGCAGCAGATACTTCGCTTAGCTTGATCACCATGGTGTGCATGTTGCCCACAAAACGGTTGAAGTTTGCTGCAAGCTGACCAATTTCGTCGTCGCTCTTAGGCTCAAGGCGTTGAGTAAGATCGCCCTCACCTGAAGCAATTTCTTCAAGTGCTGCTGAAACGCGGTTTAGGTCGCGGAATAGGAAGCTTACTAACCAAGACACAAGTACGATTACGATGAGCGTAATAATGACAGCAGTGATGATCAGCTGAGTAAGTAGCGTTGAGTGGTTCGCTTCTTCTGTTGCTTTGTCCATCTGAACCGCGAAGATCCAGTTAGTGTTAGGCACCTTCGTGAAGTAAAGCAGCTTGTCTGCGCCGCGCTCTTTGATGATCTCGATGCTACCCGTACGCACTGCGTTTTCGATGATAGGCATAGAGATATCGTTTGAAAGCTGGCTTACCGGCTTCAAGCTTAGTGCTGAATCTGGGTGTGCTAGGAATGTGCCGTCAGAGGCATCAATTAGCATTGCGTAAGCGTTGTCACCAACATCAAGGCTGATTACATCGTTAACCAACTGGTCGATCAGTACGTCTGCACCAACAACACCAACAAGTTGGCCGTTGTGGCGAACAGGTTCTGCGATCGTTACTAGAAGTGCTTTGGTGATTGCATCTTGGTAAGCCGTAGTAATGATTTGCTTACCTGCAGCGTTTGCTTCTTGGTACCAAGGACGTTGACGAGGATCGTAATCTGCACGATTACGTTCAGGATGTGAACGGTACATTCCACCTTCTGGAGTACCTAAAAAGATATCGTCAAAGCCACCCGCTACACGAGCTTGTCTAAGGAAAGGAACAACATCATCCTCTCGTGAAAAGTCATTAAATGCTGATGCGATATCAGTACGGATATCAATCCAGTTTTTAATACCTTCAGATGCTGCTTCAGATACGCTTTCAGCTCGTAGGTATACGCCATTACGAGTCTGTTCAAATAATTGGTTTGCTGATAACCAAGTCAACGCTGTAGCCATAACGACAACAGCAGATAGGCTAGCACCTATCAACTTCTGCTTTAGTGTTAGTTTCATGTCAAAGTTTCACGAGTGGTGGGAAATCCCGCGCATACTACCCAATATCAGTATTAAATTCGAGCAATTTTATAATTTAATATCGGAATATAATTTTAAGCAAACCATAAGCTTACCTAATGTCAATTCCTTGGCTTGTCGCCAAATTTAAGGCGGCATTATCTCTACGGTTATTAGTATTTTTATCGCACTTCACATGTTAAAAAGAGACAAGAAAACACGGTAAAGAAGAAACAAAAAAGGCAGAAGAGTTTCCTCTTCTGCCTTCATATTATTTACCACTCTACTGCGTATAAATTGCAGTAGATTTCAGCTTAAAAGCCTAGCGCTTTTCTGTACGCATACCCATTAGCAAGCTCACACACATCAGTAATAGAATGATGGTGAATGGCAATGCTGTAGAGATTGCACCCGCTTGTAGAGCTTGTACTGCTTCAGTACCACCAACCCACAATAGAGCAACAGCAATAGCACCTTCTAGGAACGCCCAGAACACACGTTGAGGCACAGGCGTATCAACTTTACCACCCGCGGTGATGCTGTCGATTACTAGAGAGCCTGAGTCAGACGATGTAATGAAGAAGACTAGAACCAATACAACCGCAATGATTGAAAGCAGAGTCCCGAACGGCAGTGCATCAAACATTTGGAACATTGCTAGTGATACATCTGTTAGGCCGTCTTGACCAAGAATACCAACGTTATTCACGATTTGGTCAATCGCCATGCCACCGAATACTGACATCCAAATGATAGTCACTGTAGTCGGTACAATCAGTACTGCTGTGATGAACTCACGAACGGTACGACCTTTAGAAACACGTGCGATAAACATACCTACGAATGGAGACCATGAGATCCACCAAGCCCAGTAGAATACAGTCCAACCGTGCATCCACGTTTCATCTTCACGACCGTGAGGGTTACTCAACGGAATGATGTTTTCAATGTATGCCATCAATGTCGTTGGGATAGAACCTAAAGTCACCGCGTAGCCGATTAGAGCCACTAAGATAAGCAGTAGGAAAGCCACCAACATGTTGATGTTACTGATAACTTTAACGCCACCATCAATACCACGAAGTACTGATACTACCGCCAATAAAGTCACCGCTGTAATCACAATAACTTGCAGACCTAAGCCCGCTTCAATGCCGAATACATGCTGAATACCACTTGCCGCTTGTTGTGCACCAAGACCTAACGATGTCGCCAGACCAAATAGCGTTGCAAGTACAGCAAGAATATCAACAATGTGACCTGCCCAGCCCCAAGCTCTATCACCTAAAATTGGGTAAAAGATAGAACGGATAGAAAGAGGCAATCCCTTGTTGTAAGAGAAAAACGCAAGTGACAGTGCTACTACGCCATAAATCGCCCAAGGGTGTAGACCCCAGTGATACATGGTTGCGCCCAATGCCAGTTTTGCAGCTTCTGGTGTGTTTGGTTCAACACCTAACGGAGTTTCAAACCAACCCGTGAAGTAAGCCGCTGGCTCTGCCACACTCCAGAACATCAAGCCGATACCCATACCTGCGGCAAACAGCATCGATAGCCAAGAGAAGAATGAGTAATCTGCCGTCGCATCAACACCACCAAGGCGGATTTTGCCGTACGGAGAAACAATCAAACCTAAGCAGAAAATTACGAAAATATTACCCGACCAGATGAAAAGCCAATCAAACGAATTGATAATCTGGCCTTTAACGCCATCTAGCGCAGCCTTTGCTGAAGCGGTATCTGTAATAAGAACACCGATCAGGAACAAAGCGATAAGTCCCGCACTAATACCAAATACTGGGTTATGAACATCAAAACCCCATTTTTGGACGTTATCTTGACCGACAGTGTAATCCGTACTGTCGATACTGTATTTATCTATACCTTTAGTCATCATCCCTCTCTACGGAATTCTATTAGGGTCTATTGACCTCGTATTCCTTACTTACCTGCGACTTAATTACAAACTCGAACCTACGATCCAAGTAGTACAAGCTGTTGTCACAATAATTCAAATACTTGGATGTCTGAAGTTTAGCAGGTTAACTTGTTGTTTTCAGTAAACTAGAATCGGTTCGATGGAATTTCAAACAATATTCACGTAATTACTCAAGTTTATGACGAAAAAAAGGTCGACCCTGTCGACCTTTTTATCAAAAATACTTTTAACTCAAAGCATTTTGGTGCTTAACCAATTGATTTTCAGTTCGTAAACCTAGCAATAAGCTTAGGCACATAAGCAATAATATGAAGGCAAATGGTAGCGCCATCGATACCGTTCCAGCTTGCAGTGCTTGAATAGATTCCGTACCACCAACCCATAGTAGAACCGCTGCAATCGCGCCGCCCATCAACGCCCAAAATACACGTTGTGGAACCGGTGCATCCACTTTACCGCCAGAGGTAATGCTATCGATAACCAATGAGCCTGAATCAGAAGAGGTGATAAAGAACACCATAATCAAACCAATCGATACCACTGAAAGCACAGAGCTCATTGGCAGAGCATCGTAAGTATGGAAAAGAGAAAGTGTAATATCTTGCAGACCATTCACACCAATCTCGCCCACCTTGTTCGCCACTTGATCAATCGCGATGCCACCGAAAATAGCCATCCAGATGATGATTACTGTCGTTGGGATGAACAATACAGCAACGATGAATTCACGAATCGTTCGACCTTTAGAGATACGAGCGATGAACATGCCTACGAATGGTGACCAAGACATCCACCACGCCCAGTAGAATACCGTCCAACCTTGCATCCACGTTTCGTCATCACGACCGTGAGGATTGCTTAAGGGAATGAAGTTTTCAATGTAGCCCATTAGCGCGGTTGGGATTGCTTTAAGACCCGCCATACCACCAGCGATCGTCACAAAGATAAGTAAACCCAAAGCAACCAACATATTGATGTTACTCAGAACCTTTACACCACCGTTAATGCCGCGAATGACTGACATTGTTGCTAAGAAAGTAACCACTGCGATAACAACTAGCTGCATGCCAATACCACCATCGGTACCAAACACATGGTTAATACCACTGGTCGCTTGTTGTGCGCCTAGGCCCAATGATGTTGCAAGGCCAAATAGTGTTGCCAATACCGCAACGATATCAACAATATGACCAAACCAGCCCCAAGTTCTATCACCTAATAGTGGGTAGAAAATTGAGCGAATAGAAAGCGGTAAGCCTTTATTGAATGTGAAGAAAGCGAGGGCTAGAGCAACAACCGCGTAAATCGCCCAACCGTGCAGACCCCAGTTGTAGATGGTTGCACCAAGAGCCAACTTCGCCGCTTCAGGAGAGTAAGCTTCAACACCTAGTGGTGTTTCATACCAGCCAGTGAAATAAGCTACTGGCTCAGCAACACCCCAGAACATTAAGCCAATACCCATTCCTGCGGCGAATAACATCGACATCCAAGATAGGTTTGAGTGCTCTGCTTTGGCATCATTGCCACCAATACGTATCTTGCCATACGGGGAGACAATGAGGGCAAAACAGAAAATTACGAAGATGTTTGCTGCCCACATGAAGAAACCATCGAAGTTACCAATGACTTTCCATTTGATTCCATCAAGCGCCGCTTTTGCGGTTTCAGGGTCTGCGACTAGAAGTGCCAACAGGAAGATAATGATCGCCCCTGCACTGATTCCAAATACTGGGTTATGAACATCAAAACCCCATTTCTGAACGTTATCTTGTCCTACTGTATAATCGGTATTTTCAATACTATACCTATCTTTTACAGGCTCCATGCTTCCCCTCTAATTTGCAGCGCACAGTTTGCAACATTGCATTCGGCGCTTAAATTTCGAAAAGAAGAATATCAACCTGTCGCAAAAATACTAAAAAAACCTCCATAAAGGAGGCGTAAATTACACATTTAGTAATTAAATTACACATTTAACGTTATTTAGCGTAAGATCAGTCCACAAGCCCGGAGCTGACCGCATATTTAGCAAGCTCTGCCGTAGAGTGAATATCGAGCTTATGCTTAATATTTTGCCTATGGGTTTCTACCGTTCGATAGCTGATATTCAGCGCCTTTGCGACCTCTTTACTGCTCTCCCCTTTTGCGACTAATTTCAGCACAGCCTCTTCACGTCTGCTCAATGGATTCTTGACAGATGGCGTGGGAGTAATCGGCTGAGTAAACAAATTCTGCGTGACTTTTTCACAGAAATAGGTCGATCCTTGATTGACCGTTTTGATTGCCTGTACCATTTTTTCAGCCGAAATCTCTTTCAACATGTAACCGACAGCACCCGACTGCATCACCTTCATGATGTATTCACGGTTGTTATGCATGGTCAGCATCAGGACCTTGGCTTCTGGGTCTTCTTCTTTAATCAGATGGGTGGCATCAATGCCATTCATGATAGGCATGCTGATATCCATCAACACCACATCAGGGCGCAGAGACTTAACGACCTCTACCGCTTCTAGTCCATTGCTGGCCGTACCTATCACGCTAATATCTGGCTCGAGTTCCAATCTCGCCATAAAGCCATCCAGTACCACTTGGTGATCATCAGCAATCACAACTCGAATAACTTCACTCATTCATTAATCCCTCTAGTGTCAGTAACACTGTAATTTCCGTTCCGAGGCCAATCTCACTCATCAATTCAAAGTCACCACCGATGAACTCCACTCGCTCTCTCATGTTACGCAGCCCGATCCCTCGTTTTTCCATCGCTTTATAGGTGTTGAAACCGACACCGTTATCTTGAATCAGTAGTTGCAACACATTACCAATTTGCTGAGCGATAACCGTTACTTTGGTCGCTTGTGCATGTTTTTCTATATTATTCAGCGACTCTTGCACGACTCGATATAGGGTCGTCGCCGCCTCTGATTTTAACTTACCAGGTTGAGTAGCAAACATGGTCTCGACTTCTATGCCCGAGTGCGCCTGAAAATCTAACAGTAATGAAGACAATGCCGCTTCTAAGCCTATGTCATCCAATGAACTTGGACGAAGTTGATGCGAGATGTGCCTCACTTCTTCGATCGCTCGCATCAGTGAATGCTGCGACTTATTCAAATGTGCTTTAAGGTCTTCATTTTGTAGCTTATTACCGAGCAGTTCCAAATGGCAACGACTCGACACTAATAATTGGTTAATACCATCATGCAACTCACGCGCTAGATGCTTCTTCTCGTCTTCTTGGAACATCACCGTCTTATGCGCCAGCTCCTTTAAGTTGTTATCAGCAATCCGATGTTCATGCATGTTAATAGCCAAGGTCAGCACGATGATGACCGCGACCGTTACGCTCAAAATCACCACAATCGAAAAGAACGTGGTTTCAATATTCTTATTTATCGCAGCCTGCATCGAAGCCACTTCTTGGTGTACGTCTTCAATATACAAGCCGGTGCCAATCATCCAGTCCCAACGCTCTAACCAAGCGGCGTAGCTCAGCTTAGACACCACCTCACCCGTCGACGGTTTTTGCCACAAATACTGGTGAAACCCGCCTCCGGTTTGCGCTTCTCTTAACAGAGCCTCTATCAGAAAATCGCCATCTTCATCTTGCAGTTGGAGTAGGTTTTGGCCTATCAATTCTGGCTGAATTGGATGAACCAAGTTGGTCCCGAGGCGATCGTATGCGAAGAAGTACCCATCAGAGCCATATCTAAGTTTAGACAATATGGTTCGAACTTTTTTTTTGGCTTGGGCTTCTTGGATATTTGGATCGTTATAGACGTGTTCTATGGCGTCGAACGCGAGATCAACCGTGTCTTTGAGGGCGTTTTCACGCGACTTGATTAGGCTGTCTCTAAAGATCTCGACTTCTTTAGCGCCTAACGTCTTAGTCTGGTGCAGCGAGATCCAACTAATACTCGCCGTTACCAGCAGCAACGGGAGCAACGTCAGCAAAATCAGCTTGGCTTTTAGAGGCATTCCTTTCCCTCACAAAAAACGGCTTACTGAACATCAATAAGCCGTTTTACTTTAGCAATTTATAGATAGCCGTCGAAACATATCATTCACATTCTTGGCTTCACTCACATTCCATAGAAAGATGGGAAAGCGAGAAGTGATCCAAGTACGAGGATTTGAATCAGAATGAACGGCATCACACCTCGGTAGATGTCCTTAGTCGTCACGCCTTTCGGTGCTACGCCTTTTAAATAGAACAAACTAAAACCAAATGGCGGCGTTAAGAAGGAAGTTTGTAGGTTCATCGCAATAAGGATAGCGAACCATGTCATGTTGATGCCCATCAGTTCAGCAACTGGCGCAATGATCGGCACGATGATGAAACAGATCTCTACGAAGTCGATGAAGAAACCCAGAATCAGAATCACCAGCATGGTAATGATCAGGAAGCCCCATTTTTCACCTGGCAGTTGTAGCATCCACTCTTCAACCAGATAGTCGCCACCAGTGTAGGTAAACGCCATTGAGAATGCCGTTGCACCCAACAAGATAGCAAATACCATCGCCGTTACTTTCACCGTCTCTTTCGACGCCTCGTACACCATCGACCAACTAAATTGACCGTAAAGCAGTGCAAGTATCATCGCACCCGCGCCACCTAATGCGGCTGACTCTGTTGGCGTAGCAACACCTGCGAAGATAGAGCCCAGTACAACAATGATTAACGCTAGAGGCGGAAGAATCGCTTTCAGTGCATTAAACACTTCCTGCTTACGGCTGATGGAGTCATCACGTTCAATAGGTTGAGCCGCTTCAGGGTGTAGCTTTGCGTATATCAAGATATAAACGATGTACGCGCCGACCAGCATCACGCCCGGCCAAATCGCCGCTTGGAACAAGTCGCCTACTGGAACACCTAGAACATCACCCAATAGAATCAATACGATGGAGGGTGGAATGATCTGCCCTAGCGTACCAGACGCACAAATAGTGCCGCAGGCTAAGCCTTTGTCGTAATTGTACTTGAGCATTACAGGTAGGGAGATAAGTCCCATAGCAACAACAGAAGCACCAACCACGCCAGTAGAAGCGGCAAGCAATGATCCTACTAATACCGTCGAAATTGCGATACCACCACGAACCCCACCAAACAATCTGCCCATAGACTCAAGCAACTGCTCAGCAAGCTTGGTCTTCTGTAGAACAAGCCCCATGAAAACAAACAATGGAACGGCCATCAGCACCGTATTTTCCATGATCGATTGAATTCGATATGGCATGAAGGCAAACATCTCAATGCCCTCAGCCCAAACACCAAAGATTAATGCGATACCGCCAAAGGTAAACGCTACTGGGAAGCCAAGTAAAAGTGCAAACAAGGCGACAAAAAACATTACTATTCCAATCATGTCAGCCTCTACTAATTCTTTGTGTGAATATTATTTGCGTGGATAAGGTGCGGATTAAAAATCTTGTTCAGTGAATGCAGGATCAAACCCACGCCACTGAGCGCCATTAAGAAGAATGACAGCGGGATCATAGCTTTGATGATCCAACGATAAGGCAAACCACCGGGATCGCCTGAGGTCTCACCCAACTCATAACTCTCTTTAGCAACATCGATACCAAACCAAGCCACCAACAAACAAAACGGAAGCAGGAAGACAACCGTGCCAAGCAAATCAATAATGGCTTGAGCTTTAAAACTCAGCTGCTCGTAAAACACATCAACTCGAACATGCCCACCCGCTTTGATGGCATAAGGAACACCTAACAGAAATACGGCTGAGAAAAGGTGCCATTCCATCTCTTGAAAGGCGATTGAGACATCGTTGAAGGCATATCTCATGACAACGTCATACACGACGTTAGCGATAAGTAAAATAAACAACATACTGGAAAGCCATCCCAGTGCATCACCGATACGATTAAACAGGCGTTCAATATAAATTAGACTTCGCATTCCCGACTCCATGGAATTTGAAAAGACATCGCGTATTGAGTTAGTGCAGCTAAAACGAGTAGCGCTAACCAGATTCACGACATAGAAAGGGTTCTTGGGATCGTATACAGGATTTATCCTGCTTAATTATTATGATTTGAATGAACCCGCCGCTTACTCACTCTCAGTTACCTAGTAAGAAAAGCTTTGGGTTCATTTATCTTTAGTTCAACAAATGTCGACTATTTCGCTTGGCTATTTAAATAAGCTCTGTGTGAAATATCCGTCCATGAACGAACTTGTTCTAGGTAGCTTGCTTGTGAAGCTTGGATCTCTTTTGCTAATTCATCTTTCTCAGCATGCTTAGCTAATAGGCGATCATTTGCTTCTTTCAATGCAGCCATAACCTCTGGTGGGAAATCTTTCACTTGTACATCTGGGTATTCTGTCTTCATTGAAACCCAGTTCTTACCACTTTCGTGCGTTGCTTGTGTGTACATGTCGTAAGCCGCAGTACGCATTGCAACACGTAAGATTTCTTGTAGGTCTTCAGGCAGCTTGTTCCATGTACGCTTGTTCACTAGGAATTGAAGCTCTGAACCCGGCTCGTGCCAACCTGTGTAGTAGTAAGGCGCGATTTTGTGGAAGCCCATTCGTAAATCCAGCGATGGACCTACCCACTCTAGTGCATCAATCGTGCGACGCTCTAGAGACGTGTAAAGTTCACCTGGGGCAATGTTCGTCGGTTTAGCACCTAGCTCAGCAAGAATCTCGCCTGCAAAGCCCGGGATTCGCATTTTCAGACCTTGTAGATCTTCAACGCTGTTGATCTCTTTTTGAAACCAACCCCCCATCTGGATATCCGTGTTACCACCAGGGAAAGACATCAAGTTATGTGGAGAGTAAACCTGCTCCATTAACTCCATACCACCACCGTGATAGAACCACGCGTATTGTTCTGCTGGCGTCATACCGAAAGGCATAGAAGTGAAGTAAAGAGTGTTTGGAACTTTACCTTTCCAGTAGTAAGAGCCTGAGTGACCCATGTCGTATTGACCAGACTTAACCATGTCAAAAACGCCAAGAGGTGCTTTGTGTTTGTTTGCTGAATCGATTCTGATTTGCAGTCGACCATTCGACATCTTCTCAGCCATCGCCGCCATGTTTTTGGTTGCATCACCGAAAACTGGGAAGTTTGGTCCCCAAGTTTCCGCAAGTTTTAAACGGTAAACCTTATCAGCGGCTGTAGCACCAGTAGCGACCAAAGCTAAACAAGCCGCAGCAGTTACTGCAACGTTTTTAAAAACTCGTGTGAGGGAGTTAGAAATGAGACTCATGTTCACGTCCTTTGTTGGGTTAACACTCTTTCTATGAGCATTTTTTATGATTCAACATAAGAGTGCACCGTGATGAGGCAACAAGATATCAGGGAGAGCACGCACGCATGGCGTTAACAAAGTTACGTATTAGACCAAAGGATTAAGTAGAACTACGTAGGAGATGATTGAATAGTGTCGATTTCAAAGGAGTTTGGATATTCACCAAGGCAATGCGTATTGATAAATACCTAAGTATTAATAATTAAATACTCTTAACAATTGATTGCCATTTCGTGATGAAGCTCTATTCATTGCTGTATTTTAGGGAAAAAATCAAGGCTTTGCTCTCTTGATCTACCTAGCTAACGCCCTAATTTAGTGCTTGCTGATTCGAAGCTCTGACACGAGACAACACTAATCAGTTAAGCCGTATATCGAATTGGAATTGAGATTATAGAGCCTAGGTTTAGGCTTGGATTTGGGCTCGGACTTGGCATAATGTGCCAGATACAAAAAAGCCTCGAAAATCGAGGCTTAAAAACTTAACGAAGCGAATGTAATCCCACAGGATTAGATAGCTTTGTAGATAACCTTGTTACCTGCTAGCTGCTCTTTCGCTACTAGGTTTTCTTCAAGAAGTTTTTTCAATGCGCCTGTTGCCCATGAAGCTGCTTTCGCGTCTTCTTGACCAGCTTCTAGGCCGATACCTTTAGGGTTAATGCCTTCAGCATTGCTAACAACGATGTCTAGAACTTGTTGTTGCTTAGGAGTCAGTGCTACTGCAACTTCTTTAGTTGCTGCTACTGCTTTCTCTACCGCTGGTTTTGCTGCTACAGTTTTTTCTGCTACAACTTTCTCTGCGACAGGCTTCGCTTTTTTCGGCGTTGCCACTGCTTTAACTACAGCCGCTTTAGTGCGTTTCTGCAGTTTAGCCTGCACCTTACGCTTATGAGCAAGTCTCATTGAATATTTCTCCAGTTCACTGCTCTTTTCGCAGTGGTGAAAATTTGAAGCGCGATTTATACCAAAAAACAGGAGCTATTTGTAGAGTGAAGCGTCGAAAGTCGACGAAAAATACCGATATTGTCTACTAGCGTCTATTATTTAAACATCGACTTATCAATTCAGGGTCATATACACTGGTTATCCATCCAGACAAAAATATGAAAACTTGGTGTTACCTATGGACACTCGTCACCTTAGTAATTTCTCTTTGCCTTCATTCACTCGCTCGTACCGTATCCTCGCCATTATTTTAGGCTTCATTTGCTTGATCGTTTCGCTCTACAGTGACAATCCAAAGTTACTGATCGTGGGTGCTTTTTGCAGTATTGCGCTTCTGGGAACTGGCTACTATTTGATGCTGCGCAGCCGAGTGATGTTCACACTTACCCCGACTCATTTTCAGCAGCACTTTTACAAAGGGGGTTGGGTTTTAAAATGGAGTAACATCCAAAAAATTGGTCTTTGCACTTATGAACAAGATGGTTGGCATCAACCTCTGCCCTGGGTCGGAATTAAAGTAAAAGATTACTCGCCCTACCTCGATTCGATTTGCCCTAAAATAACTTGTGAATTATTGCTCAGCCAACGAGCACTTTTGTACTTAGGAGCCAAACAAGCAGGCAAAGAGTCCAACTTTGAGGATATGGTTCTCGACTCATCGCATTACCATGCGCGTTGTACTGAAAGTGGCTGTGTCGAACTAAGCCAATACAAAGAGTCGCAGAATACCGACAACGTAAATTTCAACGATAACCAATCACAGGACAACCTTGATTCACCGAATGAGACAAACAGTCCAAACGCGGTGATTAAAAACTATTCTGGATTGCAGGCGATGCTTGCCAACAGAATGAAATATCAAAGGGGCTTCCACGGTTATGACATTTTCATATCAACCCATGATTTGAATATGAGTGGAGAAGAGTTTGTGGGGCTGGCTCGACGCTACTTGGCTGCCGCTGAACGTCTTTCTGATTAAGGTTTACCAGTAAGTTCACACACAATAAAAAAGCTTAGCTTTCAGGACAAAAGCTAAGCTTCATTTTCAATCAATCGACACAAATAATCGGTTTGAAAATCAAAGATTTAATTAGTACAGAGGCATTTCATCTGCGACGAACGGGTTTGATGCACGCTCGCGACCGAATGTCGATTCAGGACCATGGCCCGGAACGAATGTTACGTCACTGCCTAGTGGCCAAAGCTTAGTCTTGATTGAAGCGATAAGCGTATTGAAGTCACCTTGTGGGAAGTCAGTACGGCCAATTGCGCCGTTAAACAACACATCACCCACAAACGCTAAACGAGCTTGCTCACTGAACAGTACAACGTGACCTGGCGTGTGGCCCGGCGTGTGAATCACATCAATCACTTGATTACCAAAAGTGACTTTGTCGCCCTCTTCTAACCAAGTGTTTGGTTCAAAAGCTTTACACAGTGGGAAACCAAACATCTGACTTTGATTCTCTAGACCTTGTAGCCAGAAGTTGTCTGCCTTATGCGGGCCCACAATTTCAACCTTCAAGATCTCAGCAAGTGGTACCGTACCGCCAACATGATCTAAGTGACCGTGCGTCAGTACCAAGTTCACAACCTTAACACCGAGTTCTTCAATGATAGCCGCGAGTTGTTGAACATCACCGCCCGGATCGACAACGATGCCTTCCATGGTTTCATCACACCACACAATCGAGCAGTTCTGAGAAAAAGAGGTAACAGGTACAACTTGATACTTAAGAGACATATACAAACCTTAAAGAGCGAATCTGGTGAACAACTCGAATATCGCTATGTTATTGGCAACAAACCCAACAATAACAAACTAAACAGCAACAAACTGAGCAGCAATAAACCGAATTATTAGAACAAACTGAAATTTGGGCAAACTATGACATTGGATGTCTACTTTGACAAGTGCCTACCGTATCACTCAATAACTCAGCTTAGCTCTACCAGCTGCGAACTGGACCAGTATCAATGTGGATGAAGTTACTACGAGCGTAATAACCAACACCACCTGCTTGCAGACTTTTAGCTACGTCTCTCAGTTCCTTTAAATCAACACCATCGATACGAAAATCGATCGCTTTACCAAGCATGTGATAGCTCTTTTTAGCGACACCACTCGACTTAGAGCGCAACGCTTCGTTGGTTGCTGGAGAGCGGTAGCCAGAGATGATTTGAACTTCTTTTTGAATACCCAGTACATTTTGAATCTGAGTGATCTGATCAAACAGGTTCTTATCCATTGGATGAATCTCATTGCGGCGGAAGTCACGGCACAGTTTGCTAAGGCGTGCCATCTCGTCACCAACATAGTTAGTGCCATCGAAATAACAAGTCTCTAATCGTTCACCAGTGTGAAGATTGTTCATGCTAATCGTTCTTGGTTGATCCGGGTATGAAGCGAAAGCGATAGAAGGAGTAAGAGAGGCGACTACAGCAGTACCACCAGCGTAAGTCAGAAACTGACGGCGTGAAAATAAACTTTGAGACATACAGCAAAAAAACCAATTAGATCGAACGAAAAATGCACGATACATAATGGAATTTGCTGCGTCAACGTACAAAAACCGTGCAAAACGTTAGTATTTGTAACCTTTGCACGGTTAGTTATTGATACTCATTATAATTTTATCAATAGAAGCTTGGTTGTCATTTTTCAGTCAAGATCACCTTTCTTGACCATATTTCAATCAACCGCCCTCTTTATCATATTGGTAGATATCACCGCGGTATTGTATGCCTCCTTCTTCAAACAACACGGTTTGATAAATGATATGCACTGGAATTCGCTTCTTGAGACGAACCTTAGTATTGGGCGCAAGTTCATCATCCTGATTCGGCACTTTCTTTACCTTAGTCGCAAATAACAACTCCGCGAGTTCCTCGGCATGCTCAACACGAATACAACCAGAGCTATAGGCGCGGAAGTCATCGTTAAACAAGCTTTTACTTGGGGTGTCATGGAGATAGATCGCTCGCTTGTTAGGTGTGTTGAACTTATACAAACCTAATGCATTGCGCGAGCCGGCCTGCTGACGCATTCGATATGGGAAAGAATTGAAATTGATGGTCTGCCAATCGATCTCAGTGGTGTCGACCGTCTCCATAGTGCGCCAACCGTCAATCACTTGGAAGTTGTGTGTATCTAGATAGCTTTCGTCCGCTTTCACCTTAGGCAAGATGTCTTTGACCATGATTTTCCATGGCACATTCCAAGTCGGGTTTAGGATGACCGAATCGAGGTTTATCTCTAAAAGTGGTGTTTTTCGCGACTTTCTGCCCACGACGACTTTGGACTCAAAGACCTCTTCGCCACCTTCCCAATACTTCATATCAAAACTAGGGACATTGACGACGATGAGAGAGTCTCTGTCTCTAGGCCACAAACGAACACGTTCGGCATTCAGAGCCAATGAAGTCAATCGATCATCAAAGCTCATGTTGATCCATTTGATCGTATCTGGCCCGACGATCCCATCGTCTGTAAGGCCGTGCATGCGCTGAAAAGATTTAATCGCCGTTTGCAGATCTCGATCGAACTCGGGAAAATCGACCGCGATCATCGAGGTATCAACACCAACCAAAGCAATGCGCTCAACAAGAACCGTCTTGTCTGAAAGCTCGTCACCCAAGCGCTTCAAACCTTTCTGTCTATATCGTTCAATATTGAGTTCAGAGGCGGTTTCTAACACCGAATAGGTCGCTTTGAATTGGTCAAAATCCCCAACAGGCGGCGCGTAAGACAACACCATCTCCAATAAGTAATCATTGGCAACGCTGCTTTTTAATCTCATCAGAATATGCGGAGAAGGCGCAGGTAATTTGGAATGCAACTTGCCCGAGAAGTACCACTCTTTACCGGCAAGCGGCGCATTTTCAACGTAGCTCAGGTAATAGATAAAGGTATCGGTGAGTAATATGTCCAACTCTTGCCATTGAGCATGGGATTGATAGTGACGAATTTGCTTGAGTTGTCGATCGAAGAGTGGTGCCATTTGAGCTTGTTCGAGAAGCGACAATTGAAATTCAAACGCCTTAACAAGTTCAGGTGAATCCCAAAGAATAGGCAGAGACGAGTCTTGATAAATACTCTGGGTAAGCTCTGGATAAATCAGCATAAAAGAGAGCTCCGAATCAGCCGGAACAAATCGGCTCTCGTCAGAACTCGTATAGCTCCATGCGTGCACAGAAACTAGAACTAATAATCCACAGAAGTATTTTGCGAACATGCTTAACTCCATCACCAACCATCTCATAAGTATGGCAAAGAAATCGGAGTAAGCATGTTATTTTTAAGAGGCTTTATAAATCAGATTGAACTCCAATGGTTATCCCACTGGACCGATGATTGCTGAGTTGATTTCTCATAAGGCTTGCGCTGGCTAACCACACTGCCCGCCCCAGAGCTTAATCGAAACTCACCATCAAACAGCACAGCACCAGAAGCGTCAGATAATGCAGACAGTTCTACTAATTCTTTGGTCTCTTTCGACCAAATACCGTAGCAATTGCCTCTTGGCGAAGTCGCAATAATCCAATCGTCTGACGCCGCAATACTGGCGATATAGTGATTGAACCTTGCCCATTGCTCAGGCTCTGCGTTCAGTGATTCAAACTGGCCGCCTTTAGTATGCATCGCCAATAGCGAAGGATACTCATCTGGTTCACCACGATATTGCTGGCCACAAAGTACCGTTTCAGCACCATCATGGGCTAAATGTCGAATGCTCAGCTTCTTATCCAACAATTCAACCTGATCAAGTAACACACCTTCAGGAGAAACATAACTCAAGCTCGGCAGCATCGAATCGAGGTTTTTCGGTGTTCTACCATCAGTATGAACGCCACCAACGCCGATCGCGAGATTACCATCCGGCATGATGATCACTTCATGTGGGCCGATACCGAAACCAGTGAACTCTTCGACCTTACGATAGCCTTGCGCGACATCGTAAACGCCAATCACGCCTTGGCTGGTGTCGGTTTTCCCTTCAGTGGCATACAATAGTGTGCCGTCTAATGAGTAAACGCCATGACCATAGAAGTGGCGGTTGTTACCTTTCACCACCATTTTGATCTGCTGACCGTTTTTGTAGTCAAACACCATAAAATAGTCACCAGGACGACGGGCAAAAACCACCGCATGTGATGAGGTTGGGCAGATTGCGACGCCATGGCCACGCTCAGGGATAGGTAGCTGGCTCAGTGGCATGCCAAATTCGTCAGCCACAACTGCAGAATATTGACCACGACCATTAAGCGCACAGCCAATCAGTTGGGGATCGTTCGACGCACTCACCCCATCCTTTCGAGTCGCACACCCAAACGGAAGCAATGGAACAGCTGCACAACCCAGTGCAGCCTTGAGTAACGATCTTCGCGTATTATCAGTCACCATCGGTAGCATTAAATCCTATTACCACGCCAAGCTCTATCGCTACTTCTTCATGAATCAGGTACTTCAAACGTTCTAGTTTGTTGTATTGAGTCAGCACCTCTCGGTAGCCCTCTTTGCTCTGTAATAGAGTAAACAAGCTAGAGTCTGTAGGCCAAGTATCTAAGGTTAGCGTGAACTGGGCAGCTACACGATCGGCAAGGTCATTTAAGCCCTTTTCTCTCAATAAACCATCAAGACCATTACCATCTGCTAAGTACAATTTCTCTAGCGCCGCTACGTTCGATTTCAGCTGAGTCATTGAGGTTTGAGCGCGCCATGATTCCGAGAAGTAAGGGCGTGGATGACCAATTTTAGCCATCGGACGACTCAGTTTTTTCATGCTGTAATCAAGTTGATTGGTCAACAAAGCGATGTACTCCGATTCCCAACGCATCTCGTCCAGTGCTAACCACGGGTTAACCTGCCAAGCTTCAGCAATAGAGGCCGATTTCATCGCCAGGTTTTGTGCGATAGCTTGTGAAGATAGACAACCTGAAGCTTTGTCTTGAAGCAATGGAGATTGCTCGTCGTACAGAGACCACTCCAAGGCGCCAAGCCCTTGAACAGTCACACTCTGCTGTGCGATTTCATCTTGTGACCAAGCTTTATCTTGCTGAGTCAGTTGACGCATTTTTAGACCTGTGGTGTTCTTTTTGTCTGGCCAAAACTGAACATTCCAGCTCTGTTCCAATGCCGCTGTTGGGCCTCTTTCTTGTCCTTGCAGTGCCATCCAGCTGTTCATGGTGAGCTGCCACTGATTTTCCAACGCATCCAGCTCAATATTGTTGGTTTCACAGTAACCCTGCATCAAGACTTCCAGCTCACCGGCTTGCTTAGCGAATAGCACGGCTGAATCAAACTCTTGTTGATACACGCTACGGCTGATATGAGCAGTCGTGTCTGCTTGATAAGAGACACCGTTAACCTCAGATGAAGCCGTTTGCTCACCCGATGATTGGCAGCCTGCCATGATTAATACCGACAAAGGCATTAACAAAAATTTATGTGTCATGCTGTTACCTTACTTCCTAATTTTTCTTTTAATTATATGAGTTCACTAAATATGAAACGACCGCTGAACTCGTATTCCTACAAGTTCAGCGGTTGTGTTCTTTAGGTTAGCTGAGTAGTTAAACCGCTAAATCTCAGTCCGACTACAGCGAGTTCAAAAACGCCAGCAGTGCTTCACGCTCAGTCGCATTCAAAGACAGTACGTTTTGTTTTGCCATTTCTGCTTCACCACCATGCCAAAGTACCGCTTCCATAACGTTTCTTGCGCGACCGTCATGAAGTAAGAACGTATGACCGTTCACTTCTTTGGTATAACCTAATCCCCAAAGTGGTGTGGTACGCCACTCTTGACCATTGGCAAGATACTCAGGGCGATTGTCCGCTAAGCCTTCACCCATGTCGTGTAGCAACATGTCGGTATATGGGCTAATTAACTGATTAGATAATGCAGACAGACCTTCTCGCTCTGCCGTGCGAATTTCAGCTTGGTGACAGCTTTGACAACCAATCTCTTTGAACAGATTTTTACCTTGAACAACCGCTGGGTTATCGACATTACGACGAACAGGTACCGCGAGATGCTGCGAATAGAACTCAACAAAATCTAAGATGTTGTCACTGACTTCTGGCTCGCCACCATTTGGAAAATCATCACAGGTTGATTGCGCTGATGTGCAGTTTTCATTCGGAAATAAGCTGCTTGTCAGGCCTAAGTCACCGTTAAATGCCGCCGCATTTTGCTGCATTAAGTTTGGCTGCCCAGCTTTCCAACCAAAACGACCTAGCGCCATTTCATTGGTTTGAACATCAAGAACATAGTTAGCTTTACCCGACACACCCTGTTTGTCTGCCAATTGTTGCTCTGCAAATCCTAGAATCGTTTCTTGTGGGATACTTTCAAGCAGACCTAGGCCGATCATTGGTGGCGCAACACGAGCCGAAAATTCTGTTTTAGGGTGCATTTTACCAAACGCGAGTTCAGTGATTTTTAATGTTGGTTTACGTAGAGTAACAACCGTGCCGTCTTTGAATTCAACAGGAACATCGGTGTAACTGATGTTCACTTTACCCTCTGGTTTCACACCTTGAAGCGCGAAATCTTGTAGCTGTCCACCGTAAGTCGGTTCTGGAATGCCACCATCGCGAATAAAGGCTTGTCGCTGCTCAGGCGTTTCAGCCGGAATGCTTAAACGAACCAACATGGATACTGCGTTCTCATCTCCTTCTTCTGGCGCGTGACCACGACCATCTTTGATGTGGCAGTTTTGACAGCCGTTAGTATTAAATAGTGGTCCTAACCCATCACGAGCATCGGTTGATGACGGTGCAGGAACCCAAGGGTTTCTAAAGAAGCTATTACCTACGCTGAAATCCAAGCGCTTACTCATTGGTAGATTGGCTGCGGGAAGGGAAAAAGCGTTCGCTCCTTCTTTCTTCACGGTCGTTTTGCCGCCAGAGTAGGTTTCATGAGCGTGTAATGGAGATACGAAAAACAGTGCGGTTAATAGTGAGGCTGAGAGATACGACTTCATACATTGCCTTGCTGTGTTTTTGATTTTAGTTTTTATGTGGGTGTGGCTTTCTTGAGGATCAAACAATTAAGGGCTCAATCAGAGCCCTTACATTTGTGTCGGCTCGGGTTCTTAGAACTCGTGATCCGCTGTGTCTGGGTTTAGGCTATCAATGCCAATCACACCCGCAGCACGCTCAATAGCCGCTGTTTGAGACACTAGCGCAACAATTGTTTTGTTTACTAGTGCATTACCCGCAGCGTTGTCAGCAGCGATTAGCTGATCGAAGTGCTGGTTGTTTTTCTCTGCAGACGTTACTAATTCGCCTACTTGTGCACGTGCTAGGTCAAACTGCTTTTGAATCTCTTTCGCAGCTTGCTCATCTTTTTGCTCTACTAGGTCAAACAGGCTAGGACCTGAAAGCAGAGTACCGTCTTCACGCTTGTATAGACCCGTATAAACGTTGTAGATACCTTGCTCGTTGTAGTAGTGAGAGTTGTGCGTGTTATCAGAGAAACAGTCGTGCTCATCTTCAGTAGAGTTAGCTTCTAAAGCCACCTTCATACGCTCACCAGCAAGCTCACCAAGAGACAGTGAACCCATGCCGAATAACATTTTACGTAGGCCGTTTTCGCTAGATTCAGAAAGCAGTTCTTGACGGTAGTTACCTTTCTCGCCTTCAGCCCACTGCTTTTCCATCCATTCTAGGTCTTGGATAAGTAGCTCAGCAGATGCTTTTAGGTATGCGCCACGACGGTCACAGTTGCCGTTAGTACACTCAGCGCCAACAACGAAATCAGTGTAAGCACGCTCACCTGCACCGCTGTTTGTACCGTTTAAATCTTGGCCCCAAAGTAGGAATTCAATTGCGTGGTAGCCAGACGCTACGTTCGCTTCAGAACCACCGATCTCGTTCAAGTCTGCGATTAGCTCAGGGGTGATGTTGGTTGCATCAACGGTAGTCTGACCAATTTGGAAAGTCTTGTTAGCCACGATGTTTGCGCTAGCGCCTTCGTTACCAAGTTCATATTGGTAATCAGTCGAAACATAATCAATCAGGCCTTCATCAAGTGGCCATGCGTTCAGTTGGCCTTCCCAATCATCAACAACAGCGTTGCCGAAGCGGAAAACTTCTGACTGTTGGTATGGTACGCGAGACTCAAGCCAAGCTTGTTTTACTTGTTCGAAGTTGCCAGCAGAAGGAGAAGCTAAGAAGGTATCAATAGAAGAGTTCAACGCTTTTGCTGTAATTACTGAATCTGCAAACACTGCATGCGCAATATCTGCGTAATGTTCTACAACTTGATCTTGAGTTACTGCTGCGAAAGAAGAAGCAGAGGCAAAAATGAGTGACGAAGTTACGGCTTTTGTCACTAAAGATTTAATGGTCATGAAGCATCCTTGTTGAGCTTTAAATTATTATTCGTAGTAATAGTGCAAACCATTATCATTTGCACTACGGATTGAAATAATACAAACTTACAATTTTATTGCAAGATAAATACAAAAAAACCTCACATATGTGAGGTCTTTAAACATTTTTATGTTAAGCGTAACAAAGAGGCTAATCAGATATCCAGATTATGCTTACCGTGTGAGACTTTTGCCTTCAGGTAGCTTTCATTACCCGATTTGATATGAGCAGAGGTATTCACCACTTCTTCAATCTCAATACCAAAAGATTTTAGCTCATTGATCTTCTTAGGGTTGTTGGTGACTAAGCGGATTTTTGTAGTACCTAAGGCGCGTAGCATTTCAGCAGCTTCAGTAAAATCGCGTAGGTCATCGCCAAAACCTAGGTGGTTGTTGGCTTCATAGGTGTTCATGCCTTCGCTTTGCAGACGGTACGCATCGATTTTGTTGTACAAGCCAATACCACGACCTTCTTGGCGAAGATAAAGGATCACCCCACCCGTCTCACCCATAATTCTAATGGTTTCGTCTAACTGCTCGCCACAGTCACAGCGAGAAGAATGGAAAACATCACCAGTCAGGCACTCAGAGTGCATACGAACAAGAGGTATGTCTTGTGTCTTGTCTGCTGATTTAAATATCACAGCAACATGCTCTTTATCTGTTTTCAATCCATGAAAAGACAGAAGTTCAGCATCTATACTGCTTGTTACCCCTACTTTGAAATCTATTCTGGCACGCACTTCCGCCATAGCTATACTCACTTGAAAATTCGATGTATTTAACAACACTACATTATATGTCTAGGCAATATTTTGTAGCTAACTATCTAATGATAGACACTATGAGGCTGTTAACAATTTTTTTCAAGGTCGACCTCGTACAAATTGTTATAATATAACAATTATTTTTCACATAAGAAAAAACCCCACATTGGGATGACCAACATGGGGTTATAAATTAATCAGTTGCGGCTAAGACTACGATTTTTTACAGAACGATCAACTTACTTGAGTTTGCTTCCAGATGACAAGCTGAACCCAAGCGTTCTCTAATTCGGTTAACTCTTCTTGAGTAAGCGTAGAAATGCTCGACTTTGCACTGTATTTTTCTGCCCATTTATCAGATCGGACATGAGTATGGAACTCTTTCTTTAAATTTGAGATTACGTTATCCACAGATACATCCTTATATAACAGTGCTTAGCCTTTATAATCCTTTAATGTTACAAAATACAGGTCAATTGGTAAACAGTAATACATAATTTTTATGAGCTCTTTCTAACACTTTTTACTGATAAATATATAAATAAGAGAAATAATACGCTCGGAAGTAGCCAAAGTAATAAGTTTGAAACACTCATTGCTGGTTTATAGAGCACAAATTCACCGAACCTTTCCGTCATATATTGAGTAATCTCATTATTACTCTTCCCTGCTTTCACCATATTGAATACAACGAGGCGTAAGTCTTTTGCAATTGGAGAGTTCGACTCAATCAAGTTTTGATTCTGGCATTGCGGGCAACGTAGGGTTTTTGCCAATGTAATAGCGCGCTGCTGTTGTTCTGGGTTTTCAAACTCAAACAGTTCAACTTGAATACTCGTATCCTTATTACTGGCTGTAAACAGATCTTCTGCCAAAGTCGGAAAACTAATAACCATAAGCGTAGACAGCACAACGAGTGCTTGTATTAAAGGCTTCATCATCCATTCGCACCATCAAAATACATCGCAAGTTCTTCTTGCCACACTGATTCGTTGATCACGCCCAGTAACTTCTTAATGATTTGGCCATCAGCGTCGACCAGATACGTTTCAGGAGTACCGATTACGCCGAGTTCTAACGCTAGCTTACCTTGAGGATCACTGATCACCGTTGAGTACGGATTGCCATCGCTCGATAACACATTGATCGCTGCCCCGGAGTTATCTCGATAATTGAGCCCAACAATTGGAATACCTTTATCATGAAGTTTGAGCAAAAAAGCGTGCTCAGTTTTACATATACCGCACCACGAAGCCCATACATTAACCAGTTGATAAGGGTGCTGAGTGACATCAGCCAACGTAATTTCCTGTTTACTACTGATGCCTTCACTATTCGCTAACGCAGTAGATATGAATTCTGGGAATGCCCTTTTTTGCTCCGACACAATCGTCGATTGCTGCTTATTATTGAGCGCAAAGGCAAAACCCAACACCACCATTAATGCCAAGATAATTAACGTGATGAGCTTGTTACGAACGCTGGTATGCATACTGTGACGCCTTAACGGTTTTCTTTTTACGATGAGTCAATGAGAGTAAAGCGCCAAGAATGGAGAACAACCCACCAAACCAGATCCAGCGTGCATACGCCTTGTATTGCACTCGAAATGCATAAGCGGTGGAATCGACTTTCTCGCCCATGGTGATATAAACATCGCCATGCCAGAACCACTTCATTGCAGGCTCACTCATGTTCATAACACGAACTTGGTAGTGTCTTCTTTCTGGCGCGATGGAAAAGCTTTGCTCGCTAGCATCTAATTCGAGTATCGCTTTTTCTGCAGTAAAGTTGGAGGCGACATAGAGCTCGGTATCACGATGAGAGAGCGTCCAGCCCATAAACTCAACCTCTTCACCTGGGCTCAATTTGTAACTTCGCTCAAATGAATGGTAACTGTTCATCGCGGCACCTATCGCTAATACTGCGACACCCACATGCGCCAACGTCATCACCCATACTTTGCGTTGAAACTTAGAGTTGCGCGTTACCGCTAAGCCGTAAACATGAGTCAGGGCTACCCAAAACGCAAGTGACCATGTCATTAGCACCATCACTTGGATCGCTTCAACTTGCAAAACATAAGTTACAAAGCCAAGACAGAGAGACAATAAGGCAATAATTCCAATCACACCTTTCGACGCTTGAGGTTTGATACTGAGCAATGGCGCTAACCCTATCACTCCCATCGCAAGCAGAGCCAATGGCGCAATAAGAAGATTAAAGTAAGGTGCGCCCACAGAGATATTTCCAAGGCCAAGTAATTCAAAAACCATTGGGTAGAAGGTACCAAACACCACCACCGCCGTACCCAGTACAAATATAAGTACCGCCACTAAACTCAAAAAACTTTTACTCGCAAAGCTAGTGATTGGATTCGACTCGAAAGATTCACCACGAACAATAAGAAGAGAAAACGAACTCACTAACACCAAAACCAGTATCAGCAACAGCGCGATACCTTTGGTTGGGTCAACTGCAAAAGCGTGTACCGATGTAAGTACGCCAGAACGAACAATAAACGTGCCTAAGATACTCAAGCAAAATGTAATGAAAGCAAGGCTAAGAGACCACTTAAGAAGCTGTTGCTTACCCTTGGCAACGCCTAGACTATGCAGTAAAGCTGTCGAAGTAAGCCATGGCAGCAAGCTGGCATTCTCAACCGGATCCCAGAACCACCAGCCGCCCCAGCCTAATTCGTAATACGCCCACCAAGAGCCAAGAATGATCCCTGCAGTTAAAAAGATCCACGCAACAAGACACCAACTTCGGCAATGGACAACCCAATCAAATTCTATTGGATCAACCAGCAAAGCAGCAACTGCAAATGCCAGCACCACAGAAAAGCCGACATAGCCAAGGTAAAGCAATGGCGGGTGAAAAATCAGACCGACATCTTGCAACATTGGGTTAAGGTCACGCCCTTCTAGCGGTAATGTCGCGTTCATTTCAAATGGGTTTGATGCGAATAAGGTGAACCAAGCAAATATCGCGAGCAGTAGATTCATTACCCACAACACACGGCTTTGGTATTCATTTGAATAGTGTTTTTGTAAGGCGATAACGCCAGACCAGACGCTGATCGTCAGTACCCAAAATAACAAGGAACCTTCATGACCTGCCCATACGGCTGCGAGCTTAAAAAATGAGGGTAATTGAGTATTTGAATGTTCAGCGACATAGAGAATAGAGAAGTCATCACTGACAAAGGCATAGCCAAGCAATACGACAGAAGTGAGAGAAAACAGCGCGCTTGAAAGAGAGAAACTGCGGATTAAACCTAGATTTTGCGTCCGTTTATTTAGCATTTGGTAAAGCGAATGCACACCAATAGTGCTGCTGAGTACAGCAACCAACACCAAACTAAACAGCCCCAAAGAACCGACCATATCACCTCAATAAGGCTCCGCTTGAGCAGAGCCGATCTGAACACGCATCTCATATTTGTTTAAAGCATGTTCATTAATAAGCAGATATTTAGTATCCAACATCTGCTCACTAATAAACTTGAGCAAAATTAAGCTATCGTTAACTGCCCAGCATAAAGAACAAAAGTTCGTAGCATCAATACGCCCATTAGGCTTAGCGAAGTCACGGAGAAAATATACACCGAGCTATGGCGAATTGAAGTTGGTGTAACGGCATTCAGCAGCAAGGGTAAAACCATACCGACACCGATGACACCATACCAGAACCAACTCGCCCAGAAACCACTACCAATTGCATTCCATACTGCTTGTTCACTTTGACCACCAGCGAAGATCAGCCCAGTAAAGAAAGTAATTAGAACAAACAACTCAAACATCACGACTGGACGTTCGAATCCGTGAATCCATGAAATAGTCGGGCTATGAGGTGATTCTTTAAAGACCAGCACACCAAATAAAATACACGCCGCCGCTCCCGAAGATAAGCTCGAGAATAAGAACAAAATCGGCAGCACTGGGTTATTCAATAGTGGGAAAGTATTTAAAGCTGAAAGCAAGAATCCGGTATAAGCGGCAAGCATCAGAGCAAGAACAGCTAAGAATATTTCCAGAGCATTCTCAAACACTTCTAATTTGCCAATCCAATTACCGACAAAATCGAGTCGCCCTTTTAACCATGCTTGATCACTCAAGAATACGGCAATCTGATTTCGGAATATAATGCCGATCCAAACAAATAGGATCACCATATACACTTGGAATAAGATCACACCCATCGACATCACTGACGTCGGATTATAAAAGATCATGATCTTCCAAAATGATAGTGGTTTCGTCAGGTGGAAAACCAAGATCAATAAACCTGAGATGATCCCGAATGGTGCTAGAAAAGCCGTTGCCTTTAATACACCATTATTCGCTGGATCGTCCTCAATCACCTTTCTCTTAAGGTAAATCGAGATCATCACTGCACCCGCTGACATACCCGCCAAAAACAGATAGATAGCAATGATCCAGTCCCAAACCACGGTACCTGATTGAAACGCTGTATCCCATGCACTCATAATCAAATCTCCCCTTTTTGGTGTGGCACTTTATAGAGTTTTGGCTGAGTACCTAGATAAGCCTTATCTCTGTAAACCACTTCAGATTTAAGTACCTGGTTTATCTCGCTCTTAGGGTCATTTAAGTCGCCAAATATCAGCGCATTGGTAGGGCAAGATTCAACACAAGCAGGTAATTTACCTTGCGCAAGATTGGTATCGCGGCAGAAGTTACATTTGTCGGCCGACTTATTCTTAGGATGGAAGAAGCGCACTTGATATGGACAAGCTAGCAGGCAATAACCACAGCCGACACACTTCTCTTTATGTACATCAACAATTCCTGTCTTCTCATCTTTATAGGCGGCGCCTGTTGGGCAAACCATCACACAAGGTGCATTATCACAATGTTGACAAGAGTTACGAGTGAAACGGTAATCAACATTTGGATATTCACCTTGAGGTTCGCTCTTTATGATTTCTAAGCGCGATACGCCTTCAGGCACTTTGTTTACTTCACGACACGCCTCAGTACAAGCAGTACAGCCAATACAAGCGGTTTCGTCATGAACCATTCCGTAACGCTTGGTGCCATCTTCCTGAACATTAGCCAGCGTTTTGCGGCTTGTAACCGCTGCAGTACCTGCAACACCAGTTGTGAAAATAACGGCACCCGCGCCAGCTAAAAAGTTTCTTCTTGAGCAGCTCATAGATTACTCCCCTTCTTTCTTCTGGTTGAAGTCTGAATGGCAATCCACACACAGCTTGATGGTTTGCTTTTTATCTAAGCCAAGCACCTTCGCTTCACTCGCATGCACATCGTGACAGTTTGAACACGTTAAGTTTTGTGCGTGTACGTCATGAGTCCAACTCGCTTCGCGCAGATCATCAGGCTTATGACAATCTATACATTGGCTGTTGGCATCTAGGATTAAGCTAGGATCGAGGAAAACCTTTTCGGTTCCGGGTTGTGATTGAGCCGCGCGATACTTCACCACCTCAGGTGCACCATCACGGTGATCGGGGCCAATAGAACTATGACAATCTGTGCAATTCACTTCACGGCCAAGCAAAGCGTGCGCACTCTCACCATGTGAACCAAATACCGTTTCTTTAGAATCTTTATGGCATTGGACACACTTGTAATCTTTGTCACGTATTAATTCGACTTCATGTCTTGTTGACTCTCCTACTGGCGTAACAGCAGGCTCTGCAACAGCATGAATGGAATAACCATAGAGGCAGAATGCTAGAAGGGATTTAAGCATTATGACTATGGCCAATTTAATATTGCCCATTTTATCCTTTCCTTATACCGGCATTATTTAACTCTCAACTAAATAATATTCCGGTTAAACAAAAGTACCCTTAAACGATATTATTACCGCTTAAATGATATCAATTCTTATTTTGGATAAGCCACAACGCTTTCTATATTTAGAATATACCCCTAATTAGGTAAAGCGAAATATACAAAGGGTAATATGTGAACACAATCACCCTATTTATAGTGAGGGCATGTCGGGTAATTATTTGTTATATATGATAATAATTCTCAATAAGACCAGTCTAACTTGATGTCCATATACCCCTTTAGGGCTATATAAACTTCAACGTGATTGAAGTCACTGTCATTAATTGATCTAAAACAAGCAAACATCCGACACGTAACAAAATGTGTTTATTTATGAATTAATATAAACAGCAATTCTCCAGTTCTTAATTTGAATAGCAAACTCACAACGCTTGGTATAAAAATCAGTATATTGGAGATATCACTGTGAAAAAGCATTGGATACGTAATTCCGTCACAGCATTATTAATGGTTAGCGCATCACTAGTAAGCGCGACCAGTTTTGCTGCGTCTGAACAAAAAGAAATTGGTGATCCTCGTAACGACCAGTTCGAGCAAAACCACCCAGATCAATACCATTCATGGAGACAAACGTCAGAGAGCGAAGCCATTGAAGACGCACTAAAAGAAGATCCAAACATGGTTATTCTATGGGCGGGCTACGGTTTCGCGAAAGACTACAACAAAGCCCGCGGCCACTTTTATGCGGTTGATGATGTAAGACAAACCCTGCGTACTGGCGGACCAACCGACGAAAATTCAGGCCCAATGCCAATGGCGTGCTGGAGCTGTAAAAGCCCAGACGTAGCACGCGTTATTGAAGAGCGTGGTGAAGACGGCTACTTTGAAGGTAAATGGGCTCGTCTTGGCAGCGAGATAGTCAATCCAATTGGTTGTGCCGACTGTCACGATACTCAAAGTGAAGGCTTTAAAAATGGCGAACCTGCACTAAAGATCACTCGTCCTTATGTTGAACGTGCGTTCGATGCGATTGGGAAGAACTTCGAAGAGCAAGGTCGCTTTGATCAGCAAGCCTCTGTGTGTGCTCAGTGCCACGTGGAATACTACTTCACAGGGCCAACCAAAGGTGTGAAATTCCCTTGGGACCAAGGTACAACCGTTGGCGACATGGAACGCTACTATGATGCAATCAACTTTAAAGATTGGACGCATAAAGTATCGAAAGCACCAATGCTGAAAGCACAGCACCCAGGTTTTGAAACATGGCGTGAAGGCATCCATGGTAAGAACAAAGTCGTTTGTGCTGACTGTCATATGCCGAAAGTTACCAAAGAAGATGGCACTGTTTATACCGACCATAAAGTGGGTAACCCATTCGACCGCTTCGAAGATACGTGTGCAAACTGTCACACTCAATCGAAAGAAACCATGCGTAACATCGTTTCAAGCCGCAAAGCGCAAGTTCTGAACATGAAGCTGACTGCTGAGAAACAAATCGTAGCTGCTCACTTTGAAGCAGGCGCGGCATGGGAAGCGGGTGCGACAGAGCAAGAGATGGAGCCTATCCTACTGGATATCCGTCACGCTCAATGGCGTTGGGACTACGCTATTGCATCTCACGGCATTCATATGCATGCACCTGAAATCGCTCTAGAAGTGCTAGGTACTGCCGTTGACCGCGCAGCCGATGCTCGAACTAAGATTGTTCGTCTACTGGCGAAGAAAGGCATCACCGATCCAATCGAGATTCCAGATATCTCGACAAAAGAAGCAGCTCAAAAAGCGCTTGGAATGGACATGGATAAGATGAACGCTGAGAAGCAACACTTCTTAGACACCGTGGTTCCTAAGTGGGAAGAGCAAGCTGAAAAGCGTGAAGCTAACTACGAATACTAGTTCCTTCAAATAGACCAATAAGATAAAACCAGTCACACTGTAAAGGTGTGGCTGGTTTTTTAGATTTGGGCGCACTCAACCGTCCCAATTTCACATTACCTTTTAGCTAATTCAAGGAACAAAGAATGAAGCACTTACTTTCGCTTTCGGCATTATGCATCGCATTAACAAGTTCAGGACTTCACGCCTCAGAACGAGCAGAAACAGGGTGGGAAATGATTGAGGAAGGTGCGCTGGTCGTTGATGTCAGGACACCAGGAGAGTTCAAGCAAGGTCATCTGGACAATGCGATTAACTACCCTCTTTCTGAAGTCGCTACGCACTTTGCCAGCATAGACAAAGCTCAACCTATCGTTTTGTATTGCCGCAGTGGTAACCGCTCAGGACAAGCTTACCAGTATTTGAAAGCTCAAGGGTTTACACAGATCCACAACGCTGGCGGTTTAATTGAGATGCAAGAAAGCAAATAATCTCGAAATTACAGATAGTGCCCGTTTAACGGATCATTTGCTTAGCTTGGTTGATCGAATGGATGATAGAGACACGATCAATGCCTTTCTGGTTAGAATCGAGAATTTGAGTCCAAGCATCGATCGCTTGTTGGTAGCGCATACTGATGAAGTGATCGGTCGCTATCAACATCAATGCCGTACGATCGTTGGGATCAAGCTCCATGGATTGATTTAAGAGCACTTTCACATCATCACTCATCGCCTGTGAACTTAGGTAATACAAGGCGCTCGCTTTAGCTGCATAAAGCCCTGAAGGCGCCTGTGGGTCTAAACGAATCGCATAGTCGTAACAGGTAAATGCAGCATCAAACTCCCCTTTCTGCATATAAACACCACCAAGCTTAAACCAAAGGTCTGATTGATTAGGGTCTTGCTCCAGGCTCTGCTGAAGTTCATTTTGGAAATCTGTTGCTGTATAGCTGCTGTCGTCACTTGAAGTAAGTTGAGGGGCTTCTTGTTTCATCTGAGACCAAACCAGAATGCTGGCTAATATCGCCACACATGAAATAAGGAGGTTGCCTTTAAGATGACTGGTTTTTCTGTTTGATGCGATCACGATTGCCACTAGAAATAGGCTCATTAGCAGCAAAGCAATCAGTAACCAGATATCCATTCCATTCTCCTTTCATTGACGCTTTACTGTACCTTTTTCTCACTAAAACAATATTGATCGAGGTTTAGCTATTGGCTTTTAAACAAGTCACAGCCAAATTCTAGGTAATAAAAAACCGAGCACAATGGCTCGGCTTTTTGTCTCAACTTCTATTTATAGAAGTGAAAGATTACTCAGTGTCTTGCTCGCTATCAGAAGCGTCTGATGCTTGCTCTTCACTTGATTCAGAAACGACTGCTGCTTCAGCGTTTGCTACTTCAGCTTCGCCTTCAACAACCTCAGCTTCTTCTACTTCGTCGATACGTTGTAGACCTACAACGTTCTCGTCGTCAGAAGTACGAATCAGTGTTACACCTTGAGTGTTACGACCAACTTGGCTCACTTCCGCAACGCGAGTACGTACTAGCGTACCTGCGTCGGTGATCATCATCATTTCGTCGCCTTCTTCAACTTGAACAGCGCCAACAACTGGGCCATTACGTTCAGAGACTTTGATAGAAACCACACCTTGCGTTGCACGGCCTTTCGTTGGGTATTCAGCTAGTTCAGTACGCTTACCGTAACCGTTTTGAGTCACAGTTAGGATATCGCCTTCGTTAGAAGGAACAATCAACGATACTACTTGATCGTCTTCTGGAAGCTTCATACCACGAACACCAGAGGCAGTACGGCCCATTGCACGTACTTTGTCCTCGTTAAAGCGAACAACTTTGCCCGATTTAGAGAACAGCATGATGTCGCTATCACCGTTAGTGATGTCAACGCCAATCAGTGAATCATCGTCACGTAGGTTAACGGCAATTAGGCCGTTAGCACGTACGTTTGCGAACTGATCCAGTGATGTCTTCTTAACAGTACCGTCGCCGGTTGCCATGAAGATGAATTTCTCGTTAGAGAACTCAGAAACAGGCAGGATAGCCGTGATACGCTCACCTTCTTCTAGAGGAAGAATGTTCACGATAGGCTTACCACGAGCAGTACGACTTGCTAATGGCAGTTGGTAAACTTTCAGACGGTATGTCTTACCACGAGTAGAGAAACATAGGATGTTATCGTGAGTATTAGCTACAAGCAGACGCTCAATGTAATCCTCATCTTTCATCTTAGTTGCACTCTTACCTTTACCACCACGACGCTGAGCTTCGTAGTCGCTTAGGATTTGGTACTTAACGTAACCTGCGTTAGAAAGCGTTACTACAACGTCTTCTTGAGCAATCAGCTCTTCCATGTCGATGTCATGAACTGCCGCTGTGATTTCTGTACGACGCTCGTCGCCATAGATTTCACGTACTGCTTCAAGTTCTTCACGGATAACTTCCATCAAACGCTCAGTGCTTGCAAGAATGTGCATTAGCTCAGCGATTTCTTCTAGAAGGGCTTTGTACTCGTCTAGAATCTTCTCGTGCTCAAGGCCTGTTAGGCGGTGAAGACGAAGTTCTAGAATTGCTTGTGCTTGTGTTTCCGTTAGGAAGTATTGACCATCGCGGATGCCGTATTGGTCTTCTAACCAATCAGGACGAGCTGCGTCAGTACCTGCACGCTCAAGCATTGAAGCAACGTTACCAAGATCCCAACCACGAGACACTAAACCAACTTTAGCTTCTGCTGGTGTTGGCGCGCTCTTGATCAGTTCAATGATTTCATCAATGTTAGCAAGTGCTAGAGACAATGCTTCAAGGATGTGTGCACGGTCGCGTGCTTTCTTCAATTCGAAGATAGTACGACGAGTCACAACTTCGCGACGGTGGTCTACGAAGCACTTAAGCATGTCTTTGATGTTGAACAACTGTGGTTGACCGTTATTCAACGCAACCATGTTGATACCGAAAGTCGTTTGCAGTTGAGTTTGAGCGTATAGGTTGTTAAGAACCACTTCGCCTACTGCATCACGCTTACATTCAATAACAATACGCATACCGTCTTTATCAGACTCGTCACGCAGTGCACTGATGCCTTCTACTTTCTTATCTTTAACCAGTTCAGCAATCTTCTCGATCAAACGAGCTTTGTTTACTTGGTAAGGGATCTCAGTAACGATAATGGTTTCTTTACCATTCTTCTCTACTTCGATATCCGCTTTTGAACGCATGTAAACCTTACCGCGGCCAGTCTTGTAAGCATCTACGATGCCTTTACGACCACTGATAAGTGCTGCTGTTGGGAAGTCAGGACCAGGGATATAGTCCATTAGCTCATCAATAGTGATATCTTCATTATTGATAAATGCTAAACAGCCATCAACAACTTCACCAAGGTTATGTGGTGGGATGTTGGTAGCCATACCTACTGCGATACCAGAAGCACCGTTTACCAATAGGTTAGGAATTTTTGTAGGAAGTACTGCTGGAATTTGTTCTGTACCATCGTAGTTCGGTACGTAATCCACAGTTTCCTTATCAAGGTCAGCCAGGAGCTCGTGAGCAATTTTCGCCATACGAACTTCGGTATAACGCATTGCAGCCGCGGAGTCGCCATCGATAGAACCAAAGTTACCTTGGCCATCAACTAGCATGTAACGCAGTGAGAACGGTTGCGCCATACGAACAATAGTATCGTATACAGCACTATCACCATGTGGGTGGTATTTACCGATTACATCACCTACTACACGAGCAGACTTTTTATATGGTTTGTTCCAATCATTACCTAGTACATTCATCGCGAACAAAACGCGGCGGTGTACAGGTTTTAGGCCATCACGCACATCTGGAAGGGCACGACCAACGATGACGGACATCGCGTAGTCTAGGTATGAACCTCTAAGCTCATCTTCAATATTTACGGGCGTGATCTCTTTCGCTAGATCGCTCATAGAGCCATTTTCCCTCTATAGTCAGATCGTATTTTTGAATACGTATAAGACCGAAAAATATAACACAAATTTACCTACGGAGGCATCACTTTCCCTCTCCTTTTACCATCTTGTGACCCTTGTAGCCAATCAATTGATGAGAAATTGCACCTCCGCATCATATCTTGCTGAAACATGGTCACTTTACATCCAATAAACTAGCAAAATTGTAGATCTTCTGGTCAGCGCGAAAAGGCAAGTTATAATGCCTGCAATTTCATGGATGCATTATTTAACTTGGAAATGCCGATTATGACTAAATCACAGAACGTAGACCCAGCAGAAATCAAGAAATTCGAAGACATGGCGTCACGCTGGTGGGATCTAGAAGGCGAATTTAAGCCACTACATCAAATCAACCCACTGCGACTAAATTACGTATTAGAGAAGACTGAAGGCCTATTTGGTAAGAAAGTCCTCGATGTTGGCTGCGGCGGCGGTATTCTTGCAGAAAGCATGGCGGTTGAAGGTGCGATAGTGACAGGCCTAGACATGGGTAAAGAACCGCTAGAAGTCGCGCGCCTTCACGCATTAGAAACGGGCACCAAGCTCGATTACATCCAGAGCACTATCGAAGACCACGCAGAACAGAACCCACAGACGTACGATGTGGTAACGTGCATGGAAATGCTTGAACACGTTCCTGACCCACAATCTGTTATCACTGCCTGTTCGAAATTGGTGAAACCGGGCGGCCACGTGTTCTTTTCTACATTAAACCGTAATTTCAAATCTTACTTGTTTGCGATTGTTGGTGCAGAGAAGCTATTGAGGATCGTTCCAGAAGGCACTCATGAACACGAGAAGTTCATTCGCCCTGCTGAACTTATCAAGATGGTCGATAACACTCCGCTGCAAGAACTAGGGATTACAGGGCTGCACTACAATCCTCTTACGGACACTTATCGTTTAGGCACAAATGTAGACGTAAACTACATCGTCCACACGCAAAACTTTGGCTAAAAAATATCGGTAGCCCTACCGTAAAACCTTTTGTAAAAAAGACGAATGAAAAGAGTTGCAATTACCATAACTTTGCGACTTTTTTCAGTCTAAATTTCGTGCGCTAGCTTCCATTTTGACCACCTCGATTTAAATTTAATCGCCTAAAATCAATCGCCCATTTTGGCCAAAGATCAAGGAATTTTTTTTTATGGGCGTGCAAAAATAAAGCATCATTAAAAGCCGACTTTTATACAATCAAGTCACATATAACCTCATCAGTTAGTGGTCACTTACAGTTTTTTTTCAATCCACCACTTATCCACAAGCAACCCCATTTCTTTACCTTGAAAAATATCAGTTGTAGCACTATCTTGTAACCCAACAAACAAATGACCCCTATATGTTGTGTTTGAACTACAATGTATGGGTAGACCAAGATCACAAAGCCGAAACGTAATTTACAAAAATTACACAGAAATACACAAAAACACGGCCTTGTTCAGTTTTGTTAGGGAAATTAAGCAGAATGAACCAACAACTTACTGTTACCAAGCGTAACGGGCGCAAAGAAACGATCGATCTAGAGAAGATCCATCGCGTGATTACATGGGCAGCTGAAGGCTTGCACAATGTTTCTGTATCACAAGTAGAATTGAAAGCTCACATTCAGTTTTACGATGGCATCACCACTACTGACATTCATGAAACTATCATCAAGTCAGCAGCGGATTTAATCTCTGAAGAGACTCCTGATTACCAATATCTAGCAGCACGTCTGTCTGTATTCCACCTACGTAAAAAAGCGTACGGCGAATACGAGCCGCCTGCACTGTATGACCACGTTGCAAAACTGGTTGATATGGGTAAATACGATAGCCACCTTATGGAAGACTACACGAAAGCTGAATTCGAAGAGCTTGACGAGTACATCGACCACAAACGTGACTTAGACTTCTCTTACGCAGCGGTTAAGCAGCTCGAAGGTAAATACTTCGTGCAAAACCGTGTAACGAAAGAAATCTACGAGAGTGCTCAGTTCCTTTACATTTTAGTTGCTGCGTGTCTATTCGCTAAATACCCGAAATCGACTCGTCTTGACTACATCAAACGTTTTTACGACGCATCGTCTACGTTTAAGATTTCTCTACCTACACCGATCATGTCTGGTGTACGTACGCCTACTCGTCAATTCAGCTCTTGTGTACTGATCGAATGTGGTGACAGCCTTGATTCAATCAACGCAACAGCAAGCTCAATTGTTCGTTACGTATCTCAACGTGCTGGTATTGGTATCAACGCAGGTCGTATCCGTGCGCTGGGTTCTGAAATCCGTAATGGTGAAGCGTTCCACACTGGCTGTATCCCTTTCTACAAATACTTCCAAACAGCAGTAAAATGTTGTTCACAAGGTGGTGTTCGTGGCGGTGCGGCAACGGTATTCTACCCACTATGGCATGGTGAAGTTCAGTCTCTATTAGTACTGAAAAACAACCGCGGCGTTGAAGAGAACCGTGTTCGTCACATGGACTACGGCGTACAGCTGAACAAACTCATGTATTCTCGTCTTGTTCAAGGTGGCAACATCAGCCTGTTCTCACCTTCTGACGTACCTGGCCTTTACGATGCGTTCTTCGAAAACCAAGACCGTTTTGAAGAACTATATGTTAAGTACGAAAACGATCCTTCAGTGAAGCGTGAAACGGTTAAAGCCGTTGAGCTGTTCTCTCTGCTAATGCAAGAGCGAGCTTCTACTGGTCGTATCTACATTCAGAACGTTGACCACTGTAATACACACAGCCCGTTTGATTCTGAAGTGGCTCCTGTTCGTCAGTCGAACCTATGTCTAGAAATCGCGCTACCAACTAAGCCACTTTCTAACGTAGAAGATGACGAAGGTGAAATTGCACTATGTACGCTTTCAGCGTTTAACCTAGGCGCAATCAACGAGCTAGACGACCTTGCTGAGCTTTCTGAACTGGTTGTTCGTGCACTTGATGCATTGCTTGATTACCAAGACTACCCACTTCCAGCAGCACGCAAGTCGACAATGAACCGTCGTACTCTAGGTGTGGGTGTCATCAACTACGCATACTACCTAGCGAAAAACGGCGTGAAGTACTCTGATGGCAGCGCAAACAGTCTGACTCACCGTACTTTTGAAGCAATTCAATACCACTTGTTAAAAGCGTCTGTTGAACTGGCGAAAGAACAAGGCCGTTGCCCATCTTTCCACGAGACCAACTACGCGAAAGGCCTACTGCCAATCGATACTTACAAGAAAGATATCGACTTAGTATGTGAAGAGCCACTGCACTACGATTGGGACACGCTACGCGAAGAGATCATGGAGCACGGTCTGCGTAACTCTACGCTAACAGCGCTTATGCCTTCTGAGACATCGTCTCAAATCTCGAACGCGACTAACGGTATCGAGCCACCACGTGGTTACGTATCAGTGAAAGCATCGAAAGACGGCATCCTTAAGCAAGTGGTTCCAGATTTCCTAAATCTTAAAGAGAACTACGAGCTACTTTGGAACATTGGTTCTAACGACGGTTACCTACACCTAGTGGGTATCATGCAAAAATTCGTTGACCAAGCTATCTCTGCAAACACTAACTATGACCCAAGTGTTTACGACAGCGGTAAAGTACCAATGAAGAAGCTGCTTCAAGACCTACTAACAGCGTACAAGTACGGTGTTAAGACGCTTTACTACCATAACACTCGTGATGGTGCTAAAGACGACCAAGGCGATGCAGTTCAAGTGCCGGAAGAAGATTGTGAAGGCGGCGGTTGTAAGATCTAAACCGCAATAAACATTAAGACCCCAGAGAAGAGTTATCTTCTCTGGGTTTAAAGCATTAACAGGGCCCGTTTTATTACGGGTCTTTAAAGGATTTGAGGCATTTATGGCTTACAGTACTTTTTCTCAGCAAAAAAATGACCAACTAAAAGAACCAATGTTCTTGGGTCAGTCGGTAAACGTTGCACGTTACGACCAACAAAAATTCGAAATCTTCGAAAAGTTGATCGAGAAGCAGCTTTCTTTCTTCTGGCGTCCAGAAGAAGTAGACGTATCTAGCGACCGTATCGACTACAACAAGCTTCCTGAGCATGAAAAGCACATTTTCATCTCTAACTTGAAGTACCAAACGCTTCTAGATTCTATCCAAGGCCGCAGCCCTAACGTTGCCCTACTTCCACTGGTATCTCTACCAGAAGTTGAAACTTGGATTGAGACTTGGTCTTTCTCTGAAACGATTCACTCTCGTTCTTACACACATATCATCCGTAACATCGTCAATGATCCAGGTGTAGTATTCGACGACATCGTTGAAAACGAAGAGATCCTGAAGCGTGCGAAAGACATCGCGTTTTACTACGATGATTTAATCAAGCTGACGGCTGACTACCACCGCTACGGTGAAGGCAACCACAACATCAACGGCGAAGACGTTAAGATTTCACTTCACGACCTGAAGAAGAAGCTTTACGTATGTCTAATGTCTGTAAACGCACTGGAAGCGATTCGTTTCTACGTGAGTTTTGCATGTTCATTCGCATTCGCTGAGCGTGAGCTAATGGAAGGTAACGCGAAGATCATCAAGCTAATCGCTCGTGATGAAGCCCTTCACCTTACTGGTACACAGCACATGATCAACTTGCTACGCAATGGTCAAGATGATTTTGAATTCATGCAGATCGCTGAAGAGTGTAAGCAAGAGTGTTTCGACCTATTCAAAGAAGCGGCTGAGCAAGAGAAAGAGTGGGCAGAATACCTATTCAAAGATGGCTCTATGATTGGTCTGAACAAAGACATTCTTTGCCAATACGTTGAGTACATTACCAACATCCGTATGCAGGCTGTTGGCCTAGGTACGGCTTACCCAGCAGCAACGTCGAACCCAATTCCATGGATCAACGCTTGGTTGTCTTCAGATAACGTTCAAGTTGCTCCACAAGAAGCAGAAATCAGTTCTTACCTAGTTGGCCAAATCGACAACGAAGTAAAAGCTGACGACTTTGAAGGATTTGAGCTGTAATGCCAACAATCACAATCAACAAACTGACTTCAATTGAATCTAACCCTTCAAACACTCTGTTGGAAACAATGGAACAAGCTGGGTTAGAGCCAGAATACAACTGCCGAGATGGTCACTGTGGCGCTTGCCGCTGCACGTTGGATTCTGGTGAGGTCGAGTACGTTGGTTTTGCTATGGCTTACACGCAAGGTAATGAGATATTGCCTTGTATCTGTAAAGCAAAGACTGAGCTATCGCTGAGTAACGTTATTCATAGAAACAAGCAAAAACGCGCATAAGCCAGCTGGCTTTAGGTCACTTTGTTCGAATATCGTCAATAAGAATCAAAAAAGGGTCCGCTTCCTTTAGGAATGCGGACCCTTTTCTATTTATGTCTTTAGGTATCTAAAGCGACTCGTCTATCACTCAACCAAATCTTCCTGTTGGCTTGTGTCATACAAAGCCAAACGTTTATTGCTGAGTCAGGTTAAGAGTCACAGAGCCAATATAACAAGCGCTTCGGCACTCTCCACAGCCGTTACACTTATCTTTGTCCACTGTAGGCAACTCTCCTACTTCGATGTGTATTGCACCAGCTGAACACGCCGTTTGGCATGCTGAACAGTCCATTTGCATGTAATTATTGCAGCTATCCGCAAAGCTCGGCTTGAGGTCGATATAAGGCGTGACCGTTGGATGAAGTGCGCCGGTCGGACACACTTCAGTGCATTTGTTACACATAGAACAACTGTTGTAATCCAAATTCAGCAGCGCACTGCCCTCTAGCACCTCAATAACGCTATTTGGACACGATTGTTCACACAATCCACAACCGTCGCAAAGACGCTCAAACAGCACCTCATCGACCGCTCTTGGCGGTCTTGCATGCAAGCGCTGTGATATCTCTTCATAATTCGCGGCTGCTTTAACCGGTTTAGAAAGTCGAGTTAAGAAACCGCGTCTATTTGAATTTATTTGTTCAGACATTAGTCGATATATAACTTTTTAGTAGCAACGTTTAAATTATATTCAGATATTAAGTACTTAAACCAATCTATTACATCAACCGATAGCTTTTTATAAAAAGATAACTCTGATGCTTTATTTAGTTTTTCTAAATAAACAGAAGACCAAGTTAATAAGTGACCCTCAAGTAATTCACCAGCTGAATTAATATTATTTTCTAACAAATACGCATGAGCGAATAACATTAAACCAAATTGATCTTCCGGCTCTCTTAACCCAGTGTCTAATTCAATCTGATTCAATTCTAAAAACTGGCGATACTCAACCGTAGAAGCACCAAACACAACGCGGTCTTTATCTAGGTACACAGAACCCCAAGGCGGAGCTGGCATATCTCCAACGCCTTCAAACAGGCGGCTGAACTCTGCTGCGAGCGCATCTTCGTCTTCGCTTCTTAATGCCTGCAAGCATTCTTCAGAGAGTACTTCGCTCTCAACCAAAGCTTCGACAATGGTGATTAACTGTTCTTTACTTGTCGCTTGATAAAATAGCGAACCCAACAATTTATGCGTATCGATAATCATTATTATTTATACCGTTATAGGTTTAAAGATAATTATATTAATTAACTCATTTCATTCTTTGATCTATTTTATACATTCAATTCATAAACTTTAAATTCCACACTTATTTGATGCCAATCAATCAATAATTCGAAATAAATACATAAAGAACAAACTACCTATAAAGTGCTAGCTATCAATAGTAAAAGGCATCTTAGAATGACGAATAAGAAAGAATCTGGGGTAATGAATCTTACTCGAAGAGGCTTCATGAAAGCTTCCTCTGCAGTAGGTAGTGCAGCTGCACTTGCGGGCGGTATCGCTTTACCTTTCAAATCCAAACCAGTAGCGGCTGCGGTTGCTGAGAATGTGGATGAGAAAATCGTGTGGAGTGCATGTACAGTAAACTGTGGCTCTCGCTGCCCACTGCGTATGCATGTACAAAACGGTGAAATCAAATACGTAGAAACAGACAACACAGGCACTGACGAATACGGTCATCACCAAGTTCGTGCGTGTCTACGTGGTCGCTCGATGCGCCGCCGTGTTTATAACCCAGATCGCCTAAAGTACCCAATGAAACGTGTGGGTAAACGTGGTGAAGGTAAGTTTAAGCGTATTAGCTGGGAAGAGGCTTATGATGAAGTCGCTGGCACCATGCAACGCCTTATCAAAGACTACGGTAACGACACCATCTACCTAAACTACGGTACTGGTACGCTGGGCGGTACAGTAACTAAGTCTTGGCCACCAGCTCAAACGCTGATTGCTCGTCTAATGAACTTAAGTGGTGGTTACCTAAACCATTACGGTGACTACTCAACAGCGCAAATCACGAAAGGCTTGAGCTACACCTACGGCGGTTGGGCAAACAACAACTCTTTCTCTGATTTAGAGAACACTAAACTTAACATTCAGTTTGGTAACAACCCTGCTGAGACACGTATGTCTGGTGGCGGTCTGATCCACCACTACGTAGAGAGCAAAAACAAATCGAACGCAAGAACGATCATCATCGACCCTCGCTACACCGATACTGCCGGTGGTCGTGAAGATCAATGGATCCCAATTCGTCCTTCTACCGATGCTGCGTTGGTTGCCGGCCTTGCACACGTGATGATCACGGAAGACCTTGTCGACCAACCGTTCCTAGACAAATACTGCGTAGGTTACGACGAGAAAACTCTGCCTGCATCAGCGCCTAAAAACAGCGACTACAAATCTTACATCCTAGGTTTAGGTGAAGATGGCGTAGAGAAAACACCAGAGTGGGCTTCTAAGATCACGGGTATTCCAGTTGATACTATCGTGAAGCTTGGTCGTGAGATGGGCACAGCAAAACCGTGTGCTATCCACCAAGGTTGGGGGTTACAACGTACTGCGAACGGTGAGCTAGCTTGTCGTGCAATCGCAATGCTGTCGCTACTCACCGGTTCTGTGGGTGTATCAGGCGGTTCAACAGGTGCTCGTGAAAGTGACATCAACATTCCGTTTGTGCGCTTCCCTACTGTGCCAAACCCAGTTGAAACGTCTATTTCAATGTTCATGTGGACAGACGCGATTTACCGTCACCATGAAATGACCGACATCACTGATGGTGTTCGCGGTGCAGAGCGCCTTAAGAACCCAATCAAAATGATCTGGAACTACGCAGGTAACTGCATCATCAACCAACACTCAGACATCAACAAGACTCACGCGATTCTTCAAGATGAAAGTGCGTGTGAAATGATTGTCGTGGTTGATAACCATATGACTTCTTCAGCGAAATACGCCGATATCATCCTTCCAGACTTAACAACGTCTGAGCAAGACGACTGGTGTATGGACGGTAAAGCGGCGAACATGCCTTACTTCATCTACGCGCAGAAAGCGATTGAGCCTCAGTTTGAAGCGAAATCTATCTACGAGATGTGTACTCAGCTTGCAAAACGCATGGGCGTAGAAAAAGAGTTCACCGAAGGCCGTACTCAAGAGCAATGGATTGAGCACCTTTACGCAGAAACTCGTAAGAACGATCCAACACTGCCAACCTTCGAAGAGATGAAAGAGCTGGGTATCTACAAACGTAGCTACGACCACCACTACATCGCTTACGAAGACTTCCGCAAAGATCCTGAAGCGAACCCACTGACTACACCAAGTGGCAAGATTGAGATCTACTCAGAGCAACTGGCTGATATCGCGAAGACTTGGAAGCTGAAAGAAGACGAAGTGATTCACCCACTTCCGATTTACGCGGACTCTTTCGAAGGTCATAACGACCCACTAGCAGAGAAGTACCCACTTCAGCTAACCGGTTTCCACTACAAGGCTCGTACTCACTCGACTTACGGCAACGTTGCAGAAATCAAAGCAGCAGCACCGCAAGAGTTGTGGATCAACCCAATCGATGCAAAAGAACGTGGTATTGATAGCGGCGACATGGTGAGTATTTTCAACGACCGTGGCGAAGTACATATTCCAGCGAAAGTGACACCTAGGATTCTTCCTCGAGTTGTCGCACTAGGCGAAGGTGCATGGTACGCACCAGATGGTCAGAAGATCGACCATGCAGGCTCTATCAACGTGCTGACGACTCAGCGCCCGAGCCCACTTGCTAAGGGTAACCCTCAGCATACAAACCTAGTTCAAATCAAAGCGCTAAAGAAAGCATAAGGTAGGTTGGAATGAAACAATACGGCTTTTACATTGATTCAAGTAAATGCACGGGTTGTAAAACCTGTCAGCTTGCTTGTAAAGATTATAACGATCTAGACATCAAAACGAACTACCGTCGCGTATACGAATATGCCGGTGGTGGCTTCACTCAAGATGGTGATACCTGGGTTCAGAAAGATGTCTTTTCTTACTACCTATCTATCGCTTGTAACCACTGTACTAACCCAGCGTGTGTGAAAGTGTGTCCTTCGGGCGCAATGCACAAACGTGATGAAGACGGTTTGGTTGTGGTTGATGAGAGCGTATGTATTGGTTGTCAGCACTGTAGCAATGCGTGTCCTTACGGCGCACCACAATACAATGCTAAGAAAGGTCATATGACGAAATGCGATGGTTGTTACCAACGTGTTTCTGAAGGCAAACAGCCTATCTGTGTTGAGTCTTGCCCACTTCGTGCATTGGAGTTTGGTGAAATCAATACACTTCGCGAGAAGTACGGCTCTGGTGCGGATGTGGCTCCACTGCCATCTTCAACAGAAACGCTACCAAACATCGTGATTAAGCTGAACAAAAACGCGAAGCCGACTGGCGATACCAGCGGTCACCTAGCAAACCCGAAGGAGGTGTAAGATGATTTTTCATGAGTGGTCTTTAATCTTCTTTACGGTGCTGGCGCAAACTGCGGTTGGTGGTTACTTACTGATTGGCGCACGTGCACTGGTACTTGGTCATGACGAAGAGAAGCTGAACAGCTACAAGGTTCCAATGTTTATCCTATGGGTACTGATGGGTCTTGGCTTCATGTTCTCGACAACGCACCTTGGCTCTCCACTGCGCGCGTTTAACGCTTTTAATCAGCTAGGTTCGGCTTGGTTGTCTAACGAAGTGTTCTTCGGTGCGGCATTCTTCGCTGTCGGTGGCCTGCAATGGTTACTGTCGGTAGTCAAGAAAGGTGGCGTTGCTATCCAGAAAGCACTGATGGTTGGCGCGATGGTACTGGGTGTTATCTTCATGTACGCGATGATCAACGTATACATGATCAACACAGTACCGACGTGGGACAACATCTACACACCACTGAGCTTCATCATGACGATGGTTGTGGGTGGCTTGCTGTTATCTCAGTTCGTGATTGTATTCGCAAACGACAGCCGCTTTACGGTTGACCGTAACATCACCATGTTGGCTGTTATCGCTGTTGCTATCAGCTTGCTTGTGACAGTAGGAAAACTGAACCTAATCGGAGACATCCAAACTTCAGCGGCAAAAGCGTCTGAGTTAGTCGATGGTTTAGGTAGCTATGTGATTCTTCAAGTGGCACTGCTAATGGCAAGCTTGTTGATTTGGATTCTACCTATGCTGAACAAAGCAAAAGTGAACCCAGTTAACCTTGGCTTAGCACTAGTATTGTTCTTGGCTTCAGAGTTAATCGGCCGTGGTTTGTTCTACAGCCTACATATGACAAGCGGTTTGTAATCGAGTTCTTACAGACATGAGTTGCGTGTAAACATCGCTGCTTGTTTGGTTATCTAGAAGGCTAGATAAACAAAAGGCCCAACACCTATTTAGATGTTGGGCCTTTTTATTTCGTTTTTTCTAGCGTTTTTAATACAGACTTAGCGAGTTCGCTTACATCGTTAGCTTACATAGCTACTTAATGATAGCCGCTGGAATAAACATGTCTTTTAATCGCTTAACCGAAGAATAAGTACCAAACATCGGTTTGTTATCTAAATGCCTTCTCAGCATATCGGCGGCAACGGTCTTAATCACGTTGCGTTGGTCTTCACGCGAGTACTGACGATAAAACTCAAGTACCTGCCCCCACTCGCCTGCTTCAGTCGACAATGCAACGCTGAATGTGTTGCCTTCCAGCTTACCAGTCACCAAAGCCAATTCAGTTCCGCACTTATCTCTTGTTGCTCCAGCCAGCGCAAAGGTCGCGGCTAATGGATCGCTCTTTTCAAGTTCGCTCTCTTTTGGCTCAGCCATCACCCATGAGTGTCCGAAGCAATCTTCTATCTGCTCATTCAATTGCAGCCACGCTGACAGTGAACCTTTGGTCGACACTTCAGACACAGATAACGTCTTCTTTTTTTCCGCCATGATGTGTCCAATATGGTCAATCATCGGCTCATCAACACTAACGACATTACTCTCTAGCAGCTTGTAAACCATCTGCAGAAGCTTAACGCGAGTTTCTAAGTCTGCCTTAGGACCAAACAGTTTGACCTCAATGAACGGCAGATAAGAGCGATAACCAAGTTCATAACCTTCTGGCAGCTTTAGTTGATCCAAAACATCAGAGATACCGGACTCAGACAAACCAAACGTAAACAGTCGACTGCATTCAGAGGCAACCACTTGAGGGTAGGTACACGACAAGTCAGGAAGAATCTCAAACGTCACCATGCGCTTGAATTCACTTGGTACACCCGGCGTGAAATAGAAAGTCGCATCGTTAATTTTCAGTTTGAAGCCACAAGCCGTCCCCACAGGGTTATCGACAATCTCTGAACTCGCAGGTAACAAAGCTTGTTTAAGGTTGCTGTCTGGCATTGGCATGCCACGTCCAGAGAACATCTCTTCCATACGAGCAAGCCATTCAGGGAACATGACGAGTTTCTGCTCGGAAGCAGCTGCAGCGGCGGCAGCACTCATATCATCGGTTGTCGGGCCTAAACCACCATTAACGATAACCACATCATAGTTAAAGCTCAGCATCAGCAGTTCTTCAACAAGAGCATTCATTTGATCACCCACAGTTGAGCGCTTAGCAAGCGCAAAACCATGCTGATAAAACTCAGCAGACATCCAAGCTGCGTTTGTATCTACAATGTCTCCATGAAGAACTTCTTCACCTGTGCTTAACATTGCGATTTTCGTCATATTTCTATCCCTTGTTGTCATAAAAAGACACTGCATTATTTACAAACTGGTCTATGGTTGAATTTGGAGCAATTCGCCTTTTCACTAATATTAATAATGTTAAACCTAAGGTTTTCTTAGGAAAAGCTATAAATTATTAGTTCCCTAAATCAGGCATTTAATAGATAATTGTGATCCTGATCAATTCCAAACTTTCTCATGGAGACCCTTGTGGCCAAATCACCGTTACTAGCAAAGGTTACTGCCGCATTTTCAATGCTAATGTCAGTTAACTCGGTTGCAAGCCAATACGACTTCGACCAGCCAATCAACCTTTCTTACTCGGATGAATGTGCTCAAGATTACTGTTTTAATGACAACTTGTACACCTACAAGCCTAGTACCAATTACGCACTGAGCGAATCGAGTGATGAGTACGACTTCTCAATCCAACAACCAAAACACATGTTGGTGAGTCAGGAGAAAGATTGGGATTACCTAATGGGTCAAACCTACACCATTCTTGGCTTGAGTGTCGCGACAGTGGGTCTAATGACTCTGCTCCCTGAAAGTATTACTAAGTGGGATGATGACCAACGTGATATCAGCTCATTAGGTAAAAAGTGGAAAGATAACGTTTCTGCTGGTCCAACATGGGACCGTGACGAACACTTCCTAAACTACGTAATGCACCCATATTTCGGTGGTGTTTACTACACCGCAGCTCGACACGCAGGTTACGACGAGTTTGAGTCATTCTTATACTCTTGGACTATGTCGACGTTCTTCTGGGAATACGGCGTAGAAGCGTTTGCAGAAGTACCTTCATGGCAAGATCTCTTCATCACACCTTTCTTCGGTGCGGTTGTCGGTGAAATGATGCTAGAAGCAGAGCAGGATATCATTGCTTCAGGTGGCGAAGTGATGGGCTCTCAAACCATGGGTGATGTGTCGCTATTCTTCCTTAACCCTGTTGGACACATTCACTACTGGGTAAGTGACGCATGGGGCGGTGATGCAGAAGTTAACCTGAATACTAACCCTTGGTGGGATAACCAAGACGCTGCACGTTTTGCTTACGATGCTGGCGCACCATACGACTCTCAGTTTGTTGGTATGAACTTCAAAGTAACGTTCTAATTCGTCTCTAGTACTACTCAATATAAGTTATTGAATATAAGTTGCTGAATCATCAATCACAGTGACAACTCTTCTAAAAAGCGGCTCTCTAGCCGCTTTTTTTGTGCCCTACTCTTCATTCTCTTTTTTTGCATCGAAGCTTAGTTTCAAAAATTGACCTAGGTCAAACATTGTTCGATGTAACCTTCTACACTGAAATTAAAGAACTTTATCGCGTGATATCAAACATTTAATTAGCAAAGAATAATTGAAACCTTGGGGGCTGATATGAACAGTACATTTATCGTAAACTTTATCGGAAAAGCATCACCAGCAACAATCAAACAGCTTGCTGCGGTTACTCACGAAAACGACGGCAAATGGCTCATCAGTAAAGTGAACTTTATTGAAGACCAAGTCGCAGGCGTACTAAAGGTTCAACTTCCAGCCATCAACGAATCGATTGTAAAAGAAGCGTTCAGCGCCAATCCAGATCTCATCGTGCAGTTTGTCGATTCCGATCATACACACAATGTTCAAGACACGGTCCATCACTTGAGACTCGACTCTAACGACCGAGCAGGTATCGTCAACGAAGTGACTCATGTATTGGATAGACAAGGAATCAGTATTCTCGATATGGATTGTCACCGCGTCTTTATCGCTGGTGGCGGCGGTGTTAGCTCAAGTCTATTCACATCAAAAATCGCCGTTAAGCTGCCAATCGAAGTACAGATCGACGACGTAGTTAATGAACTCGAAACGCTCAGTGAAGATACTCGTGTGATGATTGAAAGCTAAATAAACAAAATTAAAGAACAAAAAAGAGCAGCTCATTAGCTGCTCTTTGTATTGCTCTGAACTTGTGATTCAGTTACTTAACTGACCATTGTGATAATGAGCGTTTGAAGTCTTCATAGCCGAATTCATTTAGCTTCTGAACTTCACCACTGCTACGTTCACAGTAGATTGAAGGCATTTTAAGGCCATTGAACCAGTTCAATTTCACCATTGTGTAACCCGCGCTGTCTAACAGATGCAGCTTTTGACCAATCTTAAGTGGCTCATCAAAGCTCGCTTCGCAGAACTGATCGCCCGCAAGACATGAACACGAACCAATCACGTAGTCATGGCTGCCTGTTTCTGATGCTTCCAATACTGATGCGGGCTCATTGTAGATAAGCGTGTCAAGGCGGTGCGCCTCAGTCGCTGAATCCACAATCGCTGTTTTCTTCACGTTCTCAACAATATCGACCACTGTCACAACTAGGTCGGTTGTTTTAGTGATGATCGCTTCACCCGGCTCAAGATACATCTGCACACCGTGCTTTTCAGAGAAGGCTTTCAGCGCAAGACCGAGTTTTTCGATGTCATAGCCAGGCCATGTGAAGAACACACCTCCGCCCATGCTCACCCAGTCCAACTTATCTAAGTGCTCACCAAACTGTTCTGAGATTGAATCAAGCAGGCCGATAAACGCATCGACGTCTTTGTTCTCACAGTTCATGTGGAACATCACACCATTAATCTCATCGAAAATTTCTGGTTTGATGTGGTCAGCTTGCACGCCCAAACGCGAGAATTGACGTGCTGGATTCGCCAAGTCTTGCCCTGCGTAGCTCACGCCCGGATTTAAACGTAAACCCAGTGAAGCTTTACCTTCAACAATATGACGGTAAGCAGCAAGTTGGCTTTGAGAGTTGAAGATCATCTTGTCGCAGATGTCAGCAACCTCTCTCACGTCATCTTCACTGTAGCCCACACTGTAAGCATGAGTTTCACCGCCAAAAGTTTCGTGACCTAATTTCACTTCATAAGGGCCAGAACTAGTAGTACCGTCTAGGTACGGTTTGATGATGTCAAACACGCCCCAAGTCGAGAAGCACTTAAGCGCAAGTACCAATTTCACACCTGAAATCTCTTTCAGTTGCTTGGCTTTTTCTAAGTTCGCAATCAACTTGTCTTCGTTGATCATGAAATATGGGGTTTTTAGTTCTTCTTTCTTAAACGTCATTTTTGTAAACACTCAAGCAGCATCTATAGATGGAAAGGTAAATTAACAATTTTGGTGTGATTTATTTTGATTTTGTCCTGTCCGAGCGCAGTGAGTTACAAAATCAAAATAAATGATACCAAAGCTTCAAGGCTATCATCATCGAAAAGGGAACAATCCATGTCCCCTTTAATTAGCAATCAAAACAAGAAATCAGTTCTTATTTTTTCTGCTCATGAATCACTGGAAGACCTTGGCCTGCTTCAAGCTCTTGAACATGCCAATCTAGACCAATTTCCGGCATAGTTGCTAGGAACGGATCTGGATTTAGCTGTTCCATGTTGAACACGCCTTTATCAGCCCATTCGCCACGGAAGAACTGAAGTGCAGCGGTAATCGCTGGAACACCAGTTGTGTAAGAGATCGCTTGGTGCTCTACGTCTTCGTAAGCCACTTCGTGGTCTGCGTTATTGTAGATGAATACGCTACGCTCTTTACCATCTTTCTTACCTTGAACCCAAGTACCGATACACGTTAAACCAGTGTAACCCGGAGCTAGAGATGTTGGATCCGGTAGTAGTGCTTTAAGAACATGCAGAGGCTGAACCACAGTACCATCGTGCAGTGTTAGCGGATCTGGGCTAAGAAGACCGATATCACGCATGCAGTTGAAGTAGTTCAAGTATGCATCACCAAAGCCCATCCAAAATTCGATACGCTTAGCTGGGATGAACTCTTTCATTGAACGAACTTCATCGTGCGCCATTGAGTAAACTTTGTGAGAACCACAGTTCGGGAATTCAAACTCAAGCATACGAGAGTGACAAGGTACTTGTTTCCACTCTTCATTTTCCCAGTAGAAAGAATCGCCTTGGATCTCAAGCATGTTGGTTTCTGGGTCAAAGTTTGTCGCAAACTTCTTGCCGTGGTCACCAGCATTCACATCCATTACATCAATTGAGTCAATCTCATCGAACAAGTGCTTAACCGCGTATGCAGCAAAGATTGATACCACACCTGGATCGAAACCAGCACCAAGAATACCTGTGATGCCTGCTTCAGCGAACTTCTCACGGTAGCCCCACTGCCAATCGTAAGCTTGTGGTACTTGTTGGCCTTCAGAACATAGGTCAACCGCTACCGATGTATCTAAATAAGAAACTTTAGATTGGTAACATGCTTCCATGATTGCCATGTTTACCCAAGGAGGACCAGCGTTGATCACTAGATCCGGCTGAACTTCTTTAATCAAAGCAACAAGCGCATCAACATCATCAGCGTCTACTGAACGTGCTTCTAGTTTCTTAGTTGAATCTTTAAGGTTGTTTTTACCCTTGATAGATTCGATGATTTTTTCACACTTCGCGATTGTGCGAGAAGCGATTGTGATATCACCCAGTACTTCGTTATTTTGTGCTGCTTTGTGTGCAACAACCCAACCAACGCCGCCTGCACCAATTTGTAGAATAGCCATAGTATTAATTACCCTTGTTGTTCTGCTAGCTCAGTGGCTAGAGTTTGAATTTTGTTAATTAGAGATTTGAAATCTGATGTCTTTAGGCACGGATTCAAGATAGTGAATTTAAGCGCACTCTTACCATCCACGACCGTTTCACCGAGTACTGCAACACCACGAGTCAGCGCTTCCAGTCTTAGCGTTTGATTCAATTTGTCTAAATCTAGCTCGCCGTTTGCTGACGGCTTAGATCGGAACAGCACTGTTGATAGTGACGGCTCTGCGAGTAGCTCTAAGTCAGCTTGGTTTTGAATCAGGTCTGCCACTTCTAGCGTTTGCTCAAGAAGATGGTCGTACATATCACCCAACTGCTTTGGTCCAACGCTTTGCATCGTCATGAAGACTTTCAATGCATCGAAACGCTTGGTGGTCGCAATAGACTTATCGACTAGATTTGGCAGTTCATCGTGTTCGCGGTTTAGGTAATCTGCGTGATGTAGAAGGTACTTAAAGTTCGCTTTGTCTTTCAACAATACCGCGCCGCAGCTGATTGTTTGATAGAACAATTTGTGGAAATCGACACTCACAGAGTCCGCTTTTTCGATGCCTTGTAAGCGAGCCTTGTGGCTACTCAAGATAAGCGCGCCACCGTATGCACTGTCGACATGGAACCAAAGGCCTTGTTGGCTTGCGAGGTCTGCAATCGCATCAAGGTCGTCGATAGCACCGTGATCGGTTGTACCCGCCGTACCGACAACAGCAAAAGGAATCAACCCTTGTGCTTTAAGCGCTTTCACTTCTGCATCTAACAAATCAGGCTTGATAGTGCCGTTTGCATTGGTGTCAACACAGCACACTGCCGCTTCGCCTAGCCCTAGTAGAGAGGCTGACTTTTGAACCGTGAAGTGAGATTTCTTTGAACATAAGATACGCAGCTTGCTCGCGTATTCTGGTAAGCCAAGCTTTTGGATTGAGTGACCATTGTGCTTATCCGCAACCCAGTCTCTCGCAAGCAATAAACCCATTAGGTTACTTTGCGTGCCACCGCTAGTGAAAACACCGTCAGCTTGTGCGCCAAGTTGGTATTTGTCACACATCCAATCCACGACGCGCTGCTCAACATAAGTCGCAGCCGATGCTTGGTCCCATGAATCCATTGATTGATTCAATGCCGCGATAATCGATTCCGCTGCTACCGAAGCCATAAGAGGAGGAGTGTGAAGGTGTGCAATGCAATCTGGGTGTTGCACGAAGATGGAGTTTGCAGCGACAAGGTCTGCAGTACTATCTACAACATCAACCAAAGCGTGTTGATTGTTATCAAGGTCGACAGCATTGATAGCTGCTTCTAGCACTTTTGGATCTAAACCCGAATAAGGGGTTTCAACCTGTTCAAAAACCGCTTTCATCGCTTGAGTGGTTTGGTTCATCACGTTAGCAAATTCGTCGCTACCGCCTAAACCTGTATGGATGAAATGCTTGTTCCATTCTTGGTTTGCTTGTTCGCTTGAAGCTGGGTCTTGTTGTAAGCCACCACCAGCTGCGATGATCGCTTCTTCCATTACGCGGAGTGCAAAGTCAATCTGCTCAAAAGAGATAATCATTGGCGGAAGGAAACGAATTACCGAGCCATCACGACCACCCTTTTCAACCATCAAGCCACGCTCTAACGCTGCTCGTTGAATCGCTAGGGTTAGTTCGCCGTCTGATTGTGGTTCGCCAAACTTGTTAAGCTCACCATTTGGTTGTTTGATCTCAGCACCGAGCATCAGGCCTTTACCACGAACTTCAGCAATACAGCTAACGCGTGATTGAATCTTCTCAAGCCCGTGACGTAAATATTGGCCTGCGATGTTCGCGTGCTCAACTAAGCCATCTCGTTCGATGATCTCCAACGCCTTAGCGCCAGAGACCATTGCTAATTGGTTACCACGGAATGTACCGGTGTGCTCACCCGCTTTCCATGTATCAATGCTCTTATCGAACACAAGCAGCGACATAGGCAGTCCGCCACCAATCGCTTTAGATAAACATAAGATATCTGGATTAACACCAGACTCTTCAAACGCAAATCGATGGCCAGTTTTGCCCACACCACACTGAATCTCATCAAAAATCAGTAGGATGCCGTGCTCATCACAGATGCGACGTAGGCCTTGTAACCAAGATGCTGGAGCAGGAATCACACCGCCCTCACCTTGCACAGGCTCAACGATCATCGCCGCCGGTTTCATGATGCCAGACTCGTCATCATTCAACATACGTTCGATGTAACGAATGCTCGCGTTAGCACCCGCTTCACCACCAATACCAAACGGGCAGCGTAGGTTGTATGGGAAAGGCATGAAGTGCACATCAGACATCAAGCCGCTACGACGCTCTTTAGTGCCGAGGTTACCCATCATACCCATGGTGCCGTTCGTCATACCATGGTAAGCACCACGGAAAGCAAACATGGTGTTGCGACCTGTGGTTTGCTTGGCGAGCTTGATCGCCGCTTCCACAGCGTCAGCGCCAGATGGGCCACAGAATTGAAGAACCGAGTTATTTGAAAAGTCTTGAGGAAGAAAAGCTTTAACTCGCTTGATAAACGTCTCTTTTGCTTGAGTCGTGATATCAAGTGTTTGGTATGGCAAACCAGAATCGAGTTGGTCTTTAAGTGCTTGGTTAATCTCAGGGTGGTTGTAACCCAGAGAAAGTGTACCTGCACCGGCTAAGCAATCGAGAAAGAGTTGGCCACGAGTATCTTCAACTAAAGCGCCACATGCTCGTTTAATAGCAATAGGCAGGCGTCTTGGGTAAGAGCGAACATCCGACTCATGCTGTTCTTGCTCTAGCAAAATAGCGTCAGGTGTTAGGTCGTACGTTCCCTCTAAGATAGGAACCATAGTTGAAAATGAATTTGCGATAGTATTGATATCGACTTCAAAGGCGGTAGTCATAAAAGTCCCCTTGAATGTGTTCATACTCACCTCCATCAGACGCAATTACCCACCAACTCTCGTTAAATTTGGAGAGAGTTCATAGTGAAGTACACGTATTGTCTAGAAATGAGATATAGCTGTACGCTCGCATAAGTCAAATGACGAATACGAAATTAAGCCGTCTTAAGACAGCGATAAATTGTTAGCGTGAGCTCAAGGTTCAGTAATGCTACTGTTTTGAAGAATTGGACATTTTTGCAGGATCGGGCAGCTATGAGGAGCTGGTCCCTTTGGAAATGCAGAGCTGATTAGCAATGTTGTAATTAGTGTGTTCAATGTTGGGTTTCCCATTAACATGACGAACTGCGCCATAAGTATCCCGTCTATCAGCTAAAGGACTAGCCAATACCTACCCTACGTAATGTCCCAATCAGCAAGAATGGTCACTACGCGTATCCCCCAGAAGCAATCGTTGCTCTTCTTGAACATTTTCATTCCGAGATTGCGCGGGAAAGTAACATAAAGTGAAATGAACGATCAATAGTTTTTAGTAATAGCTTGATAAATAGCAGCGGTGGCTAAGCAATTGCTGTAAATATCGTCACACTATCGTTTGGAAAAGAGATCCCCGGTTCATTCGTTCCTCATACCCGAGGATGACGACGTGGGGTTATAAACGTTGCTAGAGAAGCTTTTAGGTCATGGCGTCACTCCCTAGAGCGAGGTATGAATTCATAGAGAACCCCTTACAACATGTCATTGTATTGCTTTATTCAAGAAACTATCTGATGCAATAGATTAAACTGAAGTTAATCAGCAAGCGGCAAGAGATCCCCGGTTCATTCGTTCCTCACACCCGAGGATGACGACGTGGGTGTACAGGCGGTGTTAGTGATGGCTTTGAGGCTGTGGCGCCTTTCCGTCATTCCTTAGCCTGAAGAATGAGTTCATTGGGAGTCCCTTACAACATGTCGATGTATTGTTTTATTCAGAAACTATCTGGGCTTTGTTTCCTAATTGGA
>NZ_JBFRMM010000052.1:0-37105 GCF_041470465.1 Vibrio sp. 10N.261.55.F4 | reverse complement strand
GGAAAGCCGCGATGAACCTTATTTTTTACAACTAATATTAGTTAGTCACAGGTTGTGATTCGATCTCTTCAGGAGCCTCAATCACGGCAACTTCATTATTAATAATATGCATTGCCTTGATTTCTTCTGCACTTAAGTGACCATAATCCTCACGCATATAGCCGAACATTTTCATCAGCATAAAGCTAGTCAAGAGTAGTATTGGTAGAGCAAAAATCAAGATCGCTGACTGCATCGAAGAAACTGGCGCATCGACACTGATGAACACCGCAGGAATAGCGACAATAATCAAACACCAAAATATTTTTAGTGGGATTGATGGATTAGCGTGCTCATCCAATTTCTTTTGAGTATTACAAGAAACCGTAAACACACTGCCATCCATTGTCGTGACCAACAATAAGAACGTCGAGATGATAAATACCACCAAGATAAGCGATGACATTGGTAAAGTATTTAACGAGTTAACAATCGCTTGGCTTGCATTACCTTCTGCCACCATTTTGCTGATTTCAACTTTACCATCCAATTGCGTTTTCATCATGAATGATCCAACAATCGAGAAGAGTGCAGCAATGCCTGCCGTCCCGCCACCTATCATGCAAACAATAACTTCGCGGATAGTACGACCTTTCGAAACCTTAGTTACAAACACACACATCAAGGGAATGAAAATCATCCAGTATGCCCAGAAATAAGCAGTCCAAGATTGAGGGAATTTCGATTGCTGAATGGCGTCTGTGTATAAGCTCATCTTGATGAAGTTCTGTGCCCAGATCGCGATAGAAGAACTGGTGTTTTCTAAAATAAACTGAGTAGGCCCAAAAACAAGTAAGTAGATTGCTAAGCCAACGACAAAATAGGTACCAAAGCTGCTGATTTTTTGCATCCCTTTCTCAATGCCTAAAAATGAGCTCAACGTCAGTAGTAAGGCAACAACCGCTACCATCGACAGTTTCAAAATCAAGGTATTTTCAATGCCAAACAGTAGCGATACAGCAGCAGAAATAATTGGCACCCCTAACGCTAAAACGATGATCAAACCAAACACGATTGCAATAGGGTAAGTAATGTCAATCACTCGACCGATTACTTTGGCAAGCGTTGGATTTTTAATCATCGACCTCACAATGTCGCTGATTTTCAATGAATTGTTTTTTCGGATATAAAATGAGTACATGACAGGGATCGCCGTGATGGCATAAATTGCCCAAGCGGTAATTCCCCAGTGATGCAAGCTATAAGTTACAGCCCATTCGGTGGCTTCGATAGAGTCTGCTGCAATATTGAAAGGTGGCGTTTTTATGTAGTAAGACCACTCTAAAAATGCCCAATATACTGTTCCAGAACCTACGCCAGCCAGTGCCATCATGGTGATATAGGCAAAAGTGGAAAACTCCGGCTTCTCATTGCCCATACGAATGTAGCCGTATTTTGAGCATATGAAAAAAGCGGCGATGATCACTAGTCCAAAGGCATACCAAAGAATGGGGGTTCCAAAGTTATAAGCAATCAGGGTAAATATATTGTTTGCAATACTAATCGCATTTTCTGTATCACTTAAAAAAAAGAGTGATACTGCAGCAACGATAACCAAAGAGACCGCAATGGCCATTTGGTCGAGGTTAGTTCGTTCTAGTCCTTTCATTATTCTTATCCATAATGTTGTGTGAACACTTACGCCCGAACGCTGCGTAAGTGATTGTAGGGTTCGTTATTGTTTTAATTTTTGTATTTCGTGAATTTATTCGAACACGTAACTTAGAATGGAAGCTTCTTTAACTGCGTCCCAATCCATATCAACCCCAAGGCCGTTGCCCTCTGGAGCGTGGACAAAGCCTTCTTTATCTGTACGGATTTGAGTATGAGAAGCTAATTCAAAGCTTTCATATGGGTAGAACTGTTCAAAGAACTTGCAATTATGGTGGGCAAGTGCGACATGTAAGTTCGCCGCTTGTGTGATGGTATAACCCATGCTTTGAATTTCTAGATTTTTTGAATGGCCTTCTGCTATTGCGAAACACTTATTCAATTGTGTAATACCACCACAAACCGTTGCATCTTGGCGAACATCCGACCAAAATCCATTGCCCAGTGCGTACGTTACTTCTTGAAGTGTCAGTAGGCAGTTACCATGGCTAGATATTTCCAAATCAGTTTTATCAACCAAGCGTTGGTAAGTTTTGTAGTCATAATCAGAAACTGGCGCTTCTAGCCATTCCCAATTATAACCGTCCATTAGCTTCGCCATTTTCATTGCTTCAGCAGGTGTATAGAACGTTGCCGTATCAAGCATAAAGCGAATATCGCTATTACCGTAGCGCTCTTGAATCGCGTTAACTAGCTTGACGTCTTTCTCATAGACGCAGTAACAATGAAGCTTGATTGCGGTGAATCCGTGTTCAATACAATCATCAATGTATGGGTAATACTCTTCAACGCTATCGAACATAGGTGAAGAAGCATAAGAACGAATTTTATGACGCGCCCCACCCAATAGCATATACAGAGGCATATTGGCTTTTTTTGCTTTGATGTCCCAAGCTGCGATATCAATAGGTGATTTAGCTGGCAGACCGCCCCATGAACAACGAGCTTGTAACCAGGTATTCAGCTCTTCTGTCATCAACGGGTTCTTACCTATCAAGCCTGGAACGATAGTGCGCATTGCTTCCACGATGCAGCGGTCAAAATCATTTTCGGTATAACTAATGGTTGCGCCGACTCCTTCTGTACCGTCGTTACAAATAATTCGAACAATATTATTGGTGTACAGTAGGGGTTCTTGATTATCCGCCCAAGGAATAGGCGGGGCATCACGGTCAGCAACAGCGTACAGCTCAACTCTCTTGATCACAGTATTTTTCATTATTATTCTCCTTAAAGTGCACTGCCGTTGTTGATCATGACACTGCGAATATCTTGACCTTTTAGGTCTCGGATACGTTTATTTTCGGTAATGGCTTTCACTACTGCGATCCCCGCGGCATGCCCATACTCAAAACATTGAGCGGTGACTCGAGCAGAAGCTAAGGCTTCGTGCTCAGCACTCAAACAGCGTCCCGCTACAATAATATTCTCGCCCACAACAGGTACGAGAGTGTTGTAAGGCACGTCATAGTAATCATCGAGGAGCCAATGAAGCTTGGGCTTGTCCCCTGAGTGCAGTTCAATAGGCCATGGCGTTCGACAAATTCCATCACTGCGCTTACGGCAGTTCACTACATCGTCATTAGTCAGCATTTCGACGCCAACAATAGAACGGGTTTGTCGAATTCCAACTTCAACCCCGGTATCAACAACGTAAGCACGTTCACAACCAGGCACGAATTTATTCAAGAATTTGGTGTATTCACGTACTTGGCGGCGACCAAAAACTTCTGCTTCAGTAAAATCTTTAGGGTCAATCACATTTAGCATGCGCCCATCTTGGCCAGCCAACCGCGTAGCGTTCACCATCAACTCATTCGGGCGTGTGGTTGGGAAAATCCAGATCTTATTCCTAGGTAGGTCAAACTTCCCACTCGCATTGGCAGATATAATATTCTCTGTCACTTTGGGTGGGCAGATAGTGTCTTCCCCGTAATAGTCGAGATATTTGTTCATATCCACATCTGCAACACGGAAGAACATCGTCGGGTTTTGAATGCGACCTCTATCGCCAAAATAGTAATCCATACCAGCCCGAGCAATCAGCGCAGCATCACCAGATGCATCAACAATCATTTTGGCCAAGATGATGCTTTGTCCAGCGTTAGACTCAATCACTACGCCTTTAAAGGTCTCTTCATCCATAATCACACCAGTTACAGCGGTATGAAATAACGTAGTGACATTCGCTTGCTCTAAAAGGTCATCTGCTACTTCACGCCAAATCAATGGATCGTGAGTAACTGTAAATGTTTTGCCGTAACGTTGAGGCCCTGTTACACCACCACGTTTGGCGAGTTCAGAACGAAAACGCTCAGTAAAACCAAACACAACTTGTTCAGGCTGAGCATTTTCAATATCACTCGCCATATACATTCCGCAAATAGTGCCGGAAAGGCCGGCTACAGCTGCACCACCACAAAAGCCATACTTTTCAATGAGCCATGTATCTTGCCCGGAAGTGCCTGCGGTTTCGGCAGCTGCAACACCAGCGGCTCCGCCACCGATCACTAATACGTCCACTTCTGCTAATACTGGGAGGTCTGGAAGCTCTTCAAAACGACGAATAATTTGCCAATCTTTCATATGTAAACTCGCTAATAGATTACTGATGTTCATCTGATATATCAGATGTGTGGTTTTAATATATGCTTAAGTTTTTTATGTTACAATCGATATTATGCTTATCGTGAGATTGCTCACTAAACAATTTAACGAGGGAATAAAAAGGACATGACGATCAATCCCGTAAATAAGACTGAAGTTGCTTATCACCAATTAGAAAAAATGATCATCTTTCGTGAGCTTGAGCCGGGAAGCATGGTGAGTGAAAAACAGTTAGCAGAAAGCCTTGGGGTAGGCAGAACACCAGTAAGGGAAGCATTGCAACGTTTGTCTTATGAAAGAATGGCGGAAATACACCCAAGACGTGGTATTCAGATCCCACCGATTTCAATCGAAAGTCAGTTGAAGATCTTAGAGGTTAGGCGTGATATTGAAGCGCTTTGTGTTCGTTATGCCGCAGCAAGGGCAACCATTGATGAAAAGCAGCAGATGATGCAGTTAGCATCGGAGCTCGAAATGTGCGCGCAAAACGAAGATGATTTAAAATACGCAGAGCTTCTCAAAGAAATTCATGTTGTGTTGGTAAAAGCTGCAAGCAACGAATACCTAGAGTTGGCTATGGCTCCCCTACAAGGTTTATCACGCCGCTTTTGGTTTGCTTACAAAAATCAAACATCCGATTTAACGCAAGCTTCTTCACTTCATGCAGCAGTACTCAGAGCTGTAAGCCATACCGATGCAGAAGAAGCGGTATTAGCATCTCATCGACTAAATGATTACCTGACTGACGTTGCTTACCGAAGCATTACGGTTCGTAACTGATTTAGTGGGTCTATATCATATATCTGCCTTGCCCATCTTTGGATGGCAAGGCAGATATACAGCTAGAATGTTGAGGTGGGACACCTAGGCTTTCCTACTCAACCTTGCTGCATCTTCTCCCAAATGGTCGGAGAGCCAATATAATCTTGAACTGTAGTAATAAACTCTTTGACCAGCTTGGTCTGTTTACGGTGCGGATACACAGCGTAGATTGCAGTATCAATCGTTGAAATCGGGTAATCTGGAAGCAACGTAACCAAGCCCAGATCTTTCATTGAGGCATACAGGTTTGATTGGTCAAGGAAGCCATAGCCTAAGCCATCTTTTACGCAAGAGACCATGGTGCGAACATCACTCACCTTATAGTTGCCACGAATCGTTAGGCTCTGGAAGGTATTACCTCCCGGCTCTTCACTAATGCGCAGATGGTCGACCGTCATATCACCATTGGTATAAATCACCGCAGGTAGAGCGAGTAGATCTTGTGGCGTTTTCGGTTCACCGTGCTCCTTCACAAAATCGTTTGACGCGACCAACATGAAATTACTGTCGGCAATCTTCTTCGCAATCAAATTCGATTCAACAAGCTTACTGAAGCGAAACGCGATATCAAACTGCCCTGCAATGATATTGGCGATCTTATCGTCTAGTGAAAGTACGATCTGAACATCTGGGTACTTTCTCATGAACTGAGTGATGATAGGTTGCAAATATTGCTGCCCAAAATAGATCGGTGAAGTAATTCGTAGCACACCTTTGGGTTCAGACTGGTATGAATCTGCAATTCCTTGGATCTGATTGATAGTGTCTTTCAGCACATAGGTTTGTGCGAGAATATCTTCCCCGGCCGACGTCAACGAAAACGAGCGTGTAGAGCGGTTAAGCAGCTGAACACCTAAATCTTGCTCGAGCTTTTTGATCTGTTTAGAGAGTGATGAGTTGTCCATATCGTGCAAGGTTGCCGCTTTGGTAAACGACCCTTGTTGAACCACATCTAAGAACAATAACAACTGATTGGTATTTGGCACTGCGCCTCTCCTGAAATAAAACTCGACTAGCGTTCGTCTTTAGGGGTGTCCATCACAACCATAGTCGTAATAGATTTCACCTGAGCACATTCCCCAAGCACATCGGCATGAAACTTCTTATAGCCCGGTAGGTCTTTGGTTTCTACCCTTAGCAAGTACTCGTTGGCACCGGTAATGTTGTGACACTCCACCACCTCTTTTTCCATACTGACGTGCTGTTCAAACTCCAGCTGAGCCGCTTTGCTGTGGCTTGATAAACCAATCGAAACATAAGCAATAAAACCTACCCCCATCAGCCCATTATCCAGAACCGCACGGTAACCTTGAATGATACCTTTACGCTCAAGATCCTGGACGCGCCTTAAGGTCGCAGAAGCCGACAAGCCAATCCGTTCTGAAAGCTCAATGTTGGAGATTCTGCCGTCCAATTTAAGCTCTTGCAATATCCTTTCGTCAAATCTATCCATAAGTACTTATTATTGTGCATTTAGTGATAATAGAGGAAATAAAAGCACATAATTGCCTCACTTTCCACCTACTATGTTTCTCAACACGTGAAAGTCATGACCGGTCAGTCACTTCGTTCATTTTTTGCTGGAGAACCATAATGCCTTTAGAACAACTTAGCGCACTTGCCTTGTTTGCGTTCGTCTCGACCTTCACACCAGGTCCAAATAACATCATGCTCATGACATCAGGAGCAAATGTTGGCTTTGCCCGTACTATTCCGCACATGCTTGGCATTGCTCTAGGGTTTGCAGCCATGTTGCTGCTAGTTGGCTTCGGTTTAATGGGCATTTTCAACGCTTATCCGGTTACTCACCAAATCTTGAAATACCTAAGCCTTGCTTACCTCGTGTACCTTGCAATTAAGATAGCATTGAGCGGCAAAGCCAAAAGCACCGAGGCTTATAAGCCAATGACCTTCATCGGCGCGGCAAGTTTTCAGTGGGTGAACCCGAAAGGTTGGTCGATGGCGCTGACGGCAATTTCAGTCTATAGCAGCGGCAGTTCATGGTGGGAGCTTGCGATCATCGCAGGTATCTTCACGCTCGCCAACTTACCATCCGTGACATTCTGGACAGCGGCAGGTAAACAACTGCAACACTGGTTAACAACACCAGTCCGTATCAAAAGCTTCAACTACGGTATGGCAGGCTTGCTTCTAGCATCGATCATTCCGATGCTCTAGTCGAATAACTTCTGTATTTTAACGGTTGGTACTCCTGTGCTAACCGTTATTCTCTTTATAAATAACCCACAAGTTCACTAAGCCAACGACCAAACATCGTCTGCCCGCTCGGCGTTAACGTCCACACAAACGCCGCAACATTCACTGCCACTGTCACCCAATATATGGCTCTGAACGGCTGCTTCTGCGTTTTATGACGCAGCTTATCTTGAGCAATCAACGCCCCTAGCCAGCCACCAGCAACAGAAAAAATATGCAGAGTTTTCTCTGGCACACGCCAATTGCCATTGATCGCTGCTCGCTTGTCCTTCGCGTACACAAAAAACGTCACGAAACCGATAACCAAATACCACACCAACAGCGCTTTAGAACTTTCCGCAAACAACACAGACACCGCCACCAGAACCAAATAAGTGATAACGATTTGAATAGATGAAGACAACATGACTCCTTTTGAGCAACAGCTCACATACTGTAGCAATTACGCCCTGTAGATTTTGATAAGGATGAGTAAGGCATATTGTAATTCGGTTAGCCTGCAAAGAATAAACAAGCCCTTTCATCCCTACATAACATGATGGAAGTTAAAGGAATTATAAATATGTACAACCAAAAGTACGCCATCTACCAAGTTTTTACGCGTTTATTTGGCAATAAAAACACCCAACATGTTCCATGGGGCACAATCGAGCAAAATGGCGTCGGTAAGTTCAGTGATTTTACCGACAAAGCGCTGTCTGAAATCCGCAAACTCGGTATGACTCATATTTGGTATACCGGAGTGCCACATCATGCGCTCATCAATGACTACAAGCACCTTGGTATTTCAGACGATCACCCTAGCGTGGTAAAAGGCCGTGCGGGATCACCATATGCCGTCAAAGACTACTATTCCGTAAACCCAGATCTCGCAGACAACCCTGAATGCCGACTAGAGGAGTTCGAGGCACTAATCAAAAGAAGTCACGACAATGGTTTAAAAGTGATTATCGATATCGTACCGAATCACGTTGCGCGTCATTATAAAGGCTTAAACAACCCAGAAGGTGTCAGTGACTTCGGCGCTCAAGATGACACAACGCTGGAATACCACAAAGACAATAACTTCTACTACATTCCCAACAGCACCTTTGAATTGCCAGACATAGAGCCCGCCTTTACGCCGCTAGGTGGTGAACAGCATCCCAACCTAAACTCCCCGTTTATAGAGACGCCCGCCAAATGGACAGGTAACGGCTCACGTTTAGCCAAGCCTAGTTTCGATGATTGGTATGAAACGGTGAAAATCAATTATGGCATGCGACCAGACGGTTCAAAAGACTTCCCTGAACTACCGAGTGACTATGCTCAACGCAATTACATGGATCATTTCCGTTTCTGGGAATCTGTTTATGTGCCTAACTCTTGGGCTAAATTCCGAGATATCGCCTTGTTTTGGTTGAATAAAGGTGTTGATGGGTTTCGCTACGATATGGCTGAGATGGTTCCAGTCGAATTTTGGAGCTACCTTAATTCATCTATAAAGATGAAAAACCAAGATGCCTTTTTAATGGCTGAGGTGTACCAACCGGACTTATATCGCGACTATATCCACTTAGGCAAAATGGACTACCTCTATGACAAAGTAGATCTGTACGACGGTCTAAAAGACATCATGCTAGGCAATACTTCCACGGCTATCATCCCCAAAATCCAACATCAAATGATGGATATTGAACATCACATGCTGCACTTCTTGGATAACCATGATGAACAACGCATCGCGTCTCCTGAATTTGTAGGTGACCCAAATATAGCGAAGCCTGCAATGCTAGTCAGCGCGTTATTGAGTAGTTCTCCAACCATGATCTACTTTGGGCAAGAAGTCGGCGAACCGGGCGCGGAGAATGCAGGCTTTGGACAGCCCTCACGAACTTCCATATTTGACTACATCGGAGTCCCACAACACCAAAAGTGGATGAACCACGGCGCATTCGATGGCGGGCTATTAGACGAAAACGAAAAGCAGCTGCGTCACTTCTATCAAAAGGTAATGAACTTTTCGCTAGAGCACTCATCGATAACAGGTGATTACCAAGACTTACACCAGTGCTGTAACTTAAGTGATTCAGTCTACGCATTTCTGCGCTCTGACCACCAAGAGCTAACCATTGTTGCAGCTAATTTCAGCCAACATACCACTGAAAATATTCACTTAAAGATTCCAAGTGATGTAATCCAAAAACTCAAATTAGTTGATGGTCGTTACATACTCAATGAATATATTGAAGGCATAGCGCAACAAGTGCTCGACATTGAGAACAGTGTTGGCAGTTTTAATATTGAATTGAAACCGCTGGCGTCTTGGCTTGGGTGTTATCCTTAAATGGATGATATACCTATCAATATAAATTACCGAACAGCTCGCTTTTAGCTAATTGATAAATAACTTAATTTCCATATTAAATTAACACTCTCTCAATTCGATATATTACTCACAATAATAAGGATGAGCTCTCATCCTTATTAACTACGCCTAGCCTCTACGCCTTACATTATTGATATTATGCAAATGAGTCATTGATCCAATTAATTTAACAATAACCAAATACAAAGCGTGATATTGACACTAGGTTTCCTATATTTACGAATTTAAAATAACTTTATACATTGCCATCACAAATAGTTGACCTTGGTTAAAGCTAGGATATTCATCTTCATAAAAAGTGAAATATGGATATCAAAACGTGAACAACATAAATATTAATAAAATTATCTCTCTACGAAATACCTTCAACAATACCAAAAAGAAGAGCTTCAAACGCTCTACATTGGCCAAAGCAATGTTACCGCTCTTCACCGCTACTTTGATCGCGGGTTGTGGTAGTGATAATGATAGCGACAACGGTACAGCCCCTGGCAACAGTGGTTTATACCCTGCTGCTGAAAACGAAGTCGTTATTTACTACAAACGCGATGTTGCCGCTGCCAGCTCATCTGGCTCAACTTACGACGGTTGGGGGCTTCACCTTTGGAATGGTGAAGGCTGTACCAGCACAGACTTAGTCGGCATGGGGTTGAGTGAAACCGGAACCGATTGGAACAGCCCTTACGAATACGATGGTATCAGCGATACTTACGGTGCCTATTATGTGTTGAAAGTTGACCCAGATGCCTCTGACCCACACAAATGCATGAACTTCATCTTGCACAATGGTGATGAGAAAGCATTTGGCAGTGCGAACTCAAAAGTCGAGTTAACTAAGCTTGGCGATTCACAAGGCGTATTTGGTTTCCATGGCAGCAGCGAGTTGTACTACGACCCTATTTCAGAGCGACCAGTCTATATTGATGGTCAAAAAGCACACTGGCTAGATGCAACCACAATTGGTTGGGAAGCGGCTAGCAATGCAGACTCTGTGAAGCTTTTCTATGCACTAGACAACAGCATCACAATGAACGATGACAAAGAGATTGTCGGTGGAACTGCAATTGAACTAAGCAAAGACGGAGAACTATCTTCTGAATTGAAAGAGCGTTTCCGACACCTTGCAAGCTTACCTGCCCTAGCTATCGATGTTGACGACAGCACACTTCGCACTATTTTAAAATCTCAGATAATTTTTGTTGCCTACAATGCCAATGGCGATGTTATCTCTTCAACTGAGGTTCAAAAACCTGGTGTGCTTGATGCGGTATTTGCTAGCGAAGATGCTGGTAATGCAATGGCTGAAGAACTCGGCGCGATTGTTGAAGGCAGTGCGGCGACCTTCAAGCTTTGGGCACCAACCGCGCAAGATGTAGAGCTAGTTCTTTACAGCGAAGACCTGAAAAGCTCACAAGTTTTTCCAATGACAGAAAGCACTGAGACGGGTATTTGGGCGACTGACGCGGTACCTAACGCTGTCAACAGTTACTATCGCTACCAAGTGAAGGTTTACCACCCAACCACAGGCAACATTGAGACTCGCCTAGTGACAGACCCATATTCTCTCAGCTTATCGAAGAATTCGGCATACTCTCAAGTGATTGACCTAAATGATTCAACCTTGAAACCAGCGAACTGGGACAACTACCAACGACCAACCGTAGAAAAAGACGAAGACCACGTACTTTACGAATCACACCTACGTGACTTTAGCTTTAGCGATAAGCTCGGCACAGCTAGCCTAAATGGCAAGTACCTCGCTCTTACAGAAGCCGATCGTGAGTCGGTCAAACACCTACAAGCTCTCCAAGAAGCAGGTTTAACTACGCTGCATATCTTACCAGCATTTGATATCGCTACCGTCGATGAAGATGCCGCGAGCCGTGTTGATATCACCGACACCGTAGGAAAACTGTGTGATGTAAAACCGACAGCTACCTTATGTGGAAGCGAAGACGAAAACAAAGTCATCGAAGACGTACTCGATGGTTATGACCCTTCAACGGGTGACGCACAAGCATTAATGAATGACCTTCGTATGCTTGATAGCTTCAACTGGGGCTACGACCCATTCCATTACACAGTGCCTGAGGGAAGTTACGCGACCGATCCTAATGGTTCTCAACGTATTCTCGAATTCCGTCAGATGGTCAAAGCTACGCACGACATGGATCTTAAGCTGATCATGGACGTGGTATACAACCACACCAATGCGTCTGGTGTGAACGATAAGTCGGTACTGGATAAGATTGTCCCTGGGTACTACCACCGTCTTAACGTCAACACTGGTGGCGTAGAAAACTCGACTTGTTGTGACAACACTGCGACCGAAAACCTGATGATGGGTAAATTGATGGTCGACTCACTTAAGGTGTGGGCTGACGACTACAAAGTGGATGGTTTCCGTTTTGACTTGATGGGCCACCAGCCAAAAGATGTAATGGTCGAAGCATTGGAAGAAGTGCGCAAAATCGACCCGAATACTCTGTTCTACGGGGAAGGCTGGGACTTTGGTGAAGTCGCCAACAACGCCCGCTTCGATCAAGCAAACCAAATCAAGATGGCAGGTACAGAAATCGGTACCTTCTCAGACCGTTTGCGTGACGCCGTTCGTGGTGGTAGCCCATTCGATGGTGGTGTCGACTCAGAAGGGAACCACCCACTTCGCTTTAACCAGGGCTTTGGTAACGCAGCGATTGCCAACGAAGAAACCAAAGTTGATCAAGATTCGATCAATGGTCGTTTACATAACCAAGACCTTGTTCGTTTAGGTATGGCAGGTAACCTCGCAGAATACGTACTGATTGATTACAAAGGCGATACCAAACTGGGTAAAAACGTTGATTACAACGGCGCGCCAGCTGGTTACACCAAGATGCCTTCCGAGAACATCTCTTACGTTTCCAAACACGATAACCAAACACTTTGGGATAACAACGCTTACAAGATCGCCACTGGTACTAGCTCTGCAGAGCGTGCGCGTATGCAGTCTGTATCGCTTTCTACCGTGATGCTAGGCCAAGGCATACCATTCATCCATATGGGTTCTGAACTGCTACGATCTAAGTCTATGCAGCGCGATTCTTACGATTCTGGTGACTGGTACAACCGCGTCATGTTTGATGGGACGGACAACAACTGGAATGTTGGCTTACCTCGTGAAGATAAAGATGGTGCCAACTGGGATCTGATCAAAACAATCATTGCTGACAGCGCGGCTAAACCAGACTCAGACGACATTGAGCTGACTAAGCAGCAATTCCTAGAGCTATTAAAGATCCGTAGCTCAAGCGAACTGTTCCGCTTAGATACAGCTGACGAAGTTATGAAGCGTGTCGACTTCCGTAACGTTGGCGAAGATCAAGTCGAAGGCCTGATTGTCATGTCGATCGATGATGGCGTGTCTGCGGGCGACGATCTTGACCCTGCAAATGATGCGATTGTGGCAGTTGTAAACTCAACTAATAAATCTCAATCATTCAAAATCACAGGAGCAACCGGCTTTACACTTCATGACGTTCAACAAAACTCGGCTGACGACACAGTAAAAGGTGCAAGCTTTGCTAATGAATCATTCACAGTTCCGGCACTAACGACAGCTGTGTTTGTACAAGCACAAAACGGTGCTCAAGGCGCTGGTTTGCCGGTTGATAACTCAGACAAGGATGTATCTAGCATTCCTCCGTACGGTCAAACAACCGTGTACGTGCGTGGTGATATGAATGGTTGGAACCCTGTTGATGATTGGGCGATGAGCTTTGTTGCTAATGGGGTTTATTCTGTAACAGGCAATTTGGAAGCAGGTAACTATGGCTTCAAGTTTGCAGATGCTGATTGGAAAACACCTAACTTTGGTTGCGATTCTGTAGAGCTTGCAAGCGGGTCAATCGATATTGGCACAGGTGGCAATTGCCAATTGAGCGTAACGGAAGCGGGCAGCTACACCTTCACCTTGAATGCCATTCACGAGCTTGACGACAATGTAGACAAAGCTGTGGTATCTGTCACTAAGAATTAAGCTCCAAGCTTAGGTTCAAGTAACAGATAATAAAACAAGCGAAAGCTAGCCTTTGGGAGACGTCAGTCTCCCTTTTTTACAACTATTGAACCCAGCAGATTTAAGCAAATAATAAACAACTGCATCGCCCATTAAAATTCGGGGCATTTCCAACCATACTTTATAGCCCCTACATTCGATTACATGGCTGAAAACTTAGAACTAAAGGGAAAGGATATTCCTTAGAACCGTTAAAACCAAATCTTAACGATATATCATAGTAGGAATGCCGCTCTCCCTTAAGTGAACAGAATTAATCCTGGCAGCCTTTTTTGAAGGGTTACGCCCTACAATTACGATTAAAATACATTCAATTCTCGATGTAATATTCTATCAACAGCAAAACACCGCAGTTGTTTGCGGTGTCGTTAAATTTTGATTAGGAAAACTTCCATGAACCGTAAACATATCATCAAAACCATCCAAATGGGCATCGTGACTACAGCATTGATGGGCGGGATGGCTTTGGCTAATACCACTGATCTTGTAGAATCTACCGACGCTGCTCGCGCCCTGGCACATACTCCTAGCACTGCAACAACGCAACAAATACAAGCTGAAAATGCCGCGCACAAACAGGCACTGCAAACACTTGAAAGCAACGGTAATGTTGATCAATATATGGAAACGGATAAAGCAGGGGAAACGACTACTGGTCACGTATCAAAATGCGAAAATACAGAAGTCCCTTTAGGCGAGAAAGTTGCTGAACATTGCAAATAAAAAGCATATACATTAAAGCGGTATTCGATAGGGTTCCTTAGAAGATGCTAACCGATGCTTAACTTACAAGCATTGCACTTTTAAAGGAACCCTTTATCTATATTACTTGGCGTTGACGGCTCGCACAAAGGCTTCTTGTGCACCTTCAATACCAAGGGCTTTTGCTTCATCTAATAAGCTAAGAGCTTTAGGAATATTGTCTTCAGTTACAGCTGTTTGAATCGCATTGTGATAGTAGGTTTGCGTTTCAGGTTGAATAGTATCGATTTTAGCAACAGCAGGTTTAGCATTAGATTCACTGTTTGATGAACCAATTGAGAAGAAGCTCGCTTTATCGATTGTAACTTCTATCTTACCAACGTTAGCATTTGGAATCGGGATATCTTTTACTTCAGGTAAATAATTACCACGGCCTTCCGCGTCCAAGCGAGCAGGATGGATCACATCAGTAAAACCACCAAGATCAGCTTGATCTGTATAGATAACTAAATAAACTGATTTTGCTGTTGTCGGTGGGTAAAAATCGTTCTCAGCAACGAGGCGGTTTCCTAAGTGTAGTCTTGGTTTTGCGTATTCGAAGCTCTCTTTACCATAACGCTCTAGCTCACGACCGTTTTCGTCATAGATGACCGCATTTGGAACAAACGCTGTGTCGCCGATAATGCTCGTGATATTAATCGAGTACTCACCGCGATCTGCAGGCAGTTCAACCGCGACTACAGGGCTGTTTATTCCTTGGTAATTTAATACTTGGCTATTTGGTGTCACATCAAAAATTGCCGAACTTGGTAGCTTCATAGGAGCAAATTGAAGACCAGCAATAGAGTTAACTTGTTCAGCTTGTGCAACTTGCACTTGCTCTACTACTTGCGCAGATTGGCAACCAGCCAATGCAACACAACCACTCAACATCAGAGCGCGAAAATACATAGTTCTTCCTTATTTTTATTTTTTTAAGAAATTTACTTAGTTAATTACCATAACGAAAATAATTAACCTAGGAAACCTTTTTACTAATCGTACATTCCTTAAAAAAATAGCCGACGTAAGCCGGCTATGAATTAGGACAGTTTAGGATTTTAAGCTAAGTGGCTTACCACCAAGCTTCAACTTGGATACCAACAACGAAATCGTTGTCAGCACCTTTAGCCTTTACAACACCATTTTCTTTAACTTCACCGAATGAATCGTTTTCTAGATCCATCAGGTAGCTACCGTATACGCGGATTTCAGGACGAGCCCAGAAGCTGTCACCCATTGCCCATGCTTGAGCAACAGTAAATTTAGCGCCACCAAAATCTTCTACACCAGTGCCAGCTTGATTAATCTGCTCACCCGCATTGTAGCCAGCTTCAAAAATAGTACGCATAGTGTTGTTCCACTTGTACATTGGACGAACAACTACAGAATATTGGTTGATGTCTTGCTTTGAAGCACCGATATCAGAACCAGCTAAGTAGGCAAGTTGGTGACCCATTTCCCAAGACTCGCCAAGGTTCATTACACCCCAGTTAAGGATTCGGTAACCGAAACCATCATCCTGGTCTCCAGAGCGGTCATAATAAGCACCAGAGCCCCACAAATTAGCCATTTGAACACCGTAACCAGCCGTACCTACTTGAACGACCGTTTGGTTAAAGCCATTGCTCATACCTTGGTGGATGATACCTGTAGCAAGTAGGCCGTCATCGCCATCGTATTTGCCATTCTTGTTTTCAGTACCGAAGTTGTATACAACTCCAAGCTCTAAGCTAGCATCTTCCCACAGACCGATATTCGCTAGGCGAGCATCAGCCATGTAACCAGCACCGTTCTCATCTTCGCCATCTTGAATAATTGCTAGAGAAAGTTTTTGATTACCAACTGAAATATTTTCAATACCACCACCAGTACCTGATGTATTTAGAAAGTAGAAGTCAGTGATGTGAATATCTTTACGTTGGTAGTATGTTTTACCAGCCCAAAGTGTCGCTTCTTCATCAAAAGATAAGACGCCAGTTGCTTTAACAGCAAACTGAGCAACGTTAAAGTCACCGTCTTCCCAACCATTTGCGCCATCAGCACCAGAAGCAATCATTGACTCTAAACGCCAAGTTTGCTCACCAGTTTTTAGTTCTTCAGCCAGACCAAACTCAGAATAGTTGTCGTTTTCATTACCTAGACGGCCAATACCATTCTTCATGAATGAAACGTCACCACCATCATTTCCGCTAATACCAGTACCAGCACGCATGTAGCCATTAAAATCTACAGCGAACGCAGAGCCAGCAGCTAATGTAGTTGCCACTGCAGCAGCAATCAAACTTACTTTTTTCATTCTTAACTCCATTAAGGACGATTTATTTTAGGTTTTTATATTTTTGCTCTCTTGCGGCAACCAAAGGCAGTAATGGTAGTCGTAAGATAGAGAGGTTTAGGGTTTCCCCTGATTCGTTTCAACGGGGTCAATATTAAGAGGGGATGACAAGTTTGACTTCCTCCGCCCTGAACTAAATTAAGGGGGATGAGAAGGGAGTAGAAAATATACAGAACGGTGTTTTAAAGAGGTAGATCACTTAATCTAGGAGGAGTAGACAGCACACAGATCTAATTATTCAGCATAAGTGAGATCTAGCTCAAATATATAATTTGAACTTCATCGATGAATTATTTTTTTTACCGTAATTAATCTGTGAAGTTGCTTGACCTTACTGTGACAAAGCCTTTTACTAATAGTTCACTAATGTTGATAAACGAACAAGAAATCAAGCAATGACTAGAACGCTCGCTCGCCCTTATCCGCTAGGCGCAACGCTAGGTAACACTGGCTGCAACTTCTCTATTTATTCTCCTGACTGTAAATCTCTTTCACTCGCTCTTTTTGACGAGAACGACGAATTCACCACTTATAAATTGGAAAATGAATACGCTGATATCAGATATGTCTTTATTGATGGTATTAAAGCGGGGCAAAAATACGGCTTCATTGCCGAAACGGACAATGGCCCTATCCTGCTTTCAGACCCGTATGCCAAAGCAATAAGCGAACCGCTCGATTACGTCACGCCATATACCAATGAAAAAAGCTTTGCTATGGCGAAATGTGTCGTTGTTGATGACACCTTCGATTGGCAAGATGTAGAAAAGCCACGCATTAGCCGCGAAGATACCGTTCTTTTTGAAACGCATGTAAAAGGTCTATCTCAACTGCACCCAGAAGTGGCTGCCAATACTAAAGGACGCTACTTAGGGTTAGTGAGCCCTGAAATGCTTGCGTTCTACAAACAGCAAAATATCAACTCTCTACAGCTTTTGCCCATTGCCGCATGTATGCATGAGCCTCATCTCTTGGACATGGATAAAGTGAACTATTGGGGTTACAACCCATATTTGTTCATGGTGCCAGATCCTCGCTACGCAGAAAAAGACGCTGTTAATGAACTCAAAACTGCAATTCGTGAGCTGCATCGCAATGGCATCGAAGTCATTCTAGATGTCGTGTACAACCACACAGCAGAAGGTGGGGAAGGCGGAACCACCTTCAACCTAAAAGCACTCGATAGCCGCTACTACATTAAACATGGCTGCCATTATGCGAATTTCACGGGTTGTGGAAACACAGTAGATCTCACCCACCAGCCCGCACTCAACTTAGTGATGGATACGCTTCGTTACTGGGTGAGTGAATTCAAAGTCGACGGCTTCCGTTTTGATTTGGCAGCGACGCTGGGACGTGAAGGCGATAATTACAACCCTGAAGCTGCTTTTTTCAAAGCCGTAGCTCAAGACCCTGTACTTAAAGAAACTAAGTTAATCGCAGAGCCGTGGGATATTGGCCCTAACGGTTATCAAGTAGGTAACTTTCCACTAGGCTGGAATGAATGTAACGACAAACTGCGTGATATCACACGTAGCTTCTGGCGCGGTGATCAAGGCTATCTAAAAGAGTTTGCGACGCGCTTAATGGGATCTCGCGATATCTACAGCGCAGCACACTGGCCATACAGACTAACCGTAAACTACATCACGTATCACGACGGCTTCACAATGCAAGATCTTGTCTCTTACAAACACAAGCACAATGAAGATAACGGCGAGAACAACCGAGATGGACACGGTGATAACCGCTCTGATAACTACGGTGTTGAAGGGGAAACCGAAAACCTATTGGTTGTTGCCACACGCGAAAAACAGAAACGTAACTTCATGGCGAGTCTGTTGTTTGCCTTTGGCATTCCACATATTCTGACAGCTGATGTGTTATCTCACACTCAAAAAGGCAACAACAACGCTTACTGTCAAGATAGTGTAACTAGCTGGATTAACTGGGAAGATTCTGAGCGAAAAACTTATTTCAAGACTTGGTTAGCTGAAATGATCTCTGCACGTCAACAATATATGGTGCCTTTTATTAAGGCGTTCAGCGGAGAAAAACGCAACTCGAACCGCATCTTCTGGAGCCGTGTCGATGGCACACTCATGGAGCATGATGATTGGAATCGTTTAAGCTCTGTTGCGCTGCACTTAGGTATTGGCAAAGACGGTGACGAATTGATTTATTTGATAAACCAAACCAACGCACCCGCTCGATTCTCGTTACCGACTGATCGCGACCAAAACTGGGTCACCATTTGTGATACCAACTTACGAAATGTAAAACCAGGTCATGCAGAAGGTGAAATGCTGCTATCGCCGACTTCGATGGCAATTTTGCACTACTCGCCAGATAACACTGATTTGATTGAAGTAAAAGCTAAGCTAGCTTAATAAAACGCCAAAAAACCATAAAAGCCAGTTATATTTATAGCTGGTTTTTTTATTAGCTGAATATCACATAAATCATTCTTTTATATGGAATCATTTGCATTGATGTGATGGATGAAACTGTTTAGTATTGCCGTACTATAAAAATGAATCTATAACGTCTTGGATATCATGGCTTTACCTAAAACACTTATTCGGCTTTTCAAACCATACATACTCTTTCTAACCGGAGGAATGCTTTATTTAGCTATCGCTCAACTAGAGAAAGTTGAAACTACAGCAACTAACCAATCATCATCAAATATTCGTATCGCTAGTTCCACTATTCGCTCAAATATCGAAGCCGTTTTCGGCAAGCTTTACTTTCTTGAGACCAGTTTAGGCTTACCTAAGGCATCCAGCTTTGATGACAAAAAATTTCGCGAAATCAGTGATAATATCCTAAAAAGAACACCCAATTTCTCAGATATCGTTCGATACAAACCGCAATCTCAAAATTATATTTCCACTCGAGGTCTTCCACTTTCGAGCGAACAAATCGCCGTAATACAATGGCATTCAATAGACAACGTCGTTGAGGATTTCTACATTTCTTCCGTTTATCAAAAGCCTGATGGGCGTTGGGTATTTGCGGTAAAACACACGGTAGAAAGATTGAACGAGGAAATATGGATTGAATTTGACTTGTTGCACACCACGCAGGGTTTAAGAGATTTAAAAACGCTTAATAATGGCTATGTATTTGTTGTAGACAGAGCAACAGAGCGACTGGTATTCCACCCGGATCCACAGCGTATCGGTTCTAAATCCATCAGCTTCCATGCAGGGATCAGCCACCAACTCTCACAAGGTGAAACCGTTGGTAAGCACGAATATTACTATCAAGATAACTTCAAAATATCGGTATTTGACGCAGACAACAGCTTAAATTGGGTGTTCATTGCGGGCACTGACCGCCATGACATCTTAACCAGCTCACACCAATTTACGCTAACTGGCTTGGTACTGAGCTCACTCCTGCTATTGTGGATTGGTGCCAACTATCTGGCTTATCGTTTGAACGTGTCCTTGTCGCAACTGAATAAAGTCGATGACCTTGTAAGCTTTAAGCGAGAGTTAAAATCCATACTGGATAGTTTCACCTACCAAAAAGGCATTCAATTCTGTCTCTATCAGCTTGAGAACCACGCATTCAGTACCATCGACTATCACGGAAACAAATCCACGGTACATTGTGACAAAGCCCTTGCAGAGCGATTTACACCGGACACTATGGCTTACCGAAGTGGTAAGTACGCCGATCCACTGGCGTGTAAACTCAAAATACACCAACGTCATTACTGTATTCCTTTGCACTCTCGTCAGCAGTTGATCGCAGTGTTGTACGTAAACGCAAACTTACCGATCAGCCAGAGTATTCTACGAATGATCCGTGATTACACTGAAGTCTCACTGTCCAACTTACTGCTTCAGCACCAGTTGAGTAGCAAGGACTTGATGACGCAATTAGACAACAAAAGTAGCTTTAATATTGCACTGGAAAACTACGCCAACCAGCCTGAAACCTATATAGCTCTACTCGATATCGATAATTTTGACCACGTGAACCGTGCTTATGGTGAAGCTGTGGGTGACAAGATGATCAAGCTGACAGCAGAAGCACTACGCTCGTACTTTCCGAAGCCTAAAGGACTATGCCTTGCTCGTATTGGAGGCAAAGAGTTCGCAGTATTATTTAAAGCAAACGACGGCAACGACGCCAAGTTCCAACTAGACCAGTGCCGAATTGGCGTAGCAGAGAAAACTATTGTGACGCCAGACATCAGCCTCTCTTTAGGCGTGAGTGTCGGTTTTTCACAAATAGAGGGAGAGCCAGATACAGCTCTAGCACTGGCGGAACAAGCGAAACTTATCGCGCAACAACTTGGTAAGAACCGAGTGGAAGGCCATATCAGAGCCGTTGCCAAAGCATCGTAAACCTATACTTACATTTCTGTAGCCACTACAAAGCACCTAGGATTCATACCCTAGGTGCTTTTGTTTTTCTAGAAAGTCATTACAATGCGCCTTCGATAAGACAACACCCCTTTTCTAACGACGCGAACCTTATGAAGCTAAGTAACCGACTGCAAACTCTCCACTCCCTTGTCAGCAATGACTACCAGCATATTTGGGACTGTTGCTGTGATCATGGCTTTTTGGGTGTTCAACTGTTATCGGATAATAAAGCGCCTCAGATTCACTTTGTCGACATTGTCCCGTCTCTGATGAGTGAGCTTGAAGGCAAGCTAGCGCGCTACTTTCCGCAAGATAACAGAGCCGAACAAACGGTTAGCAGCCAATGGCAAGTCTACTGCATGGATGTCGCCGCTATTCCGCTTGAGAAACATACAGGCAAACACCTAGTTATTATTGCGGGTGTCGGTGGCGATCTTACTCAAAAGCTCGTCGATGATATTCATCGTCAACACCCAGACAAAGCGATCGATTTCTTGCTTTGTCCGGTGCATCAGCAATTCGAGTTGAGAAGCCATTTAAAGGCGATCCATTTTGGTCTTATTGATGAAGTGTTGATTGAAGAGAACCGTCGTTACTACGAGATTTTATTGGTGAGTAATAGTCGCGGTGATTCAGAAAAGAGCCAAACCGTTAGCGAGATATCAAACGTCGGTGACAAGTTCTGGACACCAAGTTGTGATGAACAAGTGAAGGTATCACAGCAATACAAAGCCAAAACATTGCAGCACTACTTACGTATCCATCAAGGACAAGAGAAGCAAGGCAAACCTAGCCAAGTAAAGCATATTATTGATGCTTACCAGGCGGTTAAGCCATAGTAAGTACTAACTTAATGGTTTGAATATTAAGAAAGTCAAATTAATAAAAAAGCCGATAGTTCAATGAGCTATCGGCTTTATTAATGCTATCGATTCAGTTTTAGCTTACTGTTCTTGTTTCTTATAAGCCACATCAGGCTCGTCAACTGTCTCTACCTCAGAAGGCTTATCAACCCCATAAACCGTATCAAGGTAGACGTCTTTCTCTTTCCACGTGCTGTTCAACCAATTGTGGAAGCGACGTTTAAAAGCCTTATCTTCAAAGTAATTACCGTTCACGTTCTCATCCATTGGATGCAATTTAATACGCACAACGACCTTAGTCATTTTGCCCTTCAGCATATCTTCAAACGGAGAGGTTTGGTTTTCAGGGTAAGCTAAGGTCACATCCACGATGCCATCCAAAATTGGGCCCATTGCAGATAAAGCAAATGCCACGCCCCCAGTTTTCGGCTTCAATAAGTGGCGATAAGGGGTCTTTGCTGACGCCAGTTTCTCGTGGTTTGCACGAGTCCCTTCAACAAAATTAACCAATGTTGTCGGTGCTAATTTGAACTTAGTACACGCTTTATTGATTGCATTAAAATCATCATTACGGCGTTCTGGGTTGCGTAATAGGAACTCACGAGAGTGGCGTCTCATGAATGGCATATCTAAGCCCCAGCAGGCCAAGCCAACAAATGGTACGTACAACAATTCATGTTTCAAGAAGTACTTCGTCATCGGCATTTTGTCTTTTAGGATTGAAGACAAAATCACAATATCTGCCCAGCTTAGGTGGTTAGACATCATCAAATACCACTGCTTGGTCGAAATATCTTCCCCCCCTTCCACTTGCCATTCGATATCATTATTAACATTCAACATCCAAAAATTGAGCGAAGCCCAACACCAAAATGTGAAGTTAGCGAGACGAGTACATGACTTCTGCACAACAGGGATTGGAAGAATTAGTTTAATGAGGCCAAAGAAGCTTACGGTAAACGCAGTCATTGCAGTATTGATGGTCACGAACAACACGTTCAAGGCCATACGAAGATTATCAAGCATAAAACACGGCTATATTGAGATCGAAAGCCGCCATTATACGCATCTACAAATTATTCTCTTTAGTTATTGGTGGAATATCCTAAGGGTCGAACCACTCAACAGATCTCGGACATGGCTCACTTAACTCTCAGAACGCTAATAGAAACAAAAAAACACAATAGAGTCTTTTGGACACCAAAATAATCTAGTCTTTCTGACTCAATCAAACCTATATCCCACTAAAGAATTGGTACTGATAAGCATTCTCATTATTGGCATGGTACATGCAACTCCAAAAAGTAAGATAGTTGAGTATCCTTAATGAGATAGCTTCTCTACGTAAAGGTGATGATATGACAGATATTCCTCATGGTTTGGTAACCGGAAAAGTCCTACACAAGATAGAGTGGACCGATCAATTGTTCTCACTCCAAGTCAGTGCACCAGTTTCATCCTACCAAGCTGGTCAATTCACAAAGTTGGGGTTACGCAACAGTGAAGGTGAATTTGTTCGACGCGCTTATTCAATGGTGAATGCGCCAGAACATGCAAAAGGTCATCAACATCTGGAGTTTTTGATTGTTAAGGATCAAAACGGCCAGCTCTCTCCTCAACTCCATCAACTGAAGGTGGGTGATGATGTCTTTGTCGGCAAAGACCCTAGTGGATTTATGACATTGGATGAGATCCCAGAGATCGCAGACGATCTATGGATGCTTTCAACCGGAACCGCGGTAGGCCCATTTATCTCAATACTTGAGAGCATGCAGATACAGCAAAATGAGTTGGCTTCAGACAAAGCCTCTTCATTCAAGAATCTGGTTCTAGTGCATGCTGTAAGAACAGAGCAAGACCTGACTTATCGAGATCGTATCACTCAACTCGTTAATCACTTTCAAGGGAGACTTAAATATGTGCCAATTATTTCTAGAGAATCAGTTACCGGAACTTTGCGCGGACGAATCCCAAATTTGTTACTTGGAGGCGACCTCGAGCAAGCCGCGTCTGTCGCTTTCAATCAAACCCGCAGTTTTTTCTACCTTTGCGGCAATCCGCAAATGGTTCGTGACACAAGCGAAGCGCTAACTAGCTTAGGTTTCGAAAAGCACTTACGCAGAAAACCCGGTCAATTCAGCAGTGAGAACTACTGGTAAATAACAACCGCCACTCGTTAGACAGAAGCACAACTTTCAAAGAACAGTTAGAGAAGAGGTTTTATATGAGTCATTTACGTATTCCGTCACACTGGAAAATTCAACGTTCCACACCCGAAAGTAAGATTCATTCAATATTGATGAACTTATAAGTAAGCAACCTCGTAATGTGATTTTTAATGTTCAATAAGTGAAGACAAAAGATCAAATAACCATTGCAATTACAATGACTAATGGTGATAGACAAGAGAAAAAAACTCTAGCACACTGAACAGAGTTGTAGGGCATGTTGACCTATCGAGCTGATTTTTGCAGCCGTTTGTGGGTTATTTATACAAGGCAGAGAATTCGACGTGTAGCTCGCCTACATGAGAATTCGATAACGCTGTAGAAAGGAACCACAAACACTGCCCGAAGGGTTCGGCTAAAATCGTTTTACTCTTTGTTGAGAGGGTTTTGCTTAGAATGACTAGGCGGCAAACCTCTCGTCGCGATTAAAACGATTTTATCTCGAACAAAACTTAACCGCGAAAGGTCAACATGCCCTTGTTTTAATCCCGTTTCAGAGAATGAATTAGTGGGTTATTTATATTTTAGGTAAGAGAGGAAGCCATGCTCAACATTGCTTTTTTTAGCTCAAAATCATACGACGAAAAATCATTCGAACTGGCAAAAGGCGAACTCAACGCTGAGTTTCATTTTCACGATTTTCGACTCACCACAACAACAGCAAAAATGGCGCACGACAACGAAGTGGTTTGTGCGTTTGTAAACGATGACCTATCGCGAGACGCGTTAGAGATTCTTGCTCAAGGCGGCACCAAGTTAATCGCGATGCGCTGTGCGGGCTTTGACAAGGTCGACCTAGACGCAGCCAAAGAGTTTGGCTTGCAAGTGGTACGCGTTCCTGCTTATTCACCAGAGTCAGTAGCAGAACATACGGTCGGCATGATGATGTGTTTAAACCGCAAGCTGCACAAAGCGTATCAGCGTACTCGTGATGCAAACTTCTCTCTTGAGGGCTTGGTAGGCTTCAACTTCCACGGTAAAACTGTAGGTGTGATAGGCTCTGGAAAAATTGGCCTAGCGACCATGCGTATTCTGAAAGGTTTAGGCATGAACATCCTATGCTACGACCCATATCCGAATCCGTTGGCTGTCGAACTTGGGGCTAAATATGTTGAACTAGACGAGCTTTACCAAGAGTCTGATGTTATTTCTCTACACTGCCCAATGAGCAAAGAAAACTACCATTTATTGGATGCGACTGCATTTGATAAAATGAAAGATGGCGTGATGATCGTCAACACCAGCCGTGGTGAACTGCTGGATTCAACCGCAGCGATTGAAGCGCTCAAACAAAGCAAAATCGGCGCGCTTGGTCTTGATGTTTACGACAACGAGAAAGAGCTGTTCTTCCAAGACAAATCTAACGATGTGATTGTCGATGACGTATTCCGTCGCCTATCTGCTTGTCACAATGTATTGTTCACAGGTCACCAAGCTTTCTTGACCAAAGATGCTCTGTTCAATATCGCCAATACAACACTCACCAGTGTTGATGCTTTCTTTGCTGGCAACACCAGCGGTAACGAACTCGTTTAATCGCTAATTGAGTTAATAGCAGACTGAGTTAAAAACAAACTAGGTCTACAAATACAAAGCCACGCTATTCTGAAGTGAACAGCGTGGCTTTGTCGTTTATCCAGTATCCTAAAAACGTTCCTAGACGCAGAAATGACAATCTTCGGTGTCTAAACCATACACGCCTTTTCGAATGGCAAGGTGCTCTTCACCCGCTTTAATGCCCATCTCATAACCTGCATTAAGAGTACTTTGATCCATAGTTAAACGCTTTACTGCGAACGCTTCTGGCGGCGCTATCACTTTAATGGTCGCATCTTTGGGTGGGTTACGAATGAACTCCAGAGACTGGTTGTAGTTTTCAGCACGCACCGCCATCGATTCAGCAATATTTGGGAATTTCTTTAATAGTTTCTTCAGCATCCATTGGTGCTTTTGAGGCTTCATTCGGTAGCTCAATGGGTGAGACAGAATCACGGTAATATCGCGTGCGCCACGGCGATATGCTTCACGAACCGGAATCGAATCGGCTACACCGCCATCGGTATAACAGCCACCAGAGAAACACGGAGTTTCACGGTAAGCGATAGGTAAAGCCGTTGTTGCTTCAACAACATTAGAAAGGTTTTCTGGCTTAATATGGTAGTAGTCTGCACTGCCCGTATCGACATTTGTGACAGCAGCAATGAGTGGGATACTTGAAAATAGCTCGCCACAATCGAGCGGATAACGTTGATTGGATTCGTTCCATAACCACTTAACGTCCACTAAGTTACCGCCCTTGGCAAAGCGAGCAGGGTTGAAGAAGGTCTTATCCGTCGCCATCGTGGTGATCACATCATAACTGCGTTTTGGTGCATGAGATAAGTAGCCAACCAGATTCGACACACCTGCAGATACGCCGATGGCAAAGTCATAAGGACGGAAATCGTCTTGCATAAAGGCGTCTAAAACTCCGGCAGCAAAAATGCCTCTCATTGCTCCACCTTCAACGATTAATGCGCTCTTATTCATCTCAAACTCTTCTACTTTATAAACTGATAGTCGTAGAATAATCCCATCACTCTTACAAAGATAATGGGATAGATTTATCAATTCGATAGGTAAAAACTATCAATGTGGATTATTAAATTTTTCAATGATTTAGGGTTGCTTAATAAACAGCGAGATCAAAAAAGGCCGTTGAGTGATTCACTCAACGACCTTTCAATTAACGAATCAAGATGATTGATTACGACTTAAATTCGCTCACGTCGATTTCAAGCAGTTTACCAATGCCTTCACCGTATGCAGGGTCAGCTTTGTAACAGTGTCTTAGGTGACGCAATTGAATCTCTTTTGGCACGCCGCCTAGGTTGCGAGCAGTGTTATCAAAAAGAATCGCTTGCTTCTCTGGTGTCATTAGGCGGAACAAGTCACCCGGTTGCGAGAAGTAATCTTCATCTTCGCGGTGATCCCAGTGTGCTGCTGCGCCATCTAGGTTCAGTGCTGGTTCAGCGAAATCTGGTTGCTCAGCCCATTGACCTTCGTTGTTTGGCTCATAACCTAATGTGCCACCGAAGTTACCATCGACACGCATCGCGCCATCACGGTGGTAGCTGTGTACTGGGCAACGAGGCGCATTCACTGGAATGTGCTGATGGTTTACACCCAAACGGTAACGTTGTGCATCACCGTAAGCAAACAGACGACCTTGCAGCATCTTGTCTGGCGAGAAGCTGATACCTGGAACTACGTTCGCTGGGTTGAATGCTGACTGCTCTACTTCTGCGAAGAAGTTTTGCGGGTTACGATTTAGCTCAAATTCGCCCACTTCGATCAACGGGTAATCTGCATGAGGCCAGATCTTAGTCAAATCGAACGGGTTGTATGGAACCTTCGCTGCATCCGCTTCTGGCATCACTTGTACTTTCAACGTCCATTTCGGGAAATCTTGGTTATCGATGCTGTCTAGCAAATCACGTTGGTGGCTTTCGCGATCATCACCGATCACTTGTGCCGCTTCTGCATCAGAAAGGTTCTTAATACCTTGCTGAGATTTGAAGTGGAATTTCACCCAGAAACGTTCGTTATCAGCGTTGATGAAGCTGAACGTGTGGCTACCAAAGCCGTGCATGTGACGGTAAGTCGCAGGGATACCACGGTCACTCATTACGATAGTAATTTGGTGCAGAGCTTCCGGCAAAGAAGTCCAGAAATCCCAGTTGTTTTTCGCGCTACGCATGTTGGTGCGTGGGTCACGTTTCACCGCGTGGTTTAAGTCAGGGAACTTAAGAGGATCACGAAGGAAGAATACTGGCGTGTTGTTGCCCACCATATCCCAGTTGCCTTCTTCAGTATAAAACTTCAATGCAAAGCCACGAATATCACGTTCAGCATCGGCAGCACCGCGCTCACCCGCAACTGTTGTGAAACGTGCAAACAAGTCGGTTTTTTTACCTATTTCAGAGAACAATTTTGCCTTGGTGTATTTTGTGATGTCGTGTGTAACGGTAAATGTGCCGTAAGCACCTGAGCCTTTCGCGTGCATACGACGCTCTGGAATCACTTCACGATCAAAATGGGCCAATTTCTCCAAAAACCAAACGTCTTGAAGAAGTTGTGGACCACGTTTGCCCGCCGTTTGAACATTCTGGTTATGAGCGACAGGACAACCTGCTGCTGTAGTTAGTTTTTTACTCATGATCGATTCCTTAGAGGGTAAATGTGCACAATCGTTGTGACACCGTAAATTTAAGTAGACCCAGCATTTAAACCATTGAATTAGTGTGGATAAAGAATAGGTCGGCATTAAAAATAAACATAATCGTTTCTATTTATCTTTGTTATAGATAAAACCTATCAAGTTGACTGTTCATTTCTTCACACGAGACTGAACAACAACATCCCCGCCAAAGTTGGCATAATCCCATAAGAAAGACCATGGTATCAGTTTGCGATCAAATTTCACTACTTGCATATTGAAATCATAGTTTGAGGGCATCGTTCAAAACTTTGGGCTTAGCAGAGTGGCGTTGAATTAATCGATGATGATATAGTCCACCATAATAAAATATATTGGATATTATCATGCACTCTAGCGACATTATGAAACTGGCAAATTTGGGCGTTAATATCGAAATTTCAAAAGATTCTTCATTGCATCCTTCTGATGCGTTAGAGGTCGTGAAGATTGTTGCTGAAATCGGTAGCCAAATCGTCATCAAGAAGAAATACCATACGGACTACCTAATTAAGATGGCTGAAGTAGGCCGTGATCATGTGACTATTGCTGTTTAAGAACAGCCACTATTTCGAAATTGACATAACCTCAGCTTCAACAGTTTAGGGCGACATGTTGATATAAAAATGCAGCATATTGGGGGGCAATATGCTGCATTTTCTCTTTTCGTTAGGAGCACCGAGAACGCAAAGAGAAACTAGTTAATAATTCTAAGTAGAGTTAGTGGTCAAACAACATCGGAACACCCGTTTGCACACAAACATCATTCAGTCGTTTTTGTGCCGTAAGTATATTCTCTTTCCAACGTTCATCTTGAGCCCACATCTCAATCACGAGTGGTACGACGCACTCAGTCTCTTTCAACGTTTCAAAAATGGCATTAAAGTCGACTTCACCATCACCAATCACTAAGTCTCGAAATTGACCTTTGTATTCGTCAGTCACTTTATAAGTGTCTTTGAGGTGGATCTGAGTGATATGAGGCTTGCTCAACTTTAGTTCCGTCACTATGTCGTAATTCCAACCGGAGATATTACCCACATCTGGATACGCCGTGAAATACGGTGAATTGACTTCACGACTCAGCACTTCAAACTTGCTCAAAGAGTTCAAGTAATCGGTATCCATGATCTCCACAGCGAGCATAACGCCCGACCTTTCCGCCAACTGCGCAGAAAGCTTCATGCCTTCAATGAACCTCTGGTGAGTCACCTTATCCGCAGGCTCGTAGTAAACGTCATACCCAGCCAATTGGATGGTACGAATACCCAATTTGTAAGCGAGTGAGATCGCTTTTTCCATATGGATAGCCGCTTGTTCACGAATCACCGGATCTGCAGATCCAAATGGGAACTTGCGATGCGCGCTTAAACACATGGATTGCAGCGGTACACCATGCTTTTCACACAGGCGACGTAAGACATACACTTCATCGTCATTCCAATCCAAACGGCTACGGCGCTCGTCTGATTCATCTACCGATATCTCAAGAAAATCAAAGCCGAGCTCTTTGGTTGTTGCCAGTTTGTCTTCCCAGCTGAGTTCGTTAGGTAGGGCCTTCTCATAAAGCCCTACTCGGTGGCGTAATAAGTTTTGGTACATAACGCCTCCTAATTCCAGTAACGGTCGATCTGAGCTTTTAGTGCTTCTGCTGTCTCTTTACCTTTGTCACCCGCAAGTGCGCGACCTGCGATAAAGGTTTTCGCTTTAATGCCTTCAAATAGGTATAGGTCTTCAGGCACGATGCCACCTGTGATAGAAAGCTCGATGCCCATTTCAGACAATGCACGCATCTTCACAAGATCTTCTTCTGTCCAACCCACACCGGCTAATTCAGCGTCACGAGAACGGTGATAGATAGCTTGAGAGATACCTAAGTCTACCCATGATTTAGCGTCGTCCATTGTCCAATTGCCGTAAATTTCGATTTGTATTTCACCGTTAAATTCGTCAGCGACTTTCTTACACGCACCAATGGTTGCGATGTGTGCAGCCGCAGAAACGGTTATCCAATCAGCACCCGCTTCGAATGCCATTCGAGCCAAAATTGCGCCGCCATCGGTGGTTTTCATATCGCACACAAGGATATGGTCTGGGTGGTTTTTACGAAGGGTAGAAACCGCTGTCATACCTTCAGCAAAAGCCAAAATAGTGCCCACTTCAATCACATCAACAAAGCTTTCAACGTTGTTTGCCACTTCAATTGCGGCAGGAAGATTTGTTTGGTCTAGGGCGATCTGAATCATTGGTTTAGTCATGTTGTTATCCTTTAATTTGTTCACGTATTAGACGGGCTAAGCCATCATGGTTGTTATCTGTTGAGCACACGCGTTGAACGTGTGATTTGACGATGTCATCAGCATTGAGCATCGCTACACCGAATCCGGCGTACTTAATCATGGATATGTCGTTGTGGTTATCACCGACGGCAATGACGTCATCGGCGTGATAACCGAGTTCTGCGATGTATTCAGCAAGGCGTAGGCCCTTACTGTTACCTTTTGCAGCAAAGTCGATTCGGTTTGACCAAGAACGCTCACCGTTGAAGTTCTCTCCTATCCATGGGTGTTGCATTAAACGGTCGACGGAATCTTGGCTCCCCTCTACCACAAACTTCCAAACGTGTTCAGCTTGTTGAGCTGTTTCTATGAATGATTCCACTTGGTAAATTTGTGGGCGATGTTGCTCTGGTGCCGTTTCAGCCCAGCTTTCCAATGCCAACATGTAGGCAAATGGGTTGTACTGTGAGTACGTCATGGCATGAGTTATATACATCACCATCTTGAGCTGAAACTCGTCAGCCATGTTAATGAAAGTAAGTGCCTTATCTTTCTCTATGGCGTTTTGAGTCAATACCGTTTCAGTTTGATAGTCATAAACATAAGTGCCGTTACAGCAGATGATTGGAGTATCTAGCCCCAATTCGTAATAGTAAGGTCGTGCTGCTGTGTGGTGTCGGCCAGTAACAATCATGACGTGACAACTTTGTTTGGCTTCTTGAATCGCCTTTTTTACTTCTGGATGAATCGTGTGATCATCCTTTAACACGGTTCCATCGAGATCTAACGCCAGCACTTTATACATAGAGTCCTCTACTTATTCCCTGAAGTCGGGCCTAATCAATATTGAAGCTACTTCGAATAGAAACGACTTACTTAAACGAAATCCGATTTACTGTTGGCCGTAATAAGCATTTTCACCGTGCTTACGTGAGTAGTGTTTGTCGGATAGTTCTGGCTGAATTTTGATGCCGCTATTCAAGGTGCGCGTTGCCAACGCCATTGCCGACACTTCTTCTAATACCACCGCGTTATGAACGGCGTCGTTGGCATCTTTGCCCCAAGAGAACGGCGCATGTCCTGCAACAATCACACTTGGAACGGCCATTGGATCGATTCGACGTTGCTTGAACTCTTCAATAATCACCAAGCCAGTATTTTTCTCGTACTCTTCAGAAATTTCAGAGTGAGACAATCGACGTGTACATGGGATGTCACCGTAGAAATAATCAGCGTGAGTGGTGCCTAAGGCTGGGATGTCGATACCCGCTTGTGCCCAAATGGTGGCACTGCGTGAATGCGTGTGAACAATGCCACTCACTTCAGGGAAAGCTTTATAGAGCTCTAAGTGCGTTGCGGTATCGCTTGAAGGATTGAGTTTCCCTTCAACAACCTTGCCTTCGAGATCGACGACCACCATGTCTTCAGCCGTCATATCACTGTATTCGACACCTGATGGTTTAATCGCTATCACTCCGTTAACACGGTCAAACTCAGAGACATTACCCCAAGTAAATGTCACCAAACCGTATTTCGGAAGTTGCAAATTGGCTTCTAAAACACGTTGTTTCAATTGGCTATATTTAGACATCGTTGCCTCCTTACGCCGCTTCCGCTTGAAGCAATGCAGCATCAATTAAACGCGCCACTTCTTCTGGGCTTTTGCACGCGCGAAGTTTTGAGAAGTCTTCATCGAATTCAATCAAGTTCGCCACTTGCATGGTGCCTTCGATGTGCTCTTCTGAGTCCTTACCCGCTAGTGTTATCAGCACATCTACAGGCTCATCAACACCTTCAAACGTAATTGGCGTTTCAAGCACGGTTAGCGCAAACCCAGTACGAATAACACCGTCTTCAGGGCGGCAATGTGGCAGTGCGAACGCATCGTGAATACAGATATAAGGGCCTTCTTCACCAATCGCTTTGGTAATCGCGTCGTAGTAACGCTCTTCTGCAATACCCGCTTTCACCAATGCATCAGTCCCAAGCTTGATCGCCGCTTTCCAGTCAGCTGCTTTTGCGTTCAGTAGGATAGAGTTATTCTTGATAAGAGATTCTTTTAAGTTCATGTTATTGCTCACTTATATAATTGTTTTTATTGGCTCAGCAGTGCGACACCACTGAGCCGTTTTTAATTATTTATGGAAGTTGTTCTCGATGATGGAAACAAGTTCGTCGCCGAAAGTTTTCACCATAATCATGTTCTTAACCGCTAACTGTTGCTTACCTTCCGGCAGACCCGTGATCTTCGCTGCAAGAGCAACCGAAGTAACGATGATGTCGAATGAACCAAGGTGTGATTTGTAATCAGTGATGGCGCTGTTAAAGGTCGAGCTTGGGATGCCTTTCTTGTCCAAATACTCTTTGATTTTCTTAGAGCACATCATTGAAGAACCTTGTCCTGAGCCACAGCACACTAAGACACGAACCGGTTTCTGGTCAGCGGCTGGTGAGATTCGAGTTTCTGATGTTGTAGAAGCTGCCGTTGTTGAAACAGATGGTGCTTCAGCGGTTGCTGTCGATTGTTGTGGAACCGCGACTTCAACCTCAATACCTTCAGGCGTTACTGCGGTCATTGTTTCAGCAGCAGCTTCTGCGTCTTCTTCAGCTCGTAGTTGCTTAGAAGCGAAGTACATGTAGATGCCAGCCAAAGCCAAAATCACAAAGAAGAACATGCTAGAGCTTGAGATACCTTGCATGATTGGTGGGAATACCAGAGCCCAGTCAGCCATGCCCATCCAGCCATTAAACTCAGTACCTGATTGAGCGAAGATATGGATTGCCCACGCAGAGCCAACCACTTCGATGATGCCCATCACGAAACAGATCTTCATCACCGCTTTCCAGCCACCAAAGTGGTTAGCAAACACACCGATAGTGGCGTTCGAGAAGAACATTGGGATAAAGCCAGGAATGATCATGATTGGTGCGTCAAACGCTAGCATTGCAAGAACAGCGGTGAATTGACCCACTGCGCCCCACATGAAACCAAATACCATTGCGTTAGGAGAGTAGGCGTAAATAGCAGCACAATCGATTGCTAAAACAGCGTTAGGAATAAGGCGTTGAGAAATACCGTTAAATGCCTCGGACAGTTCCGCAACGAACATGCGAACACCAGTAACGATGACTTGAATGGCAACAGCGAATTTCAAACCAGTTTCAAAAATGTAGATAAACCAGTGCGTTTTACCTGCCATGTCCTGAAGGTTATCAAGACCGAACGAAAGAAGAATAATGCCGAAGAAGCCAGTCATTACTAACGTTGTTGCAGCGATACTGTCGTGGAAAATGTGTAACCACTTAGGCAGTTTGATGTGGTCAACACTGTCGTTCTTGTCGCCAAGCTTCGGTGCAACCTTGGTGGCTACCCATGAAGCAAACTGTTGTTGGTGACCAATCGAGAAACCCGCACCACCAGTGACTTCTTGAGTCGGCTTGAACATGATGTTTGAGGAGATACCCCAGTACAACGCCATCAATATTGCTGAATAAATAATGGTTTCCCACATACCTGCACCAAGCACGAAGTAGAAAACAGCAATGAGGCCAGCTTGCTGGAACATGATATGCCCAGTCAGCATGATGGTTCTGATACCCGTAATACGTCGGAAGGCAACAAGTAGAATGTTTAGCCCAAGAGCCAGTAATACTGCATACCCAACCCAAGAGTAGTTGTCGCCCATGGTTTCCATGGTGGACATCATGGAGGTGTACGGGTCAATTACCGATCCCGTTAATCCATGTATTTCACTCATTTTTTCAATAACCGGTTTAAAACCCGCTACCAATGTTCCTGCACCTACCTGCACTATCATGAAACCAACGATGGTTTTAATAGAGCCGGAGATAACAGTTGTTGCGTCACGTTTTAGAAGGATGTAGCCGAGACAAGTAACAAGACCGAGTAGCAACGGTGCTTTGGTCATTACCTGACTGTAAAAAATATAGAAAATATCGTATAAGAATTCCATATCTTTACCCCTGATTGATTTTTAATTTTAATGATTTGTAGGATGTGATGATTCTAGTTTTGCTCACGAACTAGACTTTACCAATCAAAAGTAATCATTCAATGCTCACTTGTGATTACTTTGATTTATATCAATTAACCATACCCAGAATGTGCTTAATTGAGCTTTAGATCACACGTAAAAATTATAAATACAATAAAATCAACCACTTATAAAACATTGTGATTAATGTCTGGTTTTTATAGCGATGTGGTTTGACAATCATGATGGTGATTATTAGAATCAAAACAAATCAAAAGTAATCATTAAATTGTCACAACGACAAAAAGAGTGATAAATATGAATGAAGTACAAAGACATAACGGCATCTTGTCGCTGTTAGAAGATATGCAGACAATCAACGTCTCTCATATTATTGATAAATTTAGCGTTTCTCCTGCTACTGCTAGGCGCGATATCGCTAAGTTAGATGAAGTTGGCCGACTTAGAAAAATTCGAAATGGTGCGGAACGAGTAGAAACTCAGAAGAGAAAGTGGTCACCACTGAATATCAACAGCACTGAGTTCTATGAAGAGAAATCAGAGATTGCACAAGCAGCAGCTGGACTTTGCGAGGCTGGCGATACAGTCGTTATCAACTGTGGTTCTACTGCGTTCCTACTTGGACAACAGTTATGTGGGGAAGATGTTCAGATCGTAACGAACTACTTCCCACTCGCAAGCTACTTGATCAACGAAGATCATGACGATGTCATCATCATTGGTGGTCAATACAACAAAGCGCAGAACATCTTTCTAAACCCTGCCCCTAATTCATTAGGCGGCTATGCGGGAAACTGGATGTTCACCTCAGGTAAAGGCTTAACCGATGCCGGGCTGTACAAAGCCGACATGTTAACGGCCGTAGCCGAACAACAAATGCTCGAACAGGTCGATAAGCTTGTCGTCGTGGTCGATAGCTCAAAAGTTGGACAACGTACCGGAATGCTCTTTTGCAGCACCAAGCAAATAGACATCGTCATCACCGGTAAAGACGCCAATCCCGAAGTCGTAAAACTGATTGAAGCTCAAGGGACGCAAGTCATCCTAGTTTAAATCGCAGGGCTAACTAGCCCACCAATAATAATAAATTTAGCTCAGTGCCTTAATCCAAATTAAGGCGCTCGGCTCCCTACATCCAAAATTAATCAAATTATTGAAATAAAAGGTATTATCATGAGCAATGTAAACGAAATCACTCGCGAGTCTTGGATCCTAAATACATTCCCTGAGTGGGGCACATGGTTAAATGAAGAGATTGAACAAACAGTTGTGCAACCGGGTACGTTTTCTATGTGGTGGCTGGGTTGTACAGGTATTTGGCTAAAATCAGAAGAAGGTGCAAACCTATCAATGGACTTCTGGTGTGGTACTGGTAAAAAAACACAAGCCGTTCAAAAAATGAAAAACCAGCACCAAATGATGCGTATGGGCGGTGTGGAAGCACTTCAACCAAACCTACGTACCGCGATCTTCCCATTGGACCCTTTCGCTATCAAAGAGATCGATGCAGTTATGGCATCTCATGACCACGGCGACCACATTGATATCAACGTTGCAGCGGCAGTTCTACAAAACTGCGGCGACCACGTTAAATTCATTGGCCCTAAAGCGTGTGTTGATTTATGGATGAAATGGGGTGTGCCAGAAGATCGGTGTGTTATTGCTAAAGTTGGCGACGAGATCAAAATCAAAGACGTGAACATCAAGGTTCTTGACGCATTCGACCGTACAGCTCTAGTGACACTTCCTGAAGGAACATCTTCCCTAGACAAAGAAATTCTAGACGGAATGGACGACCGTGCAGTGAACTACCTAGTAAAAACAACAGGCGGTTCAGTTTACCACTCTGGTGATTCTCACTACTCAAACTACTATGCTAAACACGGTAATGACCACAAGATCGACGTTGCACTGCTTTCTTACGGTGAGAACCCACGTGGCGTAACAGACAAAATGACATCTTCAGACATTCTTCGTGCTGCTGAGTCTTTGAACTGTGAAGTAGTTGTTCCGTTCCACCACGACATTTGGGCTAACTTCCAAAATGACCCGCGTGAAATCGAAATGCTGTGGAACATGAAGAAAGAACGTCTTCAATACGGCTTCGCACCTTTCTTCTGGCAAGTTGGTGGTAAATACACATACCCAACAGATAAAGGCCGCATGCACTACCAGCACTTCCGTGGCTTTGCAGACATCTTCACAAATGACCCAGAACTGCCATACCGCGCATTCTTGTAAACATTAAGAAAAGCACTAACTAGGGAGCAATGCGCTCCCTTTTTTTAGGTTCATCG
>NZ_JBFRMM010000051.1:0-17126 GCF_041470465.1 Vibrio sp. 10N.261.55.F4 | reverse complement strand
GAGGCGGCATTATAGAGATGTTCATCACATTGGCAAGTGTTTATTAAAGAAAGATGCAAAAATAACGATTACATGGCGAATAAACACTCAAAGTCTTATTTGTGCAAGTTTAACTACAGAGTACTTACAAAATAACCACAGACTTATCCACAATTGCTCTGATTTTCATCCTAGAAAACAAAAAAGCTGCCTCATGGCAGCTTTTTAAATGGCAACGAGTCTAAATCCCAGAACCATATTGCTCTCCATCATCTTCATGGAGACCACATTCGCGTTTCAACCCATTAAAACGAGTTTCCTCTTCAGTCATACCCGGTTCCCACTTCTTAGTTGTATGTGTATCTCCAACAGAAAGGTAACCCTGCTCTCGAAGCGGGTGATAACCGAGACCATGCTCTTCTAGGTAATAGTGAACATCTTTATTCGTCCAATCGATTACCGGCAAAAATTTAAACACACCATTTTGGATAGATAAGATTGGCAAATTTGCACGCGATTGAGATTGCTCTCTTCTTAAACCGGAAAACCATGTCCCAGCCTCGAGCTCATCCAACGCTCTTCTCATCGGTTCAACTTTATTAAGCTTGTTGTACTTCTCTATCCCTTCTATACCTTGATCCCAAAGTTTTCCATATTGCGCTTCTTGCCAATTAGGGCTCTGTTGGGCGCGAAAGACTTGAAGGTTTAGAGTCAACTTCTGACTTAACTCATCAATAAAGCGATAGGTCTCCGGAAATAGATACCCTGTGTCAGTCAAAATAACCGGAATATCTGGTTTTGCTTGGGTCACTAGGTGCAACATCAATGCTGCTTGGATTCCGAAACTAGAAGACACAACATGTGTCCCTTCTAAATTATCTAAAGCCCACTTAACTCTTTCTAATGCGGTTAGCTGCTCTAACTCTGCGTTGATTTGTCCAAGACGAAGTATTTGCTCCGTCTTAGTCAATGCGAGTAGCTCTGCTAACTTCAGTTTTGAAGCGACAGAATTATGCATGCAGATCCCTCTTTGAAATTATCACCTCTTCGATGATGCCAGCTCGGATTGTAAAATCACCGAACCCTTCATTGTCGTTACGTTCCGTAGCCCAACGTCCCACCAGCGAATCAATCTCTTCTAAGATCTGAGCTGAAGTGATGTTCTCTTTATACATCTTAGGGATACGAGTTCCGGCTTTGTTGCCACCTAAGTGCATGTTGTAACGCCCCGGAGCCTTGCCGACTAAACCAAGCTCAGCCAACATTGCACGACCACAACCGTTTGGACAACCTGTGATTCGAAGGATGATGTTATCTTCTTCTGGTAATCCATGTTTTTTCAGAATGTCTTCAACATCCGTTACAAACTCAGGAAGAAAGCGCTCAGCTTCTGCCATTGCTAAAGGACATGTTGGGAAAGCCACACACGCCATTGAGTTTTTACGTTGCTCTGAAACAGCATCATCCATCAAGCCATATTGACGCGCCAGTTTTTCAATCTTGGCCTTTTGACTCGTCGACACACCCGCAACAATTAGGTTTTGGTTTGCAGTCATGCGGAAGTCACCTTTGTGGATCTTCGCTATTTCAGCAACACCTGTTTTCAGAGCTTTACCCGGAAAATCAAGTAAACGACCATTCTCGATGAATAACGCCAAGTGGTGCTTACCATCAATGCCTTCCGCCCAACCAATGCGATCACCACGGCCAGTAAACTCATAAGGACGGCTTTCAGAAAATTCTACGCCTGCACGCTTTTCTACTTCTGCTTTGAATACATCAATACCAACACGGTCTAGTGTGTATTTGGTTTTTGCATTCTTACGGTTTGAACGGTTACCCCAGTCACGCTGAGTCGTTACCACCGCCGCTGCTACATCTAACGTTTTATCTAATGGCACAAAACCAAAGTCGTCAGCTTTACGTGCATAAGTAGAGGTATCACCATGTGTCATAGCAAGACCGCCACCGACTAACACATTAAAGCCCACCAGCTTTCCGTCTTCAGCAATAGCAACAAAGTTAAGATCGTTAGCATGGACGTCCACATCATTTTGCGGAGGAATGACAACCGTCGTCTTGAACTTACGCGGTAGGTAGTTGCTACCAAGGATAGGTTCTTCATCCGTTGTTTCTAGTTTTTCACCATCTAACCAGATTTCTGCATAAGCACGAGTCTTCGGTAATAGATGTTCACTGATCTTTTTCGCCCACTCGTAAGCTTCTTGATGAAGTTCAGATTCAACCGGGTTTGTCGTACATAGAACATTTCGGTTTACATCACCCGCTGTCGCAATTGAATCAATGCCAATGCTATTTAGCGTTTGGTGCATCAACTTAATGTTCGGCTTCAAGACACCGTGGAACTGAAACGTTTGACGAGTTGTTAGACGAATTGAACCGTAAGAGGTACTTTCGTCTGCGAACTTATCAATCGCCAACCACTGCTTAGGGGTAATGATGCCACCAGGCATACGAGCACGAAGCATGACGTTATGTAACGGTTCGAGCTTTTGTTTGGTACGTTCGTTACGAATATCACGGTCGTCTTGTTGATACATACCGTGGAAACGAATCAACTGAAAGTTATCAGCAGTAAAGCCACCTGTTATGCGGTCTTGGAGATCTTGTTCAATCGTACCGCGTAGGTTATTACTTTCACGCTTAAGACGCTCATTGTCAGCCAAAGGTCCAAGTACTTGACCTAGCACTTCTTGCTCTATTACTTGCTTGCTCATTAGTACACATCCCTTTGGTAACGTTTCGCTTTACGTAAATCATTAATATATTGTTCAGCTTGCTCGCGGCTCTGGTTGCCATGCTTTTCCGCTATCGAAACTAACGCTTCATGAACATCTTTAGCCATTCGAGTCGCATCGCCACAGACATAGAGGTACGCGCCCTCTTGCAGCCATTGCCACACCTGCTCTGCTTGTTCGATTAAACGGTCCTGAACATAAACCTTTTCTTTTTGGTCACGGCTAAAGGCAACATCGAGCTTAGTTAGCGCGCCAGACTTGAGGTACTTTTGCCATTCAACTTGGTATAAGAAATCTTGAGTAAAGGTACGGTCACCAAAGAACAACCAGCTTTTTCCTTCAGCATCATTGTTTTCACGCTCTTGAACAAAACTGCGGAACGGTGCGATACCGGTACCCGGGCCGACCATGATGATTGGTGTATTGTCGTCTTGTGGTAATTTGAAGTTATTGTTGTTCTCAACAAACACCTTCACTTCACCACCCTCTTCAAGACGTTGAGCTAAGAAGCTAGAAGCTCCGCCTAAACGAGACTCTTCGCCTTTTTGGTATTCAACCAAACCAACCGTCAAGTGAACTTCTTCATCTACTTCTGCTTGGCTTGATGCAATAGAATAGAGACGCGGTGTCAGCTTACGTAACAGGCCAATTAACTCATCAGCCGATAGCTTAGTTTTCTTCTCAGCTAAAACATCGACAACTTGAGTATTACCCGCGTATTCACGAAGCTTGTCTTTATCTTCCACCAGCTTGATTAACTTCTTGCTGCCCGATAACTCAGCAAACTTAGTCACAAGTTGAGGGTTTGAAGTGGTAATCTCAAATTTACTCACTAGCGCACTATGGATAGATAGATTCTCACCATCGACATCGACACTTTCGATACCCGATAACCCAACCTTAGAAAGAATCTGATTTGCGAGTTCTGAACTGTTTTCATACCATACGCCTAGCGCATCGCCGGGTTGGTAGGTAATGCCCGACTCATCAAGATCAATCTCGATATGACGAACATCTTTACCCGAGTCACGACCCGTGATCTTTTGACTGGTTAATAGTGTCGCTGTATATGGATTTTGTTTGGTGTATTGCGAATGACCGGCAGCTGCTTGGCCTACTGGTAACTGAACGATATCAGCCTCGGCACCTGTCGATAGCGTCTCTTTTACTTGCTCTAATGCTTTAGCGCGCCATTCCGTTGCTGATTCTTCGTAATCAACATCACAATCAAGGCGATCGACAAACGATTTCGCACCAAGCTTAGCGAGGAAGTTATCGAAGTCTTTAGCCGTTTGGCAGAAGAACTCATAGCTTGAGTCACCTAAACCAATCACACCGTATTGTAGGTTTGATAATTTTGGCGCTTTCTTCGATTGAAGGAATTCATGCAACTCAATCGCGTTATCAGGGGCTTCGCCCTCACCATTGGTTGAAGCGACGAAAATGACGTGTGTCTCTTTGGCTAAGTTCTTACCTTTATAATCACTCGCATCGAAAAGCTCGACGGCGATACCTAAGGCTTTTGCTTCTGCCTCGAGCGATTCAGCGACGCCTTTAGCATTACCGGTTTGAGAAGCGAAGATAATGCTGAGCTTACCCGCTGGCTTAGCCGCTACTGCAGCGGCCGCTTGAGCGATTGGCGCAGCAGCACCGACAGGCTGAGCTTGGCTCACTCCCCAAAGGTAACCACTGACCCATGCCAGTTGCTGTGAAGACAGTTCAGAAACAGTTTGCTGAAGATGACCCAATTGTTGGTCATTAAGTGGTGCTGCTAGCCCAGGTAACTCATTAGCCCCAGACTGTGCATTATTATTTTGTGAAGACTCTTTCTTATTTAAAGACATGGTCACGACATCCCTAATCATTGCGTGACGATAGATTAACCACTCCTTTTAATAACAAGAAAGAATAGAAAAGTATGTTTTATAACTTTTTGGAAGTAAAAACCGATTGAAACGCAAATTGACTTACTGGTTTTCAATACGCACTTGCTGAAAGCCAACCGCCATTGCCGATTTAGATGCTAGGTCTAAATCCGCGTAATGGCACTCTTCACCATGAACATCAGTAAGCAGAACAAAGCCACCTCCCATATGGCGAAACTCCACAACCCAAGACCCTTCTTGAATTGAGGGCTCTATGATCGCTTCAACTAACAGATTTTCTCTATATAAATTTCGTAATTCATTGAGTGTCATATTCCATCCCTTGCTTTGACCTCACTACATAGACCTTATAAGAATAGACGCAAATTGGCTCTCTGTATTAAGGATGGTCGAAAGTGATGAATGTGCTAACTAATTCCAGAAAGATATAATCAATAGATATAAAAAAACGCCACTTAATAAAGTGGCGTTCTTAAAATTCGTTCTAAATTTGCTTTATATGGCCTAGAAGCGCACTTCAGCACCAGCAAACCAACCATCGACCATGACAAAGCTCTTGCCTAGTTCTGAGCTAAAGAACTCATCCGAATCTAAATCGATAACACGGTAACCACCACGCAGGGCAATTTCAGATTCTGATACTGGAATTCGGTACTGAACACCCGCCATCAAGTCAGTGCTCTTAATACCACTGCTATCACCGAACTCCATCGTACCAATGATATCGAAGTTAGTGTCCGGCACATTGATCTCTGCGTTACCGTAGAAGCTCCACGTGAACTCATCAAACGTCGATGTTTTCGCACCTGTTGCTTTTGGTTCAATGTAATTCGAGTTTGAGTATTGAGTAAACGTCACACCCGCATCGAAGTTCATCTGCTTGTGATCTAACAACGTGTAATAGAAGGTGTAGTCGTACTTATCGAAAGCCAATGAATCTGCATCAACAGAAGTATAGCGAAAGCTAGCGTTTGGTAGCATCGGGGCATTATGCTCAAATGCGAAATACAACGAAGGTGAGTTAGAATCGTCATCTTGTCTAACTTCGTTTAGCTTTGTACTTCCCCACCACATATCGGCACCGACTTTAGCCGTGTAAGAAAACTCTTCTTCAGCAGACACTGCTGAACTTAAAGATAGCATTCCCACTAAAGCAATTAATGGCATTTTATTCATTTGAGATAGCTCCAATTCCATATCGTAGTGCTAATTGTATGCACATTCATAGATTATTGGGGAAAATTCTACCACACATCTTAAATTCTAAAACGATAAACCGCTGACGAGTAAAGATTTGACGGCACGATGACCTTAGTAACGTCTCTGGTTAGAACTGTGTACAAAATTTTTGAAAAACCACACACCGATTGCAATCACGATCAACCAAGGCAGTAACTTAAACACGACGCCCATCATACCTAAGACCAACATGACTAATAACGCCACTCCGGTTGCAGCCAATACCGTCATAAACGTAATACCAGTGACAAGTAGAGTCGCAACGAAAATAAGAACAAATATTAATTCAAACATAATGGTCTCCCTAATGAGTTAATGACCTATCTTTCCTACTTTCTAACATTGCAGCTTCCATACCAAGTATGCCAACCCTATAAAATCCTTATTTATCAGATAAATAAAAAGCCACACATCTTCATGCGTGGCTTTTCGGAAACTTATAGTGGTAAATTTAACCTCTAGTGGCGAATTTAACCTTAAGTTTTTAACTTAGAGGGAGCTTAAACATTTAGCTCTTTAGGGATCTTAGCCAATGCTGTTTGCATCACTTCAATACCTGCACCTTTCTTATGTGCGTTTTCACTGATGTAGCGACGCCATTGTCTTGCACCAGGCATGCTTTGAAACAAACCAAGCATGTGACGAGATATGTGACCTAAGCTTGCGCCATTTGAAAGTTCACGCTCGATGTACGGGTACATCTCTTCGACAACCTGTGAGCGCTTCTTAATTGGTGTGTCTAAACCAAAGATCTGTTGATCAACTTCAGCCAAAATAAATGGGCTATGGTAAGCCTCACGACCGATCATCACACCATCAAGGTGTTGCAAGTGCTCCTTAGTTTGCTCAAGAGTCGTAATGCCACCATTCACGGCAATCACCAGATCAGAGAAATCTTTCTTGATTTGGTATGCACGATCGTAATCTAGCGGTGGGATCTCACGGTTCTCTTTCGGGCTAAGGCCACTCAACCACGCTTTACGCGCGTGAATAGTAAATTGCTCACAGCCACCTTTTTCAGAAACCGTCGAAACAAACTTAGTTAGAAACTCATAAGAGTCTTGGTCATCGATACCGATACGCGTTTTCACGGTAATTGGAATATCAGTGACTTCTTTCATCGCTGAAACACAATCTGCCACCAACTCGGGCTCAGCCATCAAGCATGCACCAAATCGACCATTCTGAACTCGGTCTGAAGGGCAACCTACGTTAAGATTCACTTCATCATAACCGCGTTCACCAGCAAGCTTGGCACAAGCAGCAAGATCAACCGGGTTTGAACCACCGAGTTGAAGTGCAAGAGGATGTTCTTGCTCGTTATATTCTAGGAAGTCGCCCTTACCATGTAAGATCGCGCCCGTTGTTACCATTTCCGTGTACAGAAGAGTCTGCTGAGAAAGCAAACGGTGAAAGTAACGACAGTGGCGGTCAGTCCAATCGAGCATTGGAGCAACTGAAAATCGAGATTTTGGAAAATCTAAGCCAATATCTTGTTTTTCATTAAGTTTATCTGATTTGTGACTAGCACTATTTTGCATCATTTAACCCTATTTGTGCCCATTTTGGACCATTTTTCACCGACTGTGGGCACGTATTGGTCCCAAAAATTGGTAAAACTACAGCTTGTAAATTAACTAGCGAAAAAGACCTGCTTATTTGCAAAAGCCCTTTTCGAATCGTGGTTTCATTTGAAGAGCGCAGATTCTACATCAAGTTCAATCTGCGCCCAAGTATAGAGGTGCACGATGGCGTCATATCACATTCAAAAAATCAAAACACAATCAGGCATAACTAAATATAAGTGCCGGGTTCGCGAAAGACAATCTGGTGTAACTACGGTTGATAAGACTAAGACTTTTACAAAGAAAGCATCTGCTACTGCTTGGGGAGATCAAGAAGTTGAGAAGATTGAAAGTGTTCGGCATGGGGGCATTATTCCAACTAAACAGACCATAGGTTTCTTGATTGAAAAAGCATTACAAACCCCCGAATTTGCGAATAAGCGAACTATGAGTTTCAACCTCCGACTTTTACTTCGCTACCCAATAGCCAGCACCACACTTACTGATTTTAACGATCATGACCTCATCAAGCATTGCCAATACCGAAGAGAACATGATGGTGTATTGCCACAAACTATCGCTGTCGAGGTTTCAAATCTACGTTCGATATTTAAGCAAGCTAAACCTATGTGGCAAGTAGCAATTAATGATGAAGTATTCAAATCAGCTCACCACACTTTAGTATTTATGGGCCTCATCGGCAAAAGCGCTCGCCGAAGTAGACGACCAAATCAACTAGAAATAGAAATGTTGGTAGCTGGATTGAAAGAGAGGGAGCAATCATTTGTCTCTTTCATTCCGTTTACCGACATTTTTGTAATATCAATACTGACATGCATGCGCATTGGAGAGATTTGCGATATCCGATGGACTGACATCAATGAAACTCAACGAGCCGTTATGGTTAGAAATAGGAAAGATCCCCGTAAAAAGGCAGGTAATCATCAATGGGTACCTCTACTAGGCGATTCATGGGAAATCATTCAAAGACAACCAAAGAATAATGAGCGCGTTTTTCCATATAACTCTCGCTCGGTTTCCGCAGGCTTTCAGCGGGTGCGAGATAGCTTAGGGATTAAAGACTTACGCTACCATGATCTTCGCAGGGAAGGAGCTAGTCGTCTTTTCGAAGCCGGGTTTTCGATAGAAGAGGTTGCACAGGTAACAGGTCACCGCTCCCTCAACACATTATGGCAAGTTTACACTGAGCTCTACCCGAACAGACTTCATGGCAAGAAAGTTCGCTCAGTCATCTGATTTTGAAAACGGGGGGAGATATCTTGGTCAGATATGCACCTTGTGTAATACTAAATTTGTTCCTCCAAAGCTTGAGGTGGGGACCTCGAGCAAAGGTTTAAGCCGCCTATATTGGCGGCTTTACTTTTTATGAGTTTAAACTTGCAGGAATGTTCATGTAAAACTCCTTTTTATTGGGATGGGACAAACGTAGTTTCAATCATCTTTGAGCTTTTTTTTTCAATTAGCGGGGCTTTTTTACTTCTTAATTGCGAAAGAATCGATTTGAATTCAGATAAGGCCTTTTGATTTTGACACTATGATTGATTTTTTTCTCTATCAACAATCGCCGACACTTGGGCATGGTAGTCCTCTAAGCTCATTGTGGCTTGCGTGTCATTCTCTGGTTTAACAAAGAAATACACCTTGTCATTATTTCGGACCGCATTGGTGAGAGGGATGTACTTTGAGTCAGCAATATATTCTTTCATTGGTAAACTCATAAATGTCGCGGTAGGGAGTTTGATGTAAGGACTGCTAGATAAACCATCCGCATTAATGTAGCTTGTTGCTTCAAAGTCTTTGTATTGTTTATGAGCTATCAGACTGCTGTAATAGGTAAAACGTACAGCGATGACATTCGTATCAGGGATCTGTTGTTTAAGGTCTTTATCGAATAAGTCTGTGTTGAAAGTTTCAGAAATCAACTTAATACCTACTCTCGTCCCTAAGAAGGGTGTGTCCAATCCTCTGAAATATATTGATGCATGAGAGTCCAAGTTTGATTCTAGTGGGTACCCTTCTACACAAAGGCGCTCCCCACCATTGTATCTTTCATCGTAAAACTTCGAATCTCGCGACAATGTTTTTTTTGTAAAGGATTGAAGTGTGTCGAATGAAGGAACCATGACTTCATCCATTTTGGACATAATCACTTTACACATTTCATATTCCTCTAAGCCACTATAAGTATCAGCATCCAAATACATAACTAGGTTTCTTCGGTCCCAACCGTATTTTTGATCCGCTAAAATTGCCAAACCAAAACCGGTCGTCATAGATCCAAACGCCAACCCCATTGCTGTAGACCCAACATAGCCACCGATACCCACATCGGAAATAGCGCCTTTGGGTAAGGTTCGATCTTCGATGATCGTTCCACTTCCTGCTGAACGGGTAACTTGCAGCGCGATACTTGATGTCCCTTTTTCCGGTATTTCATATTTTGCACTGCTCGAAGCACATGCATTCAAAAGTAATGCGGCACTAACAACTGATGTTGCTTGGATTAGATTCATAACCCCCCCTCTACAAAATGCAATTAGGTGAATAACAGTTAGCTTCTTCTAAATTTATACACCATGATCAAATAAATATAAAAAATGACTATTCAAAAGTGGGGGAAAGCAGTGAGAAGAAACTTTATTTTCGCATCTAGTGATAAATGGAGAAACGCACTAACCAAGTAAACCCTAAATCCAGCTATATGACTGATTTAAAATATTTTTAATTACTCACCAATCATCATCAAAACCACCAGATGTAAAATCACTATCAAATGTGTAACTGTCGAACGAATCATCGTCCCAAAGTGGATTGACTCGATCCATCTCATTACCAATCCAAACAAGGTATGGAACCCCTTCAACCAATTGGTCTTCTTCTCTTTCCACGACTGGGTGACGGTGAGCGACTCCACGCTTCCTCACTCCAGAGTTTCTGCGTCGGTTGTTCTGCATTTTATTGCAAAAATCATCATGATCTTGTTGTTCTGTCCTATGTGACATGTTGGTGCCTCCACTTTTCGTCTAATTTAGCCATACAACAAAAATATATAAAATCAGACACTTACAATAAAATTAGCATTATATTAAGAATGTGGCGTTGTAGGGTTAATTCAATAATAAGCATAAGTAACATAGATCCTAAAATACAAAAGCGAGGTAAATATTCATTAGAGCCTCTTCACAAAGGTTTGGTTGCAACTTATGTAAACCATGGCATGACGATTTGCCTGCTCCCCCCGTTTTGACATCCAGCCCTCTTCTACTCTAGCTATAAAAATTTCAATGAAAGTACTAAACAGCCAAATTGGACTCCTTATTTGAGAAATGACCATAAATAAGCAGATATCTTGTATGTAAACCATGAGGTAAGAGAAGCATTCTTAATGCTGTGATTATCTCCCACATGTTAGAGCGCATGTACGAAATGCTCTCATCAGTTTGATGCCCCAATAGAGTATGTATTACTCACACACTCAAATGAAAGATCGCTTTCAACCCTCGGAGTATGACTCCATTACTCAAGATTTATTATCTGCGTTGCGAAAAGGACCGCTAAAGTCTCCGTCTATTTTGGACGGCAGACAAAAATAGACGGAGACTGCATCCGATAACAGATCCATTGGTATCTCTAGCCTGACAAAGGTATTGAGAGGTATTCGAAATCATGAAAATGCATGAAATGCATCGAACCAATCCATCAGTTACTGCCGGAACTCGTGATCATTCCACTCACTTGTACGTGACAGCAGCCACCAAGCAGCCTGAATTCAACGGACAAAACCTCTAGCTGACCGCTAAGGCCAACCTCAAAGCAAAATATAGATTGTTCTCTTCCACTAGCCAGTGGCGCCTTCGCCCAACCTATGTAAACGCCTTTGAGCACTAACCTTGTCAAGTCAGCTTCAACAGCGTAAGCGCCGGGATCGCTTCTTATCTTCCCAACCTCTGCTAATGACGTGCGACATTTTAAACGCGCATAAACACTTAACACGATTCGCTGCTTGCAGAGCCTATAACTGAAAGAAACTGAGAGGAAAGTATGAGTCTAAGTAGGTTCCCCACATCTAGGATGGAGAGAGAAAACCCTAATGCCAGAAACTGTGGCCTAAGATCTCGAGATATAAATCAAGCAGCTAAGAATGCACTTTATGAAAAATTCAATGCTGGTCAAATCGGGTTCAAAACCGTAGCAGACCAAACAACTCGATTTACACAATTCTCGACATTTATCAAAGACCATCATGGTGTCAAGGATATGCGAGGGATAACGAAAGAGCATGTATCGCGATACGCTCAAGAATTAGATTCGAAAATTGATAACGGCTCAATCAGTATCAAGACAGCTCATGAATACTTGTCTGCCGTCAACTCCGTTCTTAGGGATTCGTCTCTTAGGATTACAGCATCGGAAGCTGGACTTCCAAATCGTTCTGGCATAACTACGGAAAATAAAGCTATTTCCCAAGAACAACATAACAAAATCACATCACAGCTTTCTGACAGGCTCTCTGCTATCAGTGAAATGCAAAGGTCATTAGGCTTGAGATTCGAAGAGGCCTGTAAAGGTAACCCCGCAGCCATGCTAAAAGAAGCCATTATAAAGCAGAGTATTTCTGTCACAGACGGAACGAAAGGCGGTCAAGCACGAACAGTACCAATCGTATCCCAAAATCAACTTGATGCACTTCAGAATGCCAGTGTCATTCAGGGACATCATCACTCCATGATCCCAGTAAATCAAAGCTATATACAATTCCAATCTCAATCTTATCGAGAGTTTGGAAAGCTTGATTATAAAACACATGGTGAACGACACGCCTATGCGCAAAACAGTTACACCAACCACATGCAACAGCAAACCGCAGTAGCAGGAATTAAATCAGTTGTGGAGTCAGGCTGTAGGCATGGCTCTTCACACCACCAATACATTGCCAACAAAATAGGATGCACAGTTGAGCAAGCTAAAGCTTTTGACAATACGGCCAGACTTTCCGTCGCGGAAGAACTTGGTCACCATCGAACCGACATAACAAATGCATATCTGGGGTGAACTATGACAAGAATGGAATATGAGTTAAACCGAGCTATACATCTATATCTAAGAACCGTAAAAATCAGGCAGAGAAAATGAAGAGTTTTTGCCGAGATATTCAGAAGCATAATCCACAAACAAGATCACTTGCTCAGATTGGGCGGTCGCAAGTTTGTGACTTTTGGAGACGCAAAGCTGATCTAGCTCCTTCGACTAAGGCCGCCTATTACTACGCAATTTGTTATATTTGGGAACAGGTACTTGGCAGGAAATCAGCTCCTCCACATTTCACGCACAAGTAATGCAACAGGTACTCACGACAGCGCACTAATACAGAAAATTGCACAACTTCACTCGTTAACACAGAAACAACTCGCTTCACTACGAGAGGAAGTGAATGTAGCTGATCAAATCGTAGGTTCAGGATTTATTTCCACTGCATTACACAGCAAAGCTCTTTTTACTGCTGAATTGGCGCTGTAACGAATTGTTACTCTAATTATTTGTCACCACAAAATATAAGGTTATTATTATGGGAGTAATGTCACATAACGTTATAAATCAATATAAATCATTAGTTTGGATAATAATTATGCTTAGGATAAAGCAGGGAATCACTCTACTTTCTATACCAATCGCTCTGTCATTAACTGGTTGTGGTGATTCTTCAAATGCAAGGTTTGATAGTGAAAATCAATTTTGGGATAAAGACGTTAATTATAGTAAATCTAGGTTGTTCAACGTAGGTGATGTCAAAGGGACTATTTTTGATGAGGAAGCCCTAAAGTATTTTTCAATGTTAAGTTCCCATCATGAATTAAACTATCCAGCAACTACAACAGATCAATTAGAGAAGGCAACCAGTACGTTTGCTGACATTCGCACCGCCCTCAATTACTTGCCTGTACCCGAAACTCTAAAAGCTGAGTATGAGGCAAACTTAATGGCTGCTGAAGAAATTTTACCGAAGATGGTTGAGCTTCATGAAGGCAAGTTTGAAGGTAAACTAGATGAAGCGTTTCGTTCACTTTATCCTGAATATTTCGAAAGTGTCGATGCAGCACGACTAGTTGTGGATAATCGTAATGAATTCTTAACCAAAGCTAAAACAAAAAAAGATGAGTTGAGCGAGCAACACTCTACACTAAAAAAAGAACTTCGTGAGCTTGAAAAAGAACACGAAAAAGTTGCATCAGAGTGGATCGTAGAAAATGAACTATTAATCCCAACGAATGATTTAAGCTTTAGAGCATTTATTGATAATTCTTATTACTACGACACCGAAGATAAATGCCGAGAGTATATTGAAAGAAATAACGAAAACTTTAACTGGAACAGTGAAGCTGGCGTTTGTTATAGCTTTTGGGTGATGAATGATAATTTAGGGCTGAAAAAGTTTCATTTAGAAAATAACATGTCAGAAGAACAAGCTCAAATATACAAAGATATGGCAATGAAATTGTTTAAACAAGGTAGTGAGTTAGGGTTTAAAATCTCCACAGTTGGTAAATCACTTCACGATGCAACGGAAGAATTAAAAAAGCGTGAGTTACTTTCCAACAATCGCTTTGGAGACCAAAGGAAAATTGATCGTGCTTTAACTGATGCGAACAGAGGGTTGAACTCCCGTACAAAAGGAGCTTACGGACGTAACGGTGAAATTAGTATACCAGCGAAAGGCCGCTACAACCCAACTCAACGTAGAGTATTCGGAGAGTACGCGAAAACACTTGGCCTTGATGTTATGCCAACCGTAACAGCATTTATACCAGAGAATGCTTACAAGGTATATCTAGAGCTTCTCAAAGCAACAGAAGCGGCCGAAGTCGATATTGAGCTAGGTAAGAAAGGTCAGTTTAATGTAGGGGAAACTGAGCAGCTTGAGCACCTCTATATTGTGGCTAACACAAAAAAAGGCAATGTCATTGGCTCAGTTCAATTGCAAAAAAATGAAGACAAGTTCATTGCATCTTTTTCTTATCCTTATTCTATGAATCGAGTTCAAGGTGATTCATTAGTTGATTTATATGCTTATCAAGACGATTGGAATCCGACCTTTAATGGTATTGAAGGTAATAAGCACCGTAACTTAGTGAGCTATATTCGCAGTCTAAATAAGTAAAATAAATTACAAATATCAAGGTGATAATTATGAAAATATTTAAAATTCTAGCCGCGTCAGTTTTATCTTTAGTTCTAGTAGGCTGTGGCGGTCATGGATATGAAGGCAAGTATGAAGCTACTATTACACAAGCTGATTTATTTGGCGGACTACTCGGTAATTCACGTGGCGCAAAAAACACAGAAACAACAACAATGACGCTTGGTAAAAATTACATCATGTTTGAAGAAGACAAGACGGAGCTGAGCAGCATTGAAGTTGTGGAGGAAGATGGCGAGAAGTTCCTGAAGTTAGTAAATAAAGAAGACAAGGATGATGTTCTATGGATTAGTATTGAAGAAGATCCAACAACACTAAATCTCAGCACACCTTTAGGCTTTATTTCCTACACCAAGGCATAAGCAAACTAAAGCAAGTAACAAATCTAAGACTCTCACATGTTGAGAGTCTTTTATACAAAAGGAAAGTAAGTTCAAACTACCGCTTCCAAACTAAGCTCTTCTCACCTAGTCGTTAAAAATAATGTAGTGGATTAGTTAATTTAGACACGTAGTTAGATGAGAAAAAGTAAGTCAAATTACGCTTTGGTGAAGTGTATGTTGAATCGTTCAAAACAAACAATGGGGCAAAGATGAGCTAACAGTGCTCTCCCTAACTTGAAGTTAAAGATCGGCATCGCTGGTCTAATGCATTTACATAACCTCACTCACGTCCCCAAAGTTTATCTTACAGACCTCACCCATTGTTCGTAAAAATCAACTTCGAGCATTTTTGCTACTAAGCGATTAAATGAGCCTTTGTCACCATAGGAACGAGCAAGTTCTGAAAAAGATAGGTGTTTACAGTTAAACGACAATTTCCAAGGCATTTGCTAAAACAGACTTTGCGGAGTTAGATCGGTTAATCAATTCGCAGATAAGTGCTTCACCAACATGATTCAGCTCAGTCAAGGTTTTTCTCCCGTATTTCAGAGTTTTAAGCAATCGATAATCTTTGATTTATCTAGATACTACACTGATTAGAAATAGTAGACCAAATATCAATCCGTCATGTGTGACGGATAGGTGTGCTAGCTTGATGTATGGAATCCACTCCCTCCTTAGCAATCTAGACTTAGGAGTGTGAGAAAAAACCGAGGGTTCCAATATGTTGACTAAAAATGTTATCGCTATCGACTTAGCAAAAAATGTTCTTCAAGCCTGCCATATCAGCATTCATGGTGAGCTAATGTCCAATAAACCTCTGAGTCGCCAGAAGATGAAAGAGTTCTTGGCAAAGGCTAAGCCTTCGATTGTCGCCATGGAAGGTTGTTGCGGTTGCCATTACTGGGGGCAATTAGCAGAAAAACTTGGGCATGAAGTCCGAATCATTAACCCTAAGAAGGTGAAAGGATACCTAGAAGGTCATAAAACGGATCATAATGATGCTCTCGCCATCGCTAACGCCGCTATACAAATTGGTATCAAGTACAGTCGTCCAAAGTCATTGGAACAACAAGCTATGCATTCTTTAGAAACTAGCCGTAGATTCTTATCTCGTAGTGTTGTTTCCCTAGCTCTTCACATTAGAGGGACAATTTTGGGCTACGGGATAGCAAACCCTAGAGGTGAAAAAGGCTTAAAAGCGTCGGTTCAAACCGTGCTTGATGGCGATACACCAATACCCTCCAATGTCGTATCCGTTCTGTCGATGCTTTGGGAGCAATATAAAGAACTTAAAGCAAAACTCATCGCATTCGAAAAAGAGAAAAATGCTTTAACCCGTCAGATAGAGCCGTGCCAACGATTAATGGGCATTGAAGGGGTTGGTGAAACAACTGCTGCGATGCTCTATACAACTCTTGGTGATGGAAAGCAGTTCAAGAATGGAAGACAAGCTTCAGCATTTGTTGGTCTTACACCTAAACAGCACAGTTCAGGAGGCAAAGTTTTTATGATTGGGATCGATAAATGCGGTGGTGTGAAGGAGCTACGCTCGCTTCTTTATCTTGGCGCAATGTCATACGTTGGGCGACTACCCGAAAAACCGAAGACTCAGAAGGACGCTTGGTTGAGGAGCATCATAGATCGTATCGGCTTCAAGAAGGCCTGCATTGCACTGGCTAACAAAGTGGTACGTACTGCGTGGGCAATGCTTCGGTATGAGACTGAATATAAACCAGTATTACTCACTCATTAATCACTACCAAATTTTTAAATTTTACAAAATGATGATGCATAAAAGGTAAGACCAACCTACTGAGAACCTGGCCATTCTGTCATGCTGTAAAAAGCTGCTAGCGCGATAAGGACAGTAGGTGCGCAAAACATCAAAGGCTAGAGGGTAGCTCCTTCAATAAGAAGCCGAATATACGACCGCATCTTAACTTTTATTGCCAAAATCACTTTGTAAATACGTGGATTCCATATACGGAATGGGGCAGATCTGAGTTAGCTGGCACTTTTTGAGAAAAGTGCCACGAGTAAAACTTCACAGAAAATTGCTCGAATTCCAAACATTTCTGTCGGATAGACGGCACCTG
>NZ_JBFRMM010000050.1:0-1942 GCF_041470465.1 Vibrio sp. 10N.261.55.F4 | reverse complement strand
TCCGCGGTCGCTCCTGTGGCCAACGCTTGAGAATCGCTGCCGTCCGCCACAAAGCTATAGCTGCCATCGGCACGAATGGTCAATGTGCCGTAATCATTGCTGATCAACGTATCGCCACTCTCTGCCACTGCGGTCGCGGTGCCCGTGGTACCGTTCAAAATACCCGTGACGTTCAATGAGTCACCATCGACATCGGAGTCATTGGCCAAAACGCCTTGTTCTGCACTGACCGTTAAGGTCGCGTCTTCATTCACCGCGCCCACATCGGCGGTTAACTGAGGCGCATCGTTGGTGCCTGTCACGGTAATGGTTAAGGTATTGGTTTGGTTGACCGTGCCGTCGCTCGCGGTGTAGGTGAACACCACTTCCGCGGTCGCTTCTGTTGCCAACGCTTGAGAATCACTGCCGTCCGCCACAAAGCTGTAACTACCGTCAGCACGAATGGTCAATGTGCCGTAATCATTGCTGATCACCGTGTCGCCACTCTCTGCCACGGCGGTCGCGGTGCCCGTGATGCCGTTCAAAATGCCCGTGACGTTCAATGAGTCGCCATCGACATCGGAGTCATTGGATAGTAAACCGTTACCAGCACCAACGGTTAAAGTTGCGTCTTCACCAACCTCGCCGGTATCGACATTGAGTTCGGGCGCGTCGTTTACAGGTGTGATATTTAATGTCACTGTCGCTTCGTCTTCGCCACCATTTCCATCAGTGACTGTATATTGGAATGTGGCCTCACCGTTGTAGTCTTGATCTGGTGTGAATGTGATCGTTTCGTTTACATAGTCAACCGATAATGTGCCATTGACCTCAGACGTTATTGAACCAACAACAATTGAAAGAACATCACCATCGATATCAGTATCATTCGCTAACAACTCTGCGAATGGGATCGTAATAGGCTCATCTTCACGCGTAACGAGCTCAGGTTGGTTGATCCCCGTTACAATAACGTTGTCAATCAAAGCCCCAAGACTATCTGAAGCACCATCTCCTGCAAATGCTAACTCCGTACTATCAGCTTGCACCTCCAGCTCGGCGGTAACACGGTACCAACCATTAGCATCTGGTAGGCTTATTTGAATATCAAGTCCATTAGCACCGGAAAGGGTCCCATCCGCATGTACCGTGACCGAGGTGTCACCGATTTTAAAGACCATATCAGAAGACGAGTTACCATCTTGGCGAGGGTTATAGTCAAATTCAACCCGAATACTATCTTGACCTGAAGTGTCTATAATCGTTGAAATTTCAGTGTTTTTGTGAGCGTCGAGTTCAGCAAGATAGTCACCATGAGTTGCATCAGCAATTAGACCATCACGCTGAACCTCTAGCCCGTTGGTCGCATTCCAGTCGCCAAGATCATCACCAGTCACAACTGTCCATCTGCCAGTGTTTATCATTTGTTCAAATGACTCGGAGAAAAGTAACGTCTCGCTACTTTCGTTGTAACTATCATCAGTTGCTTTTGGTCCATCATTTGTGCCAGTGACCGTAATAGTTAAGGTCGCAGTATCCATCCCCCCCTTACCATCACTTATCGTATAAGTGAACGTTTCAGACACCTGCTCACCAGCTTTTAAGCTATCCGCATTATCAGCAACGTAGTTGTAACTACCGTCTTCGTTAACAATCAGAGTACCAAAGCTACCGGTTAATCCAGATCCTACAGTTCCAGCTGTGCTATTTGATGCATTTTCAGCACCTGTCCGAATACCAATGACTTCGAGGTTATCGCCATCAATATCGCTATCATTTTTCAGTAACCCTATTGATGCATCTACTGCTAAAGTCGCATCCTCGTTAATAGACCCACTGTCATTGCGAGCGATTGGCCTGTCGTTAGTACCGGTGACAGTAATAGTCGCGGTCGATGTGATCGGCTCGCCACTTTCATCGCTCATGGTGTACGTCACCACGACTTGCTCTGTTACACCTACTG
>NZ_JBFRMM010000049.1:1369-1548 GCF_041470465.1 Vibrio sp. 10N.261.55.F4 | reverse complement strand
TAAAAAGTGAAGACAAATAAGCGTATGGCAACTAACCAAGGTTTTTGGTTGTCATCAAGAAGGGTTAATTCCTGATAACTGTTTGCCGGACTCAATTGTGATTCAAACTAAGTTTGAATCACTCTTTATTTCCACTTTTAAAAAGTGAAGACAAAAAGCCAAGACACTTGAATGTGTTT
>NZ_JBFRMM010000049.1:0-764 GCF_041470465.1 Vibrio sp. 10N.261.55.F4 | reverse complement strand
AATGTGTTTGTTGTGTTTATACCGTTCTTATTAACTAAGAGCAGATAAACATTGAGAACTTTTAAATTTGATTGAATTACTCGTAAGTAATCAATCAGTCAGCTTTCCAAATTGTTAAAGAGCAAGAGTTTTTAAAGCATTAAACTTTCAAAACCATTTTTAAATACACTCAGTTTTCTATTACTAAGAAAAGTGTGCTTGAAGATGGTGGGCGATACCGGGCTCGAACCAGTGACCCCCTGCTTGTAAGGCAGGTGCTCTCCCAACTGAGCTAATCGCCCATGATAGTTTTAATTCCTTCATGGAGAAGGAATGGTGGAGCTATGCGGGATCGAACCGCAGACCTCCTGCGTGCAAGGCAGGCGCTCTCCCAGCTGAGCTATAGCCCCATATTTTTATTTCCTTGGGAGGAAATGGTGGGCGATACCGGGCTCGAACCAGTGACCCCCTGCTTGTAAGGCAGGTGCTCTCCCAACTGAGCTAATCGCCCACGATAGTTTTAATTCCTTCGTGGAGAAAGAATGGTGGGTCGTGCAGGATTCGAACCTGCGACCAATTGATTAAAAGTCAACTGCTCTACCAACTGAGCTAACGACCCAATGGTATCCCGTAGGGGAGTCGAACCCCTGTTACCGCCGTGAAAGGGCGGTGTCCTAGGCCTCTAGACGAACGGGACACTGCAATTCATCTCTACTTTAAAAGTAGAAACAAACTTCGAAGAACTTGGGAGTTCTTCATCTCTTTACTTTTCTAAACCTAATCAA
>NZ_JBFRMM010000048.1:0-398 GCF_041470465.1 Vibrio sp. 10N.261.55.F4 | reverse complement strand
TCGAATACAAGACACTTGAATGTGTTTGTTGTGTTTATCTAATGAAAGATAAACATTGAGAACTTTTAAATTTGATTGAATTACTCGTGAGTAATCAATCAGTCAGCTTTCCAAATTGTTAAAGAGCTTGATTCAATAAATTGAACCATTTTTAAAGACTCTCGTAAGACTTTTTGTCGAACAAGAACGCTTAAAGATGGTGGAGCTATGCGGGATCGAACCGCAGACCTCCTGCGTGCAAGGCAGGCGCTCTCCCAGCTGAGCTATAGCCCCATCTAGGTCGATATTGGTGGGTCTGAGTGGACTTGAACCACCGACCTCCCGCTTATCAGGCGAGCGCTCTAACCAGCTGAGCTACAGACCCAATATCGTCTCTTAACTTTTCTAAACCTAATCAA
>NZ_JBFRMM010000047.1:0-1192 GCF_041470465.1 Vibrio sp. 10N.261.55.F4 | reverse complement strand
ATAACAAACGACTATGGCGTCAATGATTAATTTTTGGCAGTGTTTTCATCCCACATGGCGCCATCTCTCAGCATAGAGTTAAGAGTCACAACCATCTTTCGAACACACGCGATTATTGCGACTTTCTTAGGCTTTCCGGCAGCTACAAGTCGAGCATAAGTTGCTTTGAATACGGGGTTACATTGCATGGCTGACATCATTGCCATATATAACACTGTGCGTACTTGCGCTCGACCGCCTTGGATCACGCGCTTACCTTTGTAGCGCCCACTTTCGCGTGTTATTGGAGCGACACCAATTAGTGATGCCGCTTGTTTATTTGTGATGTAGCCAAGTTCTGGTACGTTGCTAATTATTGATGCAGCGGCAATGTTTCCTATTCCAGGGACGCTCTGCAATATTGTGTTTTTAGCCTGATATTCAGGGCTATCTTCAATGAGTTTAACGAGCTTTTCTTCTAACTTGGTGATTTGATTTTTTATCGTGGTTAGCATCGGTTTGATAGTCGGATGGAGAGAAGCGGGAAGTATCTGGATTCGGTTCTTTTCCATGGTTTGCATGGATAACAACTGGTTTCGGCGAATGACTAAGTCACTCATTAGGCGTATGTTTTTTGGCTTTATGACAGTAAGAGCTGGTTTGATTGCTTCTCCATAGTGAGCAATCAATTCTGCATCTAAACGATCATTTTTGGCTCTGCGGCCAATAGCACCAGCGAACCGTTTTATGTGGACAGGGTTTGCTCTGACAATAGGTAATTGAGCCTCTGCACATGCAAGAACAAAAGGCATTTCTAATCGGCCTGTTGCTTCAATAACGATTCGTTCAGGACTGTGACTCTTAATCGTTTTGAGTGCTTTTTTGATGCCTTTATCATTGTTCTCTACTGAGAAAAATAGGTCTAGTGGCCTGATGTGGATGTCTAATTGTGTTTTTCCGGTATCAACTCCAACGTTGATGCTTTGATTGATTTTGGTATTCATAATAAGCTAACTCATGCTTGCGTAATGCGGGTTCGAGACCCAGTCGACTATTCGAGGTTTATGCTTGAAGTCCTATGTAGCGTTCATGTTTGTTATCGGTCTCTCGATAGAGGAGCCAGCGTTTAAACGAACTACTACATAGAAAGCTTTAGTTGCAGCTAAAGCCTGGGTCTCACATTACCCGATTGGAGTGCTTATTATCCATACAA
>NZ_JBFRMM010000046.1:6528-7043 GCF_041470465.1 Vibrio sp. 10N.261.55.F4 | reverse complement strand
TTTACTTTAATTGGTATAAAGACACCGAGCCCCTGCACTTCATGCTATTCCGGCACATATCAGAAAGCCTAGTCTGACGACTAGGCTTTCGTCGTTTCCTGCGTATGTGTTTTGGGTTTTAGTAGTAGATCCTTATCGCTAGCTATGAAGTACTTCTCTATATATCGGGAGGTGCTGCTTGGGAATATAGGTGGTCACTTCTAACTCTTAAGCTAAATAGAGCAGAGCACTAATCTGATTGTTTTACTATGTGAAATTCTCTATCGCGTACGTACTTCGCCCTAAGGAGTGAGACTTTATTGCTTGAATACGTAAAGGGTAATTGCCGATTATGTTCGTATTGGTACTCGTTTAGCTGCTATCTAAACCATACCTGATACACGTATCTGGAACCCTGAGACTGACTAAGGAAAAGGTAGGATGCTTAACACTTCAAGCTATCACACTCACTATGCATAAATAGAGATGTTGACTTGAAATGACCATCAAGCAAACTTATCTCGTTATCTCGTTAT
>NZ_JBFRMM010000046.1:0-5805 GCF_041470465.1 Vibrio sp. 10N.261.55.F4 | reverse complement strand
TCGTTATCTCGTTATCTCGTAGATACAAAAACGCCTAGCGTTTGCTAGGCGTTGATAACTAGTGTTTCTAATACACTGACTACAGTATTTGTTTGAGTACTCTGTCGGCTTTTACACGAGTGATCTTACGAATCAACTTCTGAACTTCCATCGGGTAGCTCTCTACCTTGTCTAACTGCTTATAAGTACAGATAAGCTGAGTGTGTTGAAGGATGTTATCCACTTCAGCCTGAAACTTGTCTGTTAGGTGATGGTAGTTATCTTGGATAAAGATACCGTTCTCTAGATCCAACTTCCATGCGCGTGGATTTAGATTATTACCTGTTAGTAGCATGTAGCGCTTATCTACCCAAATGCCCTTTAGGTGGAAGCTATTGGAATCGTGTTGCCAAAGTCGAATTGATAGATTACGGCTAGCAATATGAGCTTCATTCGCTTTAGCGAAACGGCGTAAGTTCAGTTCGTAAAGGTATGGCAAACCACCAATCGTTTTAAACTCTTCTTCTGGTGAGATAAAGAAATCATTCGCTGTCTTATCACCAACAACAATGCTGACCTTTACGCCACGCTTAAGTGCTTTCTTCACTTCTTTAGCTAGGCTAGGTGGGAAGTTGAAGTAAGGTGTGCAGATGAAGATTTCATCTTTAGCTTGAGCGACGAGTTGGTTGATTCCCTGATTCAGACGGTTACGTCTTTTACCGATACCAACCAATGGTGTTACAGCCACTTGCTCTGCTGAAACCTCTTGCCCTTCGAATTGATACTGAGACCTTGCCAATGATGCTCGAAACTGACGAATCGCTGGTTTCAGTTCTTTGGTCGCAGGCTTGTTCTTATCAGCCAGGTCATAAACAGCGCTGTCCGCAACCATCTGTTCGTGTACGTAGGCAAACATTGAGTCAGCAAGAGCTGCATTGTTTAAAACATGGTAACGATCAAAGCGATAGCGGTCATGGTAATTCAGATAGATATTGTTAAGGCTTGCACCGCTGTATATCACGCTATCATCGACGATAAAGCCTTTTAAGTGCAATACGCCAAAGACTTCTTTGCCGCGAACGGGAATGCCATAGACAGGCACAGAATGTTGATATTTCTCTGCGAACTCTTTATACATGGCTGCATTGCCTTCAGAAGACTCTGCGCCAATCAATCCACGCTGCGCCCGGTGCCAATCGACACAAACGCTCACGTCTAATTCTGGATTCTTTTGCTTTGCTTCATATAAGGCAGTTAGGATCTCACGGCCAGCCTCATCATCTTCAAGATACAAAGCGACTAAACTAATACGAGTCGTTGCGCGAGATATTTCATCAAGTAGGCGAGTTCGAAACTCTTGCGCTGATAGTAGTACTTCAAACTTGTCAGGATTCTGCGCTATGGTTGGCAACTGTATGAATGGATTCCTACTGGCAATCATATTGACTGTTTTACCTTAAAAATATGCAAAATTGCGAACCTTTAATTTTACCAAAGGGATAGCACCAAATACTAGATAATCGAGGCATTCTCTAACAATTTTGCTGATAATGCATAGGAATGAGATCTTTTCCGCTATTCGAATAGCGCTCGTATAAAACTCTTAAACCATTTGGTAGATCTTTAGGGTCTACTTGTACGAATTTGTGTCGCGCGTAAAAATTGGTGAGATGAGCGTACGCAAAGCAGTAATCATCTTCCGTAAGCGTATGTTGCGCACAATAATCCATAAGCTGGGAGCCTAATTGCTGACCACGATGTTGTTTTGATATCGCCATACCGGTAAGTAAGCGATTATTTTCTATTGTACGAAAACGCACGACACCGCACAGTTCGTTATTCAGCAATAACGAATAGATCAGTTCACTCTTATTCGCTTTTCCCGTTGGGTAATGTTCTTTATAGAAACGTTTAACTAGGGGAACCTTTACTGGGTCTAATTGAGTAATGATGACATTGTTCATTCAGTCACTGCGCCATTGGTTTATCTGCTGTAGAATGACCGCAGTGTAAGTTAATTGAATATCGCCATGCAATTCCATCTCAATGCTAGTTTAAAAAATGTTCATACTTTTTCCATCGATCAGACGTGTGATGCGTTGGTTGAAGTCACCACTACCGAAGAACTTATTTCGCTTTACAAAGACCCTAAATGGTCAGCTTTGCCTAAGTTAATACTGGGTAAGGGCAGTAATATGCTTTTTACTGAGCACTTCGCTGGCCTGGTCATCGTGAATAAATTAGCCGGGATTGAGCTGGCCGAGACGGACAGTCATCACCTACTGCATGTGAGTGGTGGCGAGGATTGGCCAAGCTTGGTTGAGTGGAGTGTGGATAAAGGGCTGGGTGGTCTAGAAAACCTAGCAATGATACCCGGCTGTTCCGGCTCTGCTCCGATTCAGAATATTGGTGCGTATGGTGTTGAGCTACAAGACGTATGCGAGTATGTCGATATCCTGTGTCTGGATACTTATACAGTTAAGCGATTAAGCAAAGAAGAGTGTCTCTTTGGTTACCGAGATTCTATTTTCAAACACGCTCTCTACGATAAAGCGATTGTTGTTGCGATTGGTTTAACGTTGCCGAAAGAGTGGGAGCCATGCAATCACTATGGCCCGTTAAAAAGCCTAGCAGCCGATACGCTTTCCCCTCGCACTATATTTGATGAAGTGTGTGCTATCCGTTCAAGTAAGCTGCCAGACCCTAGAGTGCAAGGGAATGCGGGTAGCTTCTTCAAAAACCCTGTGATCACCAAAGATCATTTTGATCGCTTGTTAGCTCTATATCCAAATATGGTTGGTTATGAGAGTAATGACATGATCAAAGTTGCTGCTGGCTGGCTGATTGATCAATGCCAGTTCAAGGGTGTGACAGAAGGTGGCGCTCAGGTTCACCCCAACCAAGCATTGGTTATTATCAATTATGATGAGGCTTCTGCTGTGGATATCCTTAAGCTTGCAGAGCGAGTGCGCCAGTCCGTTTTGAATAAATTCGATATTCGATTGGAACATGAAGTGCGCTTTATGGGACGAGACTGCGAGACAAACCTGGATAAGGCTTTGGAGTCATTGGCATGAGAGAGCACAGTACCAAGCTTGCACTATTGAGATGTCTTGCTGACGGTGAGTTTCATTCAGGTGAAGACCTAGGTGAAATGATTGGCGTATCACGAGCGGCTATCAGTAAGCACATTAAAGGTATTCAAGAGTGGGGTTTAGATATCTACCGAGTACAAGGCAAGGGTTACAAACTAGCCAGTCGTTTGGATATGCTTGACCAAGACAAATTGTCTGCAGTTAGTCGCGATGCTTCTCTTGAACTCATTCCCATCATAGGTTCTACAAACCAACACCTATTAGAGCGCACTAACACCCTCGAATCGGGTTCTGTCTGTATTGCTGAATATCAAGCTGCGGGTCGTGGACGCCGTGGACGAGAGTGGGTATCACCATTTGGTGCAAACCTCTATCTTTCAATGTATTGGAGACTCGACGCGGGGATGGCTGCCGCAATGGGCTTAAGCCTTGTGGTTGGTGTAGCTGTTGTTGAAGCTTTGGAAGAGATGGGCGTAGAAGGTGTAAAGCTTAAATGGCCGAACGACCTTTACCACAATGACAAGAAGCTTGCAGGTATCTTGGTCGAGCTGTCAGGACAGTCTGGTGGCGCTGCGCATATTGTGATTGGTTTAGGGCTAAACCTATCCATGGATCCAACAACATCAGGTATTGGCCAGCCATGGACTTCCCTTAAAGAAGTGTGTGATGGGAAGGTGCCAGACCGTAACCAGTTAGCGCAGGCTCTGATCAATGCTTGGGATAAGTCACTTGTCGACTACGAGTTGAAAGGAATGTCCAATTTTTTAGAGCGTTGGAACCGCTTGGATAATTTCTTAGGTCGCAATGTTAGATTGATCATTGGACCTAGAGAAATTGAAGGTGTTGTTCAAGGCATCGATGAACAAGGTGCTGTATTGCTCAAAACTGAGAATGGTGTCGAGAGCTATATTGGTGGCGAGATATCGCTAAGAAAAGGCGACTAAAGCGTTACTATTTTCTTAGTAACACTTCTTCAACCATATGATCTGCGCCTTTGCGTAGAATCAGGTGAGCCCTTTCTCGTGTCGGAAGGATATTTTGTTCTAGGTTCAAGCCATTAATTGAACTCCAGATACCTTCTGCTTTATCCAATGCGGCTTGGTTCGATAATTTAGTGTAATGACTAAAGTAAGAGCCAGGCTTAGTAAACGCACCATCGCGGAATTTCATAAAACGATTGACGTACCACTCTTTGATTTGTTGGCTATCAGCGTCAACATAGAGTGAGAAATCAAGGAAGTCTGAAATAAACACGCGATGTGGTTCGTGTGGATAATTCATTCCGGTTTGTAAGACATTAAGTCCTTCAATAATAAGCACATCTGGTAGGTCGACGCACTTAACGTCATCAGTAATGTTGTACGTAAGATGCGAGTAAACAGGGGCTGTGACATTTCTCTTGCATGCCTTTACATCCGAAACAAAGTTCACTAAACGCTTGATATCGTAAGACTCCGGAAAGCCCTTTTTGCTCATCAACCCTTTCTCTTTTAACACCTTATTCGGATATAAAAAGCCATCGGTTGTCACTAGTTCAACTTTTGGGTGGTTTTCCCAGCGAGAGAGTAGGGCTTTAAGCAGACGCGCAGTGGTACTTTTGCCAACGGCTACGCTACCCGCAATACCGATGATAAAAGGTGGCGCTTTCTCTTTCTTATCTAGAAATTGGTGGAGTACCGAGTTTCTATTCTGTCTGGCTGCCACATAGAGGTTCAATAGACGAGATAACGGTAGATAGATCTCTACTGCCTCTTCCATTGTGAGCTTTTCATTGATGCCTTGAAGCTCTTTTAAGTCGCTCTCAGAAAGTGTCATCGGAACTAAATTCCTTAGCTCAGACCAACGTTCGCGGTCAAATGACATAAATGGGCTCATACAAAACTCTATAGTGGATAACAAAACAAGTGCATGGAAAATACATCAAGCGATAGATAAATAAAATATCTTCCTGTACTAGATGCGGGTTAAAGACGTAAACCTTGAGCTAAATAGCCGTATGTAGGAGTTTGGTCAGAGAATTTTGCACTTTTTTTCAATTTACTATTGCAAGGTGGAAAATCATTCAATAAAATGCGCCCCACTTGTGCCGACTTAGCTCAGTAGGTAGAGCAACTGACTTGTAATCAGTAGGTCACCAGTTCGATTCCGGTAGTCGGCACCACTTTCTCCCTTCCTATAAGGCAAGCGAGAGAAAGCTCAAAATTTGGAGAGGTTCCCGAGTGGCCAAAGGGAGCAGACTGTAAATCTGTTGGCACTGCCTTCGATGGTTCGAATCCGTCCCTCTCCACCATATTCTAAAGGTTAAATAGCTCAAACAGAGTTACGTGTTGCGTGCATCGTATAATGGCTATTACCTCAGCCTTCCAAGCTGATGATGCGGGTTCGATTCCCGCTGCACGCTCCAACTCATTTTGTGTGCTGATATAGCTCAGTCGGTAGAGCGCACCCTTGGTAAGGGTGAGGTCCCCAGTTCGACTCTGGGTATTAGCACCAGTCTAAAGCTTCTTCTCCTTTAATAAAGAAAACCATTTTTTTTGGTTGCGTGGTCTTATTTTAAGCCACCTAATCCGTACCTAGAGGGACACCCCATGTCTAAAGAAAAATTTGAACGTACGAAACCGCACGTAAACGTTGGTACTATCGGCCACGTTGACCACGGTAAAACAACTCTAACTGCTGCTATCTGTACTACTCTTGCAAAAGTGTACGGTGGTGTTGCTAAAGATTTCGC
>NZ_JBFRMM010000045.1:0-60259 GCF_041470465.1 Vibrio sp. 10N.261.55.F4 | reverse complement strand
GCCGCGATGAACCTTTTTTTATCATCGAATAAGGATGTTGATATGGTATTACGTGAGTTCAAAAAACATTTCAGTCGTGGCGACCTGAAAGCAGCAATTGGTGTCGTGTCCCCTGGAGCTAATGGTTATTACTTAATGGTCAAAAGTCATAAGTGGGGAGTAAACAGCTTTCTTGAATCCGACAGAAAAATGCAACCCAGGGTATTCAAGACTCAACAAGCTTTGTTGAACGCCGCTAAAGCAATCGGTTTTTCCTACCACTCGATTGATATCCAACATTTATAATCAAGATGGTTAGATATTGGGTTGATTCTGTTATCGGTGTCGCTTCGTAAAATAACCAAACATTCAGAGCCTGAATACCACCACTCCAAAATCATCTATTTATCTACTCGACAAAAATAATTCTTACAATTAAGCGTTTATATTCATTAATAATATTGGCGGCGGGCGGCATAATAGCCGCGAATCCTTCTAACGAGTTTGGTTATGTTCTACAAGCGTCTTTTGGTATTGGCTTTACCGCTTACTTTTATATTTCCCATCCATGCTGAAACGTTTGGTGAGCGAATGGCGCGTATCGAACAAGAGAATGTACTGGCGAAAGCCATGAGTGAAGAACAAGTTGAGTTGATACAAAAAGTCGTACAGACCAATCACTGCGCTAAAGTGGCGTTAACCCACCACCAACGCATTTTAGGCCAATATAAGGTTGAGACATCTTCTTCTGAGTTATTCGTAAAATGGCGTCAACTCGGTAAGCAGTTAGACGCTCAATACGAGACAGATTACCCCGGCTACCCTAAGCACGCTTTTCAAGAATATCCTGCGGCTTCAAGCAAAGTCGATGGCTACCTTTTTGCTTTAATCGACAATGGTTTAAACGAGCAATCGTGGATCGCCAAAGAGTTTAAGCAGTGTAAAAAGAATAAGCTCATATTCCGAACCTAAGCTCAAGTCTGCTCTGGTTCGAGAGTACTCACTCACATTGGTTCTAATAAAGTAAGAACAGCCCTTCATAACCGCCAATTTCGATTTCACTCACATAGTCACCAACGTTACCGTTAGCATCAACAGGTTTCATTGGAACATCCAGCGTAATGGTGAGTTTTGCCGCGTCATAAAAGCTCGGATTCTTGCCGTGGAAATCCGTGCGATACAACACACGACCATTGCTGAACTCTCTCGCTAACACCATGTCCTCAGGGCCACCAGCGACCACCTGATTTTCAGATTGATACATAAAGTACGTAAACGTCGGTAGAACGTGAGTGATACCATTGGGCAGATCAGCATGCACCATTTCGTTCATCGAGGAATCGCCAACGATGGTGTAGTCAGCAGGCTGAGGTGTCGTTGTCGAAAGCATCAAAGGAATCGGCGCAAAGCCATATGGGATTTGATGACTCGGCTCTCCCAAGTCAACGGCCAATAACGAACTGGGTTGGTAGGCGATGTTTTTAGGGACACCACTTTGCCAGAAAGTGTCAGCCGTCGTATTGCCACTTCCATAGACGTAACCATTGTTCCACTGATTAAAGTAGCTATGTTGAGCGTGTCGATTGAGGTGGTAGATCGCTAGGGTCGAGTATTGGTCTTGCTTCCAATTATCTTCACTATTTCCAAGATACTGAACTCGCCCATAACGCGTTGTCGCCTGAAAAATAACACTTTGCCCATTGTAGGCGAGCGCAGAATTATCCCAGAATTTTGAGATCCCCGAGTAACCACTAAACCCAGTAGACGGAAAAATGTAGTGCTCGCGTAAATACAGAGAGCCCGCCTCGCTAAGATGAGACTGTCCATTTCGACCCAGTAAGTTCGCGGTTCCGATATTCAACCCAATCGACGCATCACTTTCTAAAGCAGAAAGATTTTTGAGAAACGCTGAAAATTGTTGCTTGTAGAGATCATCCGCTTGATTCGAACCCGCAACAGCTCCTAACTCTTGAACATGCCCGCCAGAGTGAACATAGAACTGGTTCGAGCCAATGAGTTTATTTGTGTCGTCGTTGTACGCACCATTCAAACCTTGTCTTGCCCAGCTTTGCTTGTAGTAGCGATGAATAGCAGATAGATAATCCGCGTTTGCGACGTTCGTTAGCGACCAAGATGAGTTAGCGCTCCACATTCGACCAAATGGCACCACTCTTGATTCCCAACGAAAACGTGCTGTCGCGTTCTTATTGGTTCGATTTCGATACTCGCTTGGCGACAAGTAGTTATCACCATCTAGATCTGCAGACACATCAAAACCACGGATTTTTCGCCATTGGCTGATAGCATTGCTGTCCGGGGTTGAAGTCGGAGCATCGGTTAACTTGACGGTTGGAAAACTGTTTTTGAGTTTTACTTCTTTTAAACGCGGCCTGTCGTCGGCATTCTCACTTTGCCAACGAACTCTCACAACGTATAAGCGCCCACCATCTCTCAAAAAGGTTGAACCAAAATACTGGCCGCCGCCATAACTCGCACCGCTCCCATCATGAGTTGTAGCTCTTAACCAGTTATCCGGAAGGTTCCAGATCACCGATTGGTTTTTGGTCATATTGAGCGTTTTGTCTTTCTTTACATCAAGCCTTTCCCATTGTGAAACCCTACCCTGAGAATCAATAGCAGTTGGGTATTCAATCCAAAATTCACCGCTGCCAGCAAACTGTGAGAACTTAAAGGTCAGCCGTTCGAACTGTTCAGCATGATAGACATACAAAGCCCCACCCTGTTCGAAATTCTCAAACACATCGGCATCCCACGGAGGCTCTTGATACAACCAAAAACCAGCATGGTCTTCACTGGCTGTATAACCCAAGATCATAGGTTTTCGGTTTAAAAGGGTCTTTTCGCCATGAGTTTTATCAACTTCGGCAATGACAGTATCTTCAGAAAAGTGCAGGAAATAGTCTTCGAAATTGAGGCCTTCTAACTCAGCTTGGTTACGGAGATCGTTCTCCAACCAACCCGAGTTCATCGCCATGACTTGGTTGTACATATAACCAATTGTCGTGGCCCGCTCATTGTCGGCTTTGTCGGCATAAGCTCCGAACACAATATCACTGTTGGAAATTTCCCAATCAATGACGGCATTCGTAGATAGTGGGGAGCCCAAAAGATCAACACCAACTTCATGTTGCCCTGGCAGCACAACCGCTGTACCAACAGCAAAAGCGTAACCAGCGATTAAACATGACGGTATGAGTGCGAGCAGCCCAGAAATGTAGGTTTTCATGATTCAAATTTCCTAATCGATACTGTCATGCCTTAAATCACAAAACGAAAAGTCAGCCAACTTACGTGTCAATTTAGGAATCAAAATACGAAAAAAGTATCGACTACATGGCTCTATTGTTCAAGTGCTCGTCTGTCTTGTTTCATCGGTGGCAAGTAAAACGAGCAAATGCCGATTCAAAATCAATGCATTAAGGAAAATATAAGTTTTTGTGATTTTAATTTTATTTGGAAACCAAGTATCTCCGGCTAACGAGAAATCAGCTCAGATTTTCTCAAAATGAGAATAATACGGTTTGGAAGATGAGAAGTTATCAGAGCCTAGAACTCAGAATAGGACTTGGATTTGCTGTATCGAATCTCAGTTTGAGCGCCACACTATTGAAACTCAATTTGGATAGGCTGTCTAAACAAGAACGATGACAACGCTCCTTAAAGCCTCTTGTTCCACTTCCCTTGATGGTCGCGATCGCAATTTTCTTGCGTATCGTAGCTAACATGCTTATCGATATTCTTCAGTTGAATTCCAACTTGATTGAACGCTTGTTGAATAGCCCCTGAGACACTCTGTTGACCTTCGCCACTTAAGAAGTTCGTTCTATCCTGATTGGTATCGAATACACAGACAATTTTCAAACTTTGCGGAAAAGAGGAAAAGTTGACCGAGTGAGTCACCCACAAAAAACCATCGAAGCCTTTCAGCGTGTCTTCACAAACGTCAGTTAACACGTCTCTGATTTGATTCTCGATTTTCTTATCTGATTTACGCATGCGGCAAAGGTCCTATTTAACACCTTAAAAAATAAGGTTTTTCGGTCAGTTTCGTACTACCTGATATTGGACACTGTGGCGGTTTCAAATGCAAAGTATTTATTGGGGAGAGTCGACTGGAAGATATAGAGGAAACGCCTCATGTTTGATAGCTTACGAGGCGATCAAACATGAGACGAGTATAGAATTTACTAAAACATTAGCTCGCCGCTTGTTCCCAATCAGTTAATAACTTCATGATTACGCGAGAGTCTTGGTGGGTTGCCATTGGCGCAGCAAATTGTGTATCACCTTGCTCAACCGCTTGGCGGATATTGCGCACTTGATAATGGAAACCATCACCTTGCGCTTCGACTTTCACTTCACGTGTCGACGTTTCATAGATCTCTACCGTAAACGTGTTTTCTGCCGTCGGTAGCCATGGATTAGTATCTAGCGTGATACAGCCTTTGCTGCCTAGGATCGTAAAACCATGCTTTAAACCGTGGTCTTCAGCAGTGTGGATTTGTGCGGTAAAACGGTCGTTGAAATGCATCATCGCCGACGATTCACAGATATTGCCATCTTCGCCTCGTCGACCGATTGCTGAGATCTGCACGTCATCGAACACGCTCTCACCAAATTGCTGCTGCGCAACAGAGTGAATCAGCGACATTGGGTAACAGCCAAGGTTGTATAGCGCGCCTTTGCTCGCAGGATTCACGAACTGATCAATCGCCGCAACGTAGGAACCTTGAATTGAACGCACTTCGCCAATCTCACCAGTTGCCAGTTCTTGATGAAGCTTGGTGATAAGTGGATGGTTTAAATACATCAAACCTTCAGCAAAGAATACGCCCGCTTCTTTCACGGCTAGTAAAGCTTGCTCGGTTTTTTCCATATCTACCGACAAAGACTTCTCACACAAGATCGCTTTGCCTTTTTGAGCCGCTTTAATCACATACTCATGATGAACGTGGTTTGGTAGAGCAATGTAGATAATGTCGACCGACTCATCTTCAATCAAGGCTTCATAGTTGTTGAAGGTTCGTGTTGGCTGGTATTGGGCAGCAAACTCATTGAGTGTTTTCTCTGTGCGTCCAGCAACAGCATACAGCTCACTTTGAGCATCGCCTTTAATCGCATCCGCCATTACGCCTGAGATAAAGCTGGTTCCTAGGATTCCCCATTTCATGTCTTAGATCTCCTGCTCTTGTGCTTTGATAGGCCCACGTTGCGTTTCGAATGCTTGAACCAACTCGGTAATATCACGCTCAATAAACACTTGGGTATGAGGCATCACAAAGTGCTGATTGATCGCCTCGCGGTTTACGTATTGCTCAAGCAAGATCACACGATCGCTTTGGCTTTGATCATAGGTTGCAATTGCTTGTAGGCAGCCCGGTTCGCTTTGCATGTCTAAACAAAACTGTTCGATAGCTTCGAGCGCAGCTGCTCGTTCTATGTTGGTTTTGATCTTAAGTTCGGCAGTAACAAAGATAGTTTCATTCGTTTGAGGCATTGCACGCTCTTATTTTAGTTAATTATCGGTTTGCCATTAATATAATTAACCCCTAATAATTGATAAACTCACGTTTTGTTTATTGTTTATCAACCAAAAGTGTTCAATGGATAAGTTAACTAGCATGAAAGTCTTCGTCTATGTGGTGGAACAAGGTAGCTTTCGCAGCGCCGCAAACCACTTCAACCTGTCGGCGACTATGATAAGCAAACATGTCCATTCCTTAGAAGCCAGTTTGAAGTCTCAGCTGATCCACCGCACCACGCGTAAGCAATCGTTAACCGATTCAGGACAACTTTACTATCGTGAGTGTAAGCGAATTCTCGAAGACATCAGCAATGCAGAGAACCTGATTCAAACCTTGGAAAATCAACCACAAGGCACGGTAAAAATAAACTGCCCTGTCACCTATGGAAACAAGGTACTCGCCCCTATCGTAGCTAAGTTTCTCGCGCATCACCCAACCATTAACGTTGAGCTGATGTTGAATAATGACCTTGTTGATCCTTATTCATCTGACATTGACCTGATTGTGCGAATTGGTGACCTATCCGATTCAAGCTTGGTCGCAAGGTATTTAGGGGATTATGAGATGTGTTACTGCGCGGCGCCCGCTTACCTAAACCAACATGCTGAAATCAGAGTATTGGAAGACTTGGCGCAGCACCCATCGCTTGGATTCAGTTACAGCAGCCAAGCTCCTCACGCCACACCGAATAAAGAACGTGTGCGCTTGATGTCGAATAATGGTGATGTGTTGCGGTATGCCGCCCTGCAGGGTGTGGGCGTGTTGTTGCAACCGACTATCTTAGTCGCAGAAGAGATTGATCGTGGAGCGCTGTTGGAAATCCTACCCGGCATGGCGCCGTTACCAAAGCCGATTCACTTGCTCTACAAAACCAAGCAACTGTCGTTGAAGAACAGAACCTTTGTCGAGTTCTTGTTAGCTGCGTTTGCTGAGTAACTAAGCGCTTTCTAAACAACAAAGACCGCTAGACTGTTTGCCATTGGCTCATCAAGCGCTTGCCAAGATCAGAGGGCGTGGTGTTATGGACGATCATCTCATCACATTGGTTGAACACCATGAAGTGTTTTAGTTCATCGCATAAAGCATGAACCAACAACTCATGGTTTTTAATTCGCTCTTCCACAACCAAGTTACGGATATTGAGCAAACCACTCTTCCTGTCAACCTTGCAATCCATTCGTGCCACCAGCTCACCTTGCCACAGAATCGGTAAGCTAAAATAACCAAACTGACGCTTGGCCTCTGGAACATAGCATTCTAGGAGGTAATCAAAGTTGAACAATGATTGCATTCGCTTTCGTTGAATCAGCAGGTTATCAAACGGAGACAGTATCTTAAGCTTGGTTCTGGAAAGAGGTTGATTCAGCAGTTCAAAAGCACCTGGCAGGACATAGTAATCAGAGCCTTGAATCTCTACTTTCAGAACCTGCTTATCTTCAAGCATCTGTTGGAGTGTTTTCTGAATCAGAGGCTTAGTGTTCTTAAGTAGGTAACTCATTTCGGACGCTATTCCAACTCCGTTAGCCTCTAAATAACGTGTTATCAGATGCTCGATGTACTCTTGTTCTGTCGGTTCAGAGGTATCAATTCCGCTCGGTAAAACTCGCTCGGTTAGGTCATACACCTTATGAAAATTCACTCGGCTTGGCACCATTAAGTCGCCTTGCATGAACAATGTTTCTAATGCTTGCTTGGCCGGTTTACCGCCCCAACCGCCGGGGTTTGGCCTATCCCCTTCAAAATCTTTCGCCATCAACGGCCCTTCATTCTCAATACGTTTGAGAACATGAGCCATCAGTGCGTCATCCTTTTTATACCAATGCTTTAGCTTACCGCTCGCAAAGCCATTCTTGCGATGTAGGCTGAATCGAAAGTCACGCATGGGTAAATACGCGGCGGCATGAGACCAATATTCAAACACCTCTCGACGCTCTAACAGCTTATCCAGATGGTTCAGTTGGTAATCTTGATTGCGATTCCAAAGCGTGTGGTGGTGAGCTCGCTGAATCACAGAGATGGTATCAATTTGCACATAGCCAAGGTTTTTAATCGCAGACAACGTGTTCGCCAAAGCGCCCCCATTGCGTTGCTTTTTAGGTGGCAACTTCTTAGGCTGCAGCTTTTGCGAAAGCAATACCAGTTTTTGCGCTTGAGCGAGTGACAGTGATTCCATGAAATTCAGACTCTAATTGATAGCAATGATCCGTTTATGATTCAGCAATAAGCTCTTGAAGAATCTGCTTGTAGGTTTCTACCGTCTGCGCGCCCGTTACTGCACTCTTACGGTTGAACACCACAGTAGGAACAGCTGAGATCCCCATGCGTTGCCATTCAAACTCTTGCGCTTCAATTTGCTTCAAGTTGTCGGTGTTCTTTAGGCGCTTCAGTGCCTTCGTTGAGTCTAAGCCAACCGCTTCAAGCTCTTGTGCAATGACTTCAAGATCGGACAGGTCTTTTTGCTCTGTGAAGTGAGCAGCAAAGAAGCGTAGCTTTAACTCAGTCTGTTTGCCGTGCGCTAGTGCAAAATCGAGAAGTACATGTAGATGACGTGAATTGACCATTCTCATACTGTCATAGAAATTGAAATCGAAACCAACCGCTTGGCCGCGAGCCGAAAGCTGTTCTCGTGAACGTTGGCTCTCTTCTGCGCTAGAACCGTATTTTCTCATGATATGGGCACGCAGGTTTTCGCCCTCTTGCGGCATGTCAGGGTTAAGCTCAAACGGCTGCCATTCAAGTTCAATCTGGTCTTCTAAACCAAGTTCCGCAACGGCTAGCTCTAAGTTTTTGTAACCGACTACGCACCACGGGCACATTACGTCAGAAATAATATCAAGTTGAAGTTTCTTGCTCATAATCATTCCAAATATCGTTACTAAGGCGTATCCAATTCAAAGTGAATACCCATCTTTCTGGTTAGACTACAACAAGCTGAACACTCGTTCAAATTTAACTCAATACAACAGCAGCCAACAAAAAAGCCAACTCATTTTCACGAGTTGGCTTTGATAAAAATCGAATCTAGCTTAAGAGCGTTACGCTAGCAACTTCTCAAGTACTTGGAACACACCCGCGTCAACGTTACTTGGCGCGCCAAAACGCGCGATCTCTTTTAACTTTGGATGCGCGTTTTCCATCGCGTAAGAGTGGTAGCTCTCTTTAAGCATTTCCAAGTCATTTAGGTAATCACCAAAGCTCATGGTCTGCTCGTAAGTGAAACCTAATGTGTTCTGTAGATGTTTAATCGCCGCACCTTTTGACGCTTCAGCGTTCATCACATCTAACCAAATTTTTGCGCTTACAACCACTTGGTAGTTCTCACCGAATTTGGCATCAATAGTTGGGTTCACTTTCTCTTGTGAACCGTCGAAGTGACAGATAGCCACCTTGATGAAATCGTCTTCTACCGCCAGTAAGTCTTCTACTTGCTCACGGCGATGGTAGTACTTAGAGATCTCCGCCAGAGCACGCTCATCTTTGGTTTCGATGTATGCCGATTTCTTACCGCATAGCACCACATGCGCGCCTTCAATAGCTCGAGCTTCTTTAATGATCTCTTTAATGGCATCGGTATCAAGCAAGCAGCTGTAAAGTTCTTGGCCTTTGTGCATCACTAATGTGCCGTTTTCAGCAATAAACATCATGCGATCTTTAAGCGGGGAAAATGTTTCTAGCAAGCTGTAATACTGGCGGCCAGACGCGGCAGCAAAAATAATATCTTGCGCTTCTAAGCGCTCATAAAGATTGAAAAACTCAGGGTCGAGCTTTCCATGCTCATCGAGTAAGGTGCCATCCATATCAGTCGCGATAAATTTGATGTTTTGTTGGGGCATGTCGGGCGTACCTATTATTGGATTATGATCATTCGTTATCTTGAGTAACGGTTCTGGGTTCGATTATATCGCTAGAGTCGCTGGTGAATACAATGCTTATTTTACCGCCTGTCAGTCACTGTTTCACATCTTTCCAAGGCAAACGCTAACAGAAGCGCATTCCAGTTTGAAGGGTTAAGTCCTACATACAAGATGTGCGTTAGGTCACACTCCACTATATTCTTTCCTGTCTCTCCATCACTTTATTCCGACCACAGTCATTATGATTTTAGCTATTATTACGACCTTGCTTTGCATCGTTACCGTCAAGTTTCTAATCACACTTGCGAACTTAGAGCGCCATCGTATTCACATTGAACCTAAAATATCGTTCAAAAGAACTGAGTGGCCGACTGTTTCCGTCATTATTCCTGCGCGAAATGAAGAAGACAATATTGAAATCAGCCTTGGCTCTCTATTGAAGCAGAGCTACCCAAAAGACAAGTTTGAAGTCATTGTTGTTGATGACTTTTCTACTGACTCAACCCGTGCAAAAGTAGAAGCATTGATCAGTAAGTTCGACGTTAACGCGCGCTGTATTTCAGGTAGAACGTTACCGACCGGATGGCTTGGTAAGAGCAATGCATGTATGGCTGGCGCACTCAACGCGAGCGGTGAATATGTGTATTTCATTGATGCAGATACCGATTCAGCACCCGCGATGCTACAGAGCGTTATCGACTTTGCTATCCAACAAAAAACTGATCTCTTATCGTTTAATCCAAAACAAACTTTTGCGTCTGTGGCAGAAAAAGCGACCTTGCCGGGCATCTTTCTATCGATCGCATCTTATATGAACTTTAAAAACTCGAACGACATGACTAAGGAAGAAGCGATTGCTAACGGTCAGGCGATGTTGTTTACCCGAAAATCCTACGACGCAGTCGGTGGACACGCCGCAGTAGCAAACGCTATATCGGAAGACATCGCCTTTGCAAAAGTCATGAAGGTCAATGGATTTAAGATTTTCTGGGCATTTGCAGACAAACTAATGAGTACGCACATGTATTCAGACTTCAACTCAATCTGGGCTGGCTTTTCCAAAAACATGAATCTTATTGTGAATTGTCAATCGCAAGCACAAGCTTTAAAAGTCTTCATCAAAGCCAACATCATCGCATGGGCGGGACCGCTTTTGATGCTGGTATCGGCGAACGCCTTCATCAGTGACATGTCTGCCATTCATGCTTATTCGCTCATTGTCAGCTCTGTGATGCTCTTGGTGTCGATCGTCACCTACTTCATTTTGGTTAAGGAACTGTTTGTTCCCGCAAAATTTGCGTTAACCGTACCCTTCGGTATTTGTGTTCAAAGCCTACTCGTGCTGAACAGTTACCGCTTATCTAAAACCAATAAAATCAGCTGGAAAGGGCGCTCATTAACATGATGAATAAGATTATTACTTTGCTTCTTCTTGCTTGTTCAGTTTCGGTGTTTGCATCAGACACCGATGGCTGGTCACTGGCACGCGATAAAAAAGGCATCGAGGTTTATAACCGTAAAATTGAAGGCAGTCACTTTAAAGAATTTCGAGCAGAAGGCGACATCAACGCGTCCCTCACTTCTATTATCGCACTCTTTATCGATACCTCTGTTGGCACGCAATGGGTAGAAAACATCGATGACATGGAAGAAATAGAGCATTTTAGTGCGGCGCACACGATCACCAAAACCTATACCAAGGCACCTTGGCCAGTTGCCGATCGTGAAGCTATCGTAGAGAACGTCATCACTCAAGATCCAGAGACGATGGTTGTCACCATTGATCAGCATGGTAGGCCTGATTACCTGCCAAACAATAATAAAAAAATCATCAGAGTGGCTGAATTAGAGGCGAGTTGGATCCTGACACCAATCGACGAAAACACCACCCATATCTCTTATCGAGTATTGAGTGATCCAGGTGGCGATATTCCGTATTGGCTCATTAACATGGTGGCCGTTTCTCAGCCTTACAACACGCTTCGCGGGTTATCTAAGATGTTGGATTCTGGTGAGTACACCGATCGTCGCCTTGATTTCATCGAGAACTACACGTCACTTTAACAATGCAATGAATACTCTAGAGGTCTATATTGTGAAATTTCCATTCTCTCCAATCGCAGCGATATTGCTTGTAGCATCAAGTTCAGTATTTGCTAATCAAATTATTGTCGATACTAAAGGTGTTGATGAAACACAGTATCACGCCGATCTGTATGAATGTGAGCAATACGCTCAACAAGTGAAGCCTGAAGAGGTCGATTCTCTTGGCAGCGATATTGTCGGTTCAACCGCTAAGGGTGCAGCGCTGGGTGCGGTTGGTGGAGCCGTCTCTGGCGGGAGTGGTCATGATGGTGCAAAAATTGGTGCTGGCATCGGTATTATCAGCGGCGCTTTAAAGCACGGTGCTCAAAAAAGACAATCCGCCGAGCTATCTGAGCAGCAGAAGTTTCAAGTGAATCGTAACTGTATGATCAACCGAGGCTATACCGTTCTTAACTAGCGGATAACCGAGCAAAATGGCGTTTAATCGATGTTCACGCCATTTTGCGTAGCTGAGTCAAAGCAGAGTTCAACCATAGTTCCTGAATCGCCACCTTAAAGTTCGTTCAAATAGACAGTGAGCATTGACCCCTATTTAAAATAGGCTTATCATTAATCGTCTTTTAACGATTAATGAAAGTGAGACGTCAATATGAACTCAACTTGCTCGACATCTGGTGGCTGTTCTCTGCCCATCGAACACGGTGATGCTAAAGCAGAAAAGCAAATGGCCGCACTGGCGAAAGCACTCGCTCACCCAGCAAGAATACGTATATTGAGTATCCTTTCCACGTTAGAAAAATCGGGCGGCTGCTTGAACAGTGATCTGGTGAGTGAATTGGGTTTAGCTCAATCAACGGTATCAGAGCACTTAAGAATATTGAAAGCCTCAGGTTTTATTACGGCTGAGTCGATTCCGCCGAAGATGTGTTACCGCATCGACCGCGACAATATTCAACGCTTCGAATCGATATTTAACAGCATTTTAAAATAGAAGTTCACGCTTGAATGATCGGCTTTGATAGCCTTTACTTTTAAGCGTGTTTTTTTGCCACAACCAATCGTTTTTCGACGATTTACGATATCAACTAAGAGAGATTATCATGAAACCAAAGTTAGGTTTTCTAGATCGCTACTTAACACTGTGGATTTTTATTGCCATGGGCCTTGGTGTACTACTCGGCACCCTATTCCCACAGATCGAACAGTGGAACGATTCAATGTCTGTTGGCACCACTAACATTCCGCTTGCGATTGGCCTTATCTTAATGATGTACCCACCTCTGGCTAAGGTTAACTACAACCTGCTAGGCACTGTGGTAAAAGATAAGAAAGCCATTAAGCTCTCTTTGATCATGAACTGGATCGTTGGTCCAATTCTGATGTTTGTATTGGCACTAACTTTCTTGGGAGACCACCCAGGTTACATGGTTGGGGTGATTCTGATTGGTCTTGCTCGTTGTGTGGCGATGGTTCTGGTTTGGAACGACATCGGCGGCGGTAACAAAGAGTACGGCGCGGCATTGGTTGCTCTAAACAGTGCATTCCAAGTGGTGAGCTACAGCTTTATGGCGTGGTTGTTCATCAGCGTTCTTCCACCAGTATTTGGTTACGAAGGCATGTTGGTTGATATCTCGATGATCGACATTGCACACAGTGTACTTATCTACCTAGGTATCCCATTCCTAGCGGGCTTCCTAAGCCGTAAGATCCTTGTGTCGATGAAAGGCGAGCAGTGGTACAACGACGTATTTATTCCACGCATCTCTCCAATCACACTGATTGCACTACTGGCGACTATCGTTCTGATGTTCAGCCTGAAAGGTGAAATGATTGTTGAACTGCCAATGGACGTTCTATTAATTGCGGTTCCACTGACTATCTACTTCACTGCGATGTTCTTCATCAGTTTCTTCATCGGTAAAAAGATGGGCATCGAGTACGACAAGAACGCATCAATTGCATTTACAGCAACAGGTAACAACTTCGAGCTAGCGATTGCCGTGGCTATCTCAGTATTCGGTATCAACTCAGACCAAGCGTTTGCAGGCGTTATCGGTCCACTGATTGAAGTCCCTGTGCTGATTTACCTTGTGAACGTGGCGCTTAAGATGAAAGACAAGTACTACAACGGTCAGACGGTTAAACCTAGCGTATAGCATCTACGTCTACACCTAGAACTAGAACTAACAAAAAGCAGCATCACTTTGAACAGAAAGGCTCACACGTTAAACGGTGAGCCTTTTCTTTATTCAGTTTCGTCTAATAGGCCTTTCAATGCTTGTTCAAGCCAAAGTAATGCAGGACCTTTTGAGCGTGTTTTAGACAGAACAAGATCAACCGGAGGCGACCAAGTTTTATGGTCAAATGACACATTCACCTCTACCAAGCGCTGTTTAATAAGCTCTTCTTCAACAAGGTGTTTCGGTAAGTATGCCCAACCGATATCGCTACCAAGAATCATCTCTTTAATGACGATAAAGCTGTTTGACCACCATACCTTTCCGGCAATCAGCGGAAACTGATCCATCACCTTACCTTTGTCTCCCCTCAACATTAACTGACGATGCGGGAGTAAGTCAGAGAGTTTCGCCACACCTGTTTTTGCGAGCGCATGACTTGGATGACACACAGCAATAAACGGTAAGTGACCGATAAAGCAAGGCTCAGAACCGACATCAAAAGCCAAGTTGGTAAACATCAATCCAATGTCGGCCCTCTCTTCGATAATTAACGGATTGACCTCTGTCGTGGTACACGCAACCAGTTCCACTTCAGTCGCAGGGAATTGTTGACTGAACTGACTAAGGATCTTAGATAGATTCGGGACCAATAGTGAATCATCTAATGCAATTTTGATGAGCCCCTCTTCACCACTGCCCATCGCACTAACCGTCACATTCAGATCTTCAACCTGAAGCACGATCGCTTTCACCTGTTTAAATAACTGCTCGCCCGCTTTGGTTAGTGAAGGCTTTCGAGTCGAACGATCAAAAAGCTCAACATTAAAATCGATTTCAAGATTACTGATGCCTTGGCTCACCGCCGACTGCACCTTCCCCAAATGACGAGCACTGGCAGAAAATGACCCTAATTCAACGGCATACACAAACATTTTTAGTTGTTCAATGTTGTACATTCGGTGTCTCCCAAAACTTACTATCACCGTATGTGATACTAACCATCTTTATATTATCACTTAAGTGGATATTATCTAGCCAAGTCATTAGCCCATCGGCGGCTATTTAATCGTAAAGAGAGTTAGAAAAATGTCACATAAAGAACGCATGTTGCACATGGTGCTATTTGAATTGGTTGCTTTGGTTTTAATGGCAGGGCTTGCAACCTATGTTACAGGAAATGGCGCAGGTGAAATGGCAGGCTTAGCGCTCGCAATATCATTGATAGCGATGGCTTGGAACTACGTTTACAACTATGGCTACGACAAAATTTACGGAGCAGACCGAAGCAAAAGAACCAAGAAAACACGTGTTCTGCACGGATTAGGTTTTGAGCTTGGCTTAATGACAGTGACTCTACCTGTCTTGATGTGGGTTCTACAACTCGATTTCCTAACCGTACTGATCATGGACATCGGCCTAGTTATTTTCTTCGTACTTTACGCGATAGCGTTCAACTGGGCGTATGACTCGGTTCGATATCAATTGGTTGCGAAAGGAAAAGTGGCAGCTCTGGTTTAGAGCGGTAAGTTCGTCTCGTATAACAAGAACATACACCCAAATGAAAACTGCCAAACTACAACATAGTTGGCAGTTTATTCATTTATGCATATAAGCTCATTTGTTAACGCCCTTGTTACATAGCAAAAACATCACACAGCCCTCCCTAATTAAGTCTAATAATCCGCCACTCACGAAGTAGCATCACAAATCCAAACATAAACTCCTCGTACCAGTTGCGCATTCATTTACATATAGGTAGTTTGAGCGGCTTCGCAACCTATCAATTCGAGCAATGACGTTCATGCGAGCATCTTTTTCGAGCAAAAGTGTTCGGATTAACATTTCAAGTGACTTTAATTAACAATTTTATGCTCAAACGCTCACTTTTGATGTTCGTTTATTTTCGAGTTCGCAAATATATGCACAATACACGTGCTAGATAAGCAAAACTAAAAAGGACTCGAACATGACAACAAACAAACACCCTTCTTTATTTGGGCAATGCTTGGCTGAATTTATCGGTACAGGATTACTCATATTCTTTGGCGTTGGCTGTGTGGCCGCTCTGGTATTAACCGGTGCGACATTCGGACAATGGGAAATCAGCATCATCTGGGGCTTCGGTGTTGCGATTGCAATTTACTGTACTGCCGGCGTTTCAGGCGCACACATCAACCCAGCCGTAACGATTGCACTGGCCATGTTCCATGGTTTTGATAAAGCGAAAGTGGTGCCTTACATCATTTCGCAACTGCTTGGCGCTTTCTGCTCTGCAGCATTGGTTTACAGCCTGTACAGCAACCTATTTACTGACTACGAAATCGCACATAACTTTGTTCGTAGCAGCCAAGACGCACTATCAACTGCTGGTATCTTCTCGACTTACCCACATGCTTCACTTTCTTTCTTCGGCGCTTTTGCTGTGGAATTCGTGATTACTGCAGTGTTGATGTTTGCCATTTTAGCGTTAGGTGATGAGAACAACGGCGCATCTCGCGGTGCAATGAACCCTCTACTGATCGGTATTCTTATCGCGGTTATCGGTGGTTCTTTAGGTCCACTGACGGGCTTTGCAATGAACCCTGCTCGTGACTTCGGACCAAAACTGTTCGCTTACTTTGCAGGTTGGGATTTCGCACTAAGCGGTGCACGTAATATTCCTTACTTCATCGTTCCAATTCTTGCTCCAATTGCTGGTGCGTGTTTTGGTGGTTGGTTGTACCCACGTGTTATCGGTGCTTACCTACCAGTAGAAGGCCAAGGCTGCACAATTCCAAACCAATGTGAAACAGAAGAAGAAGCTGAACAAGCTCAAGCTTAATCCCTAAGCGACCTTACATTTACTAAAATATAAATAACGAAAGAAAAAGGATTCTTACCATGACCGAGCAAAAATACATTGTTGCCCTAGACCAAGGCACCACAAGTTCTCGCGCTGTAATCCTCGATCACGATGCAAACATCGTTAGTTCTTCTCAACGAGAATTCACTCAGATTTACCCGAAAGCGGGTTGGGTTGAGCATGATCCAATGGAAATCTGGGCGACTCAAAGCTCTACATTGGTTGAAGCTCTTGCTAAAGCAGGCATCCGCAGCGATGAGCTAGCGGGCATTGGTATCACTAACCAACGTGAAACCACCATTGTTTGGAACAAAGAGACAGGCAAGCCTGTTTATAACGCAATCGTATGGCAGTGTCGCCGTACTGCAGACATCTGTGAAGACCTAAAAGCGCGTGGCCTAGAAGACTACGTACGTGACAATACAGGCTTAGTCCTTGACCCGTATTTCTCAGGTACAAAAGTAAAATGGATTCTAGACAACGTTGAAGGCGCTCGCGAAGACGCTGAAGCTGGCAAATTACTGTTCGGTACCGTTGATACTTGGTTGGTTTGGAAAATGACTCAAGGACGTGTACACGTTACGGATTACACCAACGCGTCACGCACTATGTTGTTCAACATCAACGACCTATGCTGGGATCAGAAGCTACTTGATGAAATGGGCATTCCAGCAATCATGATGCCTGAAGTGAAGCGCTCTTCTGAGGTTTACGGTCAAACGAACCTTGGTGGTAAAGGCGGTACTCGTATCCCAATCGCGGGTATTGCGGGTGACCAACAAGCTGCACTTTACGGTCAAATGTGTGTAGAAGCAGGCCAAGCTAAGAACACTTATGGCACAGGTTGTTTCCTTCTAATGAACACAGGCCAAGAGAAAGTAACATCAAAGAACGGCCTACTAACAACGCTAGCATGTGGTCCTAAAGGTGAGCCTGCATACGCACTTGAAGGTGCAGTATTCATGGGCGGCGCATCAATCCAATGGCTACGTGATGAAATGAAGCTACTGGCTGGCGCAGAAGACTCTGAGTACTTCGCAACGAAAGTGGATTCTTCAAACGGCGTTTACGTAGTCCCTGCGTTTACTGGTTTAGGCGCACCATACTGGGATGCTTACGCTCGCGGTACGATTGTTGGCCTGACTCGTGGTGTTAACTCTAACCACATCATCCGTGCAACGTTGGAAGGTATTGCTTACCAAACGCGTGACGTACTAGACGCGATGCAAGCTGACTCAGGCATCAAGCTAGCGAAACTACGTGTTGATGGCGGCGCAGTAGCGAATAACTTCCTAATGCAATTCCAATCAGACGTGCTGGATACTGAAGTTCACCGCCCTGAAGTAACGGAAGTAACCGCTCTGGGTGCCGCTTACCTTGCTGGCCTAGCGGTTGGTTTCTGGGACAGTATTGATGAGCTTCAAGACAAAGCCGTTCTTGACCGCACCTTCATGCCGCACCACGACGAAGAGAAGCGTAACCGCCGTTACAAAGGTTGGAAACGTGCTATCAAGTGTGCACAGGTTTGGTCTGAGCTGCACGATGACGATGACAACGAGTAATACTAAGTACTCAGCTAATCGTTAATCATTAGCCGCTGATCTAGGAACTCGAGTAATCTAATCGACTAGATTGTTCGAACCTCAGCAAACGAAACTAAAAAGAGCACTATTTTGTGCTCTTTTTTGCGTTTCAGGCTAAAATTCCGCGTTTTGCGCAGCGTTTTTGCGGTTTAGACATGATTCCTTACCATCATTACTTCTCTCTTTTCATCAATTCGAGCACAATAGCGTGAGTTTATATTTTCGATTTTGACGCGCTAGAGCCCTTTGCGCGCAGGGAGTGGTAAGTTAAGTGAAGCAGATACCAAGACACCAGCAGATTGTAGATCTGGTAAAAACACAAGGATATGTGAGTACCGAAGAGCTCGTTGAAAAGTTCGATGTCAGCCCACAAACCATCAGACGAGACCTCAATGAACTTGCCGATAGCAACAAAATTCGTCGCTATCATGGTGGTGCAACCATTCCTTTAAGCTCGGAAAATACCTCGTATAACACGCGTAAAGCGCTTAACTTCAACGAAAAAGACGTGATCGCAGACGAACTAGTTAAGCACATCCCAGATGGTGCAACCCTATTCGTTGATATCGGTACCACGCCAGAATCGGTAGCACGCGCCCTCAACAAAAACCACAAACAACTAAGAGTCGTCACCAACAACATCAATGTTGCCAGCATCCTTCTGCCTAACCCAGAGATCAAGGTTATCCTGGCGGGTGGCGAAGTACGCAACCGTGATGGTGGCATTGTTGGTGAAGCGACACTCGATTTCGTGAAGCAGTTCCGCCTCGATTTCGGTATCTTGGGCATCAGTGGCATCGACTTTGATGGCTCACTGCTCGACTTTGATTACCACGAAGTTCGTGTGAAACAAGCCATCATCGAAAACAGTCGCAGCATCTTCTTAGCCGTCGACCACACCAAGTTTGGCCGTAACGCGATGGTTAAGCTCGGTAATATCTCTCAAGCGCACATGGTCTTTACCAATAAACAGCCACCAGAAGAGATTCTCAACATCCTTAAAGATTCAGCAATACCATTAGAAGTGATCGATACCGCTCGTCCTGTGAGCGAATAACTCACATAAGTGCTCGGTGAGCCACTTTCTATAATGAATCACGATTCTTTATAGAAAAGTTAAAAAAGTAAAACTTGCTCACTACCACTGTCGCTTCTATGCTCGAATTAGACTTATTTGAACCTCTGCTTTCATAAGCAGAGGTTTTTTTATGCCCAAATCACATAAAACGCGCATAAACGAAAATAATAAATGACCGCAAACGAAAGTTCATATAGGATTCAATTATGTTCTAAAATGCTCGTTCGCTCAGAAGAGGTCAAAACCATGAGTGCTCAACAAAATAATTCAAACAACAGTACATCCTCCACTTTAGACTTGATCGTGATTGGCGGCGGCATCAATGGTGCAGGCATCGCGGCAGATGCAGCAGGTCGTGGTCTAAACGTTGGCTTATACGAAGCAAATGATTTCGCGTCTGCGACGTCTTCTGCTAGCTCAAAGCTTATCCACGGTGGCCTACGCTACCTTGAACATTACGAATTTCGTTTGGTTTCGGAAGCACTCGCTGAACGTGAAGTCTTGTTAAGAAAAGCACCTCATGTTGCTCAACCAATGCGCTTCCGTTTACCTCATCGACCATTTTTACGCCCAGCTTGGATGATTCGCTGTGGCCTATTCCTTTACGATAACTTGGGTAAGCGCACCACTCTTCCTGGAAGTAAGACCGTCAACCTAGCAAAATCAGGGCTACTGAAACCAGAAATGAAGACAGGCTTCGAATACTCAGATTGCTGGGTGGATGATGCTCGTATGGTATTGCTCAACGTGTTGGCAGCAAAAGAAAACAACGCAGAAGTACGTAACTACTGCCGTGTTGAAAAAGCGCACCGTGAAGGTGGTGTTTGGCATGTAACGATCCTTGATGTGATGACAAACCAACGCTTTGAACGCAAAGCAAAGGCGCTTGTTAACGCTGCTGGTCCTTGGGTTAAACAGTTCTTTGATGATGGATTAGAGCAGGCTTCGCCTCGTAACATTCGTCTTATCAAAGGCTCACACATTGTTGTGCCACGCATTCATGACGAGCCACAAGCGTACATTCTGCAAAACAAAGACAATCGCATTGTGTTCATGATCCCTTACCTAGATAAGTTCTCGATCATCGGCACCACCGACCTTGAATACAAAGGCGACCCACGTAACGTCGCAATTGATGATGTCGAAGTGGATTACTTGATTGATATTGTTAACCAACACTTTGTTAAACAGCTTGGCCGTGAAGACGTGGTTTGGACATACAGTGGCGTAAGACCACTTTGTGACGACGAATCTGATTCACCACAAGCGATCACTCGGGACTACACATTGGAATTGGATGCAGAACTGGATCAAGCACCACTGCTTTCGATCTTCGGTGGCAAACTAACCACTTACCGTAAGCTCGGCGAAGCGGCACTTAAAAAGTTAGAACCACACCTAACCAACATGGGTGCACCATGGACAGCGAACGACACGCTTCCAGGTGGTAACTTTAGTTGCAGCAGAGAGCAGCTTGCGAAGATGATCCACACCAAGTACCCTTGGATATCAGAAGCACTGTTACTACGTTATGTGACTCAATTTGGTACTTACACTTGGAAGCTGCTGGAAGGTGCAACGAGCGAAGCTGATCTTGGTACCCAATTCTCAAGCGAAGCACACGGCGTTTATCAAGCTGAGATCGATTACTTGATCAATGAAGAGATGGCGATGACTGACGAAGACATCTTGTGGCGCAGAACCAAGCTTGGCCTGTACTTAAGTGAAACAGAGCAGCATGCAGTTTCTAGCTACTTAAAAGAGAATCTTGAAAGCACTGTGGTGAACTTTTCTCAAGTCGGTTAGTTCTTCTAGCAAAACCATCCGCTCCTGAATATAAATAATGACAAAGCTTAGCGCTCCCCACGCTAAGCTTTTTTATTGTCTACTATTCCGCTCAGCCTGAGACTTTATTCACACCTCTATTTTCAACAAAAACTAAATAGTGTTTTATTAATCCGGTTGATTATCAACTTCACAAAAGGTTGCTATTCTTTATCTCAACGAAACAACACATTTAAAAACGCTCACCATGTCAGCGCTTTAATAACGTTTGTCTCTATGTTTTCTCCCAATACGGCGGATTACCATAATATTCAGAGAAGTAGTCAATGAAGGCTCTCACCTTTGGTGCAAGTAACCTTGTGCTTGGGTACACAGCCCAAATTGCAGGCTCTGATGTTAATGGGTAATCTTCTAATATTTGAACCAGCTGACCGCTTTTCAGTTGTTCATAGGCACACCAATTCGATGTCACCGTGATACCCATACCACCTGAGGCTGCGTCACGCAGTGCTTCTCCGTTATCTGCCCTGAACGACCCAGATGCCTTAATCGTCTTAGGCCCGCTTTCAGTATTGAACGTCCAGTTTTCTAAACCAATTAAGCTAATACACTGATGATCATTAAGATCTCGAGGTGTGGCTGGCTTACCATATTTGATTAAGTAATCAGGCGATACACACACAATACGCTTGTCTGTCGCAAGTTTTCGGGCAATCAGTGTCGAGTCTTTCAGCTCCGAGATGCGAATCGCGATATCAAAGCCACCCTCAACAACATCCACCATCGAATCTGATAGTCTGAGATCGACTTTTAACCCAGGGTAGCGCTCTAAGAATCCAGGTAAAGCAGGGACAAGATGCAAACGCCCAAAAGACGCAGATGCGGTAACTCTCAGCGTTCCGGTTGGAGAGTCACAGCCCACACCAACCGCCGATTTGGCAGCATCGACGCTCGATAACACCTCTTCAGCATGAGGCAAGAACGCTTCCCCCTCTTCGGTTAAAGAGACCTTACGAGTGGTTCTATGCACCAAGCGAACGCCTAAATTGTCTTCCAGTTTACTAATGTGCGAGCTTGCAACAGCAGGAGACAAACCAAGCTCTTGCCCAGCCATGCTGATGTTATGTGTGGAAGCTAAACGAACAAACAATTTGAGGTGTTCAATATTCATGAGATTACCAATAAAATCTTAAAAATCGTGTACCAGTAACCCTCATTATGCGTCATTAACATAACAATACAACGTATTAACTCAGTTGAATTGTGAAGAAGTGATTGAGCCAAAACGAAAAAAAACTCCCGAAGGAGTTTTTGTCTAAGTCTGTAATTCGCCATTTAGCTAGTCAGCAAAATTGCCAACTCACTAGCCAGTTAAACGAGCATGCAGTGAATCTTTAAGCTCAGAACGATCATGTTTCAATTGGTGCATCGAGCCGTCATCAATGGGTGAATCTTTCAGCTCTAGTTTACGAATCTCTTTATCAAGGTTGTCGTATGTCTTCATATCTTCTGCAAAGCCATCGTCAGTTTTAGCAAGCTCAGCAATTTTGTCTTTCATTTCAGGAAATTCGTGAACAAGAGAGTGATTTTCACCTAGCATAGAAACCTCTTAAGTTGAGTAAAGTGATTGGTAGTACACATTCATTATTTACCTTAGCAAGGGACTCAAATAACAAATGAGATCCAGTACACAGCCTAGAATATAGACAGTTCAGATTCACAAATTTACAACATCCACCAAGAAAATGGCTTTGCTGATTTTGAATTGTCTCAGCAACGGAAGTAGGTTTATGGCGATTATCCCGCCTCGAAAACAATACTTCTTTCGATTTTTACTTAGCCTGCAAGTATCGTTTTTAACTAAACGCTACCAAGCAAACGTCTGAATAACACTGTCTTTAGCCATTGGGTTTGATGCTATCGCATGGTTCACCTTAGCCAAAAATTGCTCTCTTGAATCAAGCAGGAAACCTTTCTGAGTCACGATGTTATTACCATGGTCGCCCCAATAGAAAGTGTCGATGTTTAGATTCTCAAGCAGATACTTTTCTTCTTCTAAGATCTGAAGTTGCGTCGGCATAACGAACTTGCCATCTTTTACTTCTTGTTCCATCACGGTTCCTGGCTGAATCGCTAACGCCATTGGCGCTATCTGCTCAGGCTTCATGATATTCAGTAATCTTGTGGTCTCGACAATATGTTCACGTGATCGATCACGACCGCCAAGGCCGAAGATAAACGAAAGTAAGGTTTCAATGCCGGCTTCTTTGGCTAATTCCATGCCTTCGATCGCTTGTTCTGGTGTCATGCGCTTTTTGATGTTGTCGAGTACAACCGCATCGCCTGACTCCAACCCCGCATAAGCCATAGTGAGACCGGCACTTTTAAGCTCTTTAAGTTCGCTCAAGCTTTTACGACGGAAATCGTTCAAACCACTATAGAGCGATACTTTTCTGCTTTCTGGAAAGGTATGACGAAGCTTATCCAAAATCTTAAGGAGATAATCCGTGCGGGCGGCCATCACGTTGCCATCGATAAGGAAAATTGATTCAACATAAGGATAAATCAGGCGAGCTTCTTCGATATCTTTAAACACATCCTCAATATCACAAACCTTGAATCGTTTATCGCTGAACATATTACAGAACGTGCACGTGTTGATACTGCAACCTAAAGTGGTTTGAATCAGAATGCTCTTCGCCTCTGTCCATGGACGATATACTTTTCCCTCGTAATTCATATTGGTTTCTCCGGTCTATAAGCACGAGAGCGTGCTTTAATAAAACAGAGTTTATCAACACCAGTATTCATTGATAATTCGCGATATAGTCGAATCAGTTTTTAGATTTTGTATAAAATAAAAGCCTTGTGACAACACAAGGCTTTGTAGGGGTAACTCTCTACCGGAGCAGCTGAAAATGTGTTTCCACAAAAGAAGATTAGCTGCTGCACCCTTGGGTATGAACTCGATTCATGTCGTCACCGACTTGTGCTTCTTGAGACCCCGTCGATTGGCATCCTGCCACGAATAACAGCGTTACAGATAAGATAAGCCATTTCATAATAAATCCTCTTTCGGTCATGACTAAAGCATAGTGCTTAAAAGCGCGGATACCTCAGTCATTAACTAAAACCTTACCTACCGATAAGGCCTTGGTTAATGAACAAAGCATCGCTTCTTTAACTAACGACCTGCTTTTGTACAAAAAACTTTCACTTCAACGAATGAAAATCGTACAAGAGCGAAAATAGGACAGCTATGGAACTAAGAATAAGAACTAGAAGTCAGTCACTCGTCGCCAAACGTACAGCCGCTTCTGCATGAATGGCTGTGGTATCAAACAAGGGAACATCAGTGTGTTGCTGCTGAATCAGGAGGGCGATTTCAGTACAGCCCAGAATAACGGCTTCTGCACCTTGTTGGCCTAGCTTCTCAATGATTTGACGGTATACATCTCGAGATTCTTCTTTTACTTGGCCTCGACACAGCTCTTGATAAATGATGTTGTGGACTTTCTCTCGGTCACTCTCATCAGGAATCACCACATCGATACCGAATTTGTTAGTCAGACGGCCTTTATAGAAATCTTGTTCCATGGTGAAAGCGGTACCGAGTAATCCAACTTTCTTTACACCCTGTTCAAGCAACTTCTGCGCTGTGGTATCAGCGATGTGCAAGATAGGAATCGTGACCTTCTCTTCGATCTCAGGAACGATCTTATGCATGGTATTGGTACAGATCAGGATGAAGTCCGCTCCGGCTTTCTCTACCGATAAAGCCGCGTCCGATAAGATATCCGCCGTCTCAGCCCAGCGACCTTGATGTTGAAGCTTTTCTATCTCATCGAAGTTCACGCTGTACATACAAACCTTTGCAGAATTGAGCCCGCCGAGTGTGGCTTTAACGCCCTCGTTGATGGATTTGTAGTAGCTCACTGTCGACTCCCAACTCATACCGCCGAGCAAACCGATCGTTTTCATTTTGCTATTCCTTTAATTTCCGACTAACTCGATTAAACCGTCATGCATTGAAAATTTATAGTACGTTCTTGCTTAAAGCGAACCCATAACACCTTATTCCTTTCAAACGATTGCTTTCAAACCGTTCATTCCCAAAACCTCCGCTCACAAAAAAGGCTCGAATTTAAAATCCGAGCCTTTGAAGTTTTGACCAAGGGTATACTTGGCGTTAGTACACCTCACACCAATCGGATTTCATGTCGATCAGTGTCCAATCCTCTCTGGAATTCGCCTCATCTAGCGCTTTATCAAGCTTGCCAACGTGAGACTCACGATCGTACTGCCACTCGCGCTCAGCATCAGTGTGATAAACAATCATAGCCATTGAGTTGGGTTGGCTCGTAGCCCATTGCATCATCGCTTGGTCACCGTTGGTTTGCCATCGTTGTAGCTGTAGTTGTATTTAAGCGCACTACCGATGATTTGCTCTGTAGGAATATTGTAAGCTTGTGGAGCCCACGCCCTCATGAAGTCAACGCCTCCGCCCGACACAATATAAGTATTAAAGTCATGCTCTTACAGGTAAGTCAGCATCTCTTTCATTGGCTGATAAGTAAGGTCTGTGTAGGCTTTGTTGAAACGTTTATCTTTTGCTACCGTCAGCCATTGCTCAACGTCTTGCTGGTATTGCTCAACAGTCATACCAGAATGTGTCGCCATGATGATTTTCAATAGCCCTTCTTCACCGCTGCCCAGAACGCTCTCAATATCATCTTCGAGTACAAACTTAAACGGTGCTTCGGTTTTCCATTCAGGGTGATCAGGCGCCATCTCTTTTACACGATCTAGTGCAAAGGCTAATTGGAAGTAATAAGGCTTTTCCGACCAAAGCGTACCGTCGTTATCGAACACGGCAATGCGATCTTCAATTGCCACGAACGTATCAGACTCAGCTTTAGTGGCTTGCCCAACAAAGTCGACGATAGCGGATTTGCTCTCGCTGTCCTTCCAAGAAGGCAGCAAGTTGGGATCACAATCTTTAGCAAAAGATGAGAAAGAGAGACTGGATAAGATCGCGACAGATAAGAGGGTTATTTTCTTCATAGCAACTACCATGTTGTTGAATTAATTGTAGGGTTTAATTCAATTCATCCTAGTTGGTCTACTCTGATTTGCCACTTATGAACACTATAACCAATGCTCATGTTGGTATTAGATTAGTACCACAGCTAAGCTGGCTGAGGGTGCTCTGCGATGTATTTATCGAGAACTTAAAAGGAGACAAACAAAAAAGCAGAACTTCAATTCCTCAAAGTTCTGCTTTAACAATCCATGACTGCTTACGCTCTGCGCTTTTTGAAAGCGTGCCAGCCAGCGCTGAAAATTGTTTTTAACACCACACCGAGTGCGCTTAATTTAGGGTCGGCATTCTTGCCAGAGGCGATGCGCCACATTTGATGTTCATACCAAACCAGCCCGACCATCGCCATCTTGTCTAATGCGGGCTTTCCTGTGGTTGGCACCGTTAGTGGCATGCCGTGGCTAGGGTCTTCAATTAACTTGTTAGGGAAATCAGGATCAACCGCCATTGTGCGTGCAATACCAATAAAATCGGTCGCCGAGGTGTTTAATGCTTCATTCATTGCTTGCGCGGTTCGAAAACCACCCGTGACCACCAGCGGAGTGCTGACGAGTTTTCTCGCCTTCACCATGTAATCCATAAAATACGCTTCACGTTTTACCGTGCTGGCCTTGATTGGTTCAGCTTTGCTCTTTGAACCCATCATTGATGGACTTTCATAGGTGCCGCCAGAGATCTCAATCAGGTCGATACCGTTATCACTCAGTGTTTGAACAACCTGCATCGACTCTTCTTCAGTGAAGCCACCTTTCATAAAGTCAGCGCTGTTGAGCTTAATTCCGACAGGGAAATCTTCACCGACCTCTTTTCGAATCGCGCGATAAACCTCAAGCACGAAACGAAGTCTGTTTTCGAGTGACCCACCCCATTTGTCTTGGCGTTGATTGTGTCTAGAAGACAAAAACTGACTGACAAGATAACCATGAGCACCGTGAATCTGCACGCCAGTAAAGCCTGCTTGTTTTGAAAGCTTTGCACTCAGCGCAAATTTATCAATGATTGCGATTATTTCCGTCTCAGTCAGAGCTCGTGGCGTATTGAAGCCTTTTTCTAATCCGCGCTCTAAAGAGATAGCTGAAGGGGCAACCGGGCTATCACATAAGAATTTAGGGATTTGCTTTCCTGGGTGGTTCAATTGCATCCATATCTGCGAACCATTTTGTGTTCCAGCCTTCGCCCACTCACGAAATACGCTTAAGTCACTTTGCTCATCTAACACCACGTTTTTAGGTTCACCAAGCGCACCTCTATCGACCATCACGTTGCCCGTCATGGATAGGCCAATTCCTCCTCGAGCCCAACGCTGATAGAGCGTGACTAAACCTTGCTTAGGGTTATGGTGTTTATCACCTAGCTGTTCACTCATTGCCGATTTGAACAGGCGATTTTTGATCACTTGACCATTAGGAAGAAAAAAAGGGTCGTTGAGGCAGATTAGATTCATGCGCGTGGTTACTTTCTTGGGTTTATACATTCAGTCCAGTATGCCCTATTTTATCCGACAGTTCTGAGCATTTAGTGCCTATTTCGAAGCAAGTTTCACTCAATAATAAAATGCCAGCGGCATAGCAGCTGGCATTAATCGATTATAAATAGAATCTCAAAAACTGGGCTGGCGCTGCTGAAATATGTCAACCAGAAAGGCTCAAACACTCTTTACGCTCATGGTAATTGTCGTTATTGTGATTCTCTACGCCATCATCACAAGGACTGTCTGAGAGTTATGAACAGCACGATTGAAACTATTCTGGGGCACCGCTCCATTCGTCAATATACAAATCAACCGATTGAAAAAGCACAACTTGATGTGATTATTCAGGCTGGTCTCGCGGCTTCATCATCGAGCTTACTGCAGGCTGTTTCTATCGTGAGAGTGACAGACACAGAGAAGCGTAAACTGCTAGCAGAATACGCAGGTAACCAAGCTTACGTTGAGAATGCGGCTGAGTTTTTAGTGTTCTGTATCGACTATCAGCGCCACGCTCAAATCAACCCTGAAGTGAAAACCGACTTTACTGAACTGACCCTAATTGGCGCGGTAGATTCTGGCATCATGGCGCAAAACTGCATGTTGGCTGCTGAGTCTCTAGGTTTAGGTGGCGTATACATTGGCGGGTTACGTAACAGCGCACAACAAGTGGATGAACTGCTAGAACTGCCACAACACACCGCCGTATTGTTCGGAATGTGCTTAGGTCACCCGGCACAACAACCAGAGGTTAAGCCTCGCCTTCCTGCTCACGTAGTTATGCACGAAAACCAATACCAACCGCTGAGCCTAGATGACATTGCCAGCTACGATGATTCAATGCAGAGCTACTACGCAAGCCGTTCAAGCAACCAAAAGCAGATCAGTTGGTCACAACAGATCACTCAAAAGCTGTCTGGCGAATCTCGCCCGCATATCCTGCCTTACTTGAACAGCAAGCAGCTGACCAAGCGTTAAGCCGTTAAGCCGTTAAGCCGTTAAGAGCTTGCAACAAACCACAGCAAACAACAGTACAAACAAAAATGTCAGCGTAATATACGCTGACATTTTTATTTATCCGGAGGCGGCTAGCTTACAGATATTTCTCAATCGGTAGCAATTGCAAAAAGCCTGACTGCATTCGTTCCCACTTACCCGTTTCTGGTTCGCTGTCCCAGCTTTGATCGCCTGAATACCAATACACATCACCGTCTTCCAGTTCCAAACGCCAGCTATTGTCGTCACTCATTGCTTGCTCAATAGTTTTTGCTAACGTTTCAGCAATCTCTTTATTCTCGATGATCAAAACCGATTCAGTATTGAGGTAGGTAGAACGCAAGTTGAAGTTAAATGAACCGATGCTCGCGATGCTGCGGTCGAATACGACTGATTTTGCGTGCAAGCCATAGGCCGTCTCAGGTGCACATTTCGACAAGTCCTGAGTCGATGCTTCACAAAGCTTAGATTCTGGTTTTAGCTCAAACAGGTCGATACCATGCTCCAACATATCGTAACGTCTGCCCGCATAAGCGGAGTGATTGGTCACCAGATCATTAGACGCCATAGAGTTCGTTAGCGCTTTTATCTCAACGCCCTTGTTATTCAATACCTGCCACTCTTCAAGCTGACCATCATCGAATACAAGGTAAGCCGATTCCAATAAGATCTCTTGTTTCGCTTCGCTCGCTAACTTACCTAGAAGAATCGCGGTCGCTTTTGGTTCATCAGTATTATCGGAGTCATCAGGGATGGGTTGATCATAAACAAAACGCGCATTCACCCAAGTCATCTCACCAACCACCTCTTTCAGTAAACTATCAGCAGCCTTACGATCTAATGGTAATTCAGGATAATTTTGATAATGCGGAACGACAATATTATCTATCTTCGAGAGATCAGGTTGTTCGTCATCACCCAGCATATCGACAGGGTAAGACCAACGGCTGTTCCAGTATTCAACAAAACTGGTTTGGATGGTGTTAACTACCGAGCCCATAACTAATACATCGCGGTCTCGGAAATTGATTTCATCAGAAAGGTCAAAGTATTCATCACCGATATTACGGCCACCCACCACAGACAAGGTACCATCTACGGTAAACGATTTATTGTGCATGCGGCGATTTAAGCGAGAAAAGTCACCAACAAAGCTCAGCCATTTACTGAAACCACGACGTGTCGGCGTTGGGTTGAAGATACGAATCTCGACGTTCGGGTGCGCATCCAGTGCCGACAGCAAACCTTCACGTTCGTTGAGGTTGATATCATCCAACATTACGCGCACCTTAACACCACGCTCAGCCGCGGCTAATAAACGGCTAGCGAGATAGCTTCCCGATTCGTCAGAGTTCCAGATGTAGTATTGAATGTCGATGGTGTGCTCGGCACTTTCGACCAGTGCTAATCGCTGTGCCAAAGCATCCCAACCGGACTCTTGCAGACGAACCGCAGTGGTGCCTTGCTCTAAAGCTTCAGGCTGAAATTCATTGGTTAGAACCGATAAAGTGCTGGGTGCAGGAGAGGTTGGCGGTTCTGTTGGATGATCGATGCCTTCAGGAAGTGAAGAACACCCACCTAAAACGGCGATTAAGATTAACGTTAAACTGATGCGTTCGAGCACAGGCATGTATCTGACTTCCTTTTCACGATGGCGTCTTTAGAAACTTTCCGTACAGCTTTTCAATGAACAAGCTATTCCGATCTATTCATTGATTATTACTGCTAAAGCCTGAAATTTATAGGTAATTATCCAGTATAAATTTAAAGGTCGGTAAATTGGCCCACAAATCACTTAAGTTGGGTGAGTGCCAAACAGTATAAACTCAGCGGCTTTTCGACCATGTCAATGGTGAGCTCTATTCGGTCTGGGTGATGCTTCACCATTGTTTGGAGATCTAGTTTCACCGCTTGATTTCACACTAACAGGCGTGTCGACTTACTTATATGAGATTGTGCAAACGCATTACTTACGTAAGCGCTAAAGCTGTTGTTCATCTAAGGGACATGTAAGGATCAACACCGAAAACATTGTTCACGCTACATAACGTTTATCGTCCCTACACAAGCCTTCCCTACAAGCTCAAACGGGGCTGAATAAAGTCGATAAACGCCGAGATACGTTTAGAGACCGATGACGACTTGTAGTAAACCGCATTCACTCGCTCTCGGTCTGTGTTGGCAAGTTTGTCTTGTTCCAGAATAGGGATTAGACGCCCTGCTGCCATATCTTCCTGCACCATAAACCCCGATAAACAAGCAATCCCATTTCCAGCTAAGACTAGTTGACGCACGGTTTCACCATTACTGGCTGTCACAGTAGGCGCGACATCACTTTGGTTTGGTAAAGGCCAATGGTTAAGCACTTTGTTACCCGCAAACCCCACAATTTGATGCGAACTCAAATCTTCAGGTCTGGTGGGCAGCCCACGCTTAGCGAGATAATCAGGTGACGCAACAATATGGAGTAAACTTTTTCCTAACGGGCGAGCGTGCAGTGTTGAATCGGACAACTTACCGATTCGAATCGCAACATCAGTTCTCTTTTCGAGAAGATCAACGAAGCCTTCGTTGGAAGTGAGTTCCAACTCAATGTCTGGGTAAGCCTCTTTGAATGACTGCACCAACGGCACTAGCTGATGGAATACGAATGGACTGGCGGCATCGACTCTTAAACGACCTTTTGGCAACTCTCCGCGCGACACGATTTCTTCTTCCGCGCTCTGAATCATCTGTAATCCCACCCTGACTGAATCGACAAACTGCCGTCCTTCCTCCGTCAATTCCACGCGTCTCGTTGTTCGGTTGAATATTGAGACGCCGAGTTGCGACTCAACCTTACTCACCGAACGAGACACCTTGGCGACCTGCACATCCAGCGCCTCTGCCGCCGCAGAAAAACCACCAGCATCGACAACGGTGAGTACCATTTCTAAATCATCTGAACGGGTTAACATGAGGCTCCTTCGCTATCTTCATTTTGTTTAATGTCATCTCGCTTGTACTCATCACAGCTCAAATCATCTGAGTCTTTTCGATCTCATCAGCTTAACCCAATGATCGGCTAACTCTTTAATTATTGCAAATTTCACAAAGGTTATTTGTGAATAGCGGCATTTTTCACAAATATATTTTGCTAGATAATCCTCGCCATCAAACGAAGCGCTCCTATTGCAGTCACAAGCTGCCCCATTTTATCGCGCTCGGTATTTAACAAAGAACAGTAAGAGAGATGATTATGCCATTAGCATTACTTGCATTGACGCTCAGCGCCTTTGCCATCGGAACCACAGAATTTGTCATCGTAGGCTTGATTCCTACCATGGCGAGCGACTTGAATGTATCTCTGCCATCGGCAGGCCTATTAGTCAGTTTATACGCGCTTGGCGTTGCTATTGGCGCACCAGTATTAACGGCATTAACCGGAAAGTGGAATCGTAAAGCGGTATTGCTAACCGTGATGGCATTGTTTGTCATTGGTAACTTATTGGCGTGGCAAGCTCCAGGCTATAACACGCTGATCGCCGCACGAATTTTGACTGGCCTTGCCCATGGTGTGTTCTTCTCGATCGGATCGACCATCGCGACAGGTTTGGTTTCAAAAGATAAAGCAGCCAGTGCCATTGCGATCATGTTTACGGGTTTAACGGTTGCATTGGTAACTGGAGTACCACTGGGCACTTATATCGGCCAAACCTTTGGATGGCAAGCGACCTTCTTGATCGTTGCTCTGCTTGGCCTTATTGCTCTTATCGGTAGTGCTATCTTGGTTCCAAGCAACCTTAAGCAACCACCTGCGGCGAAGATTTCGGCACAACTAAAGGTTCTAACTCAACCACGCTTACTGTTGGTTTACGCTATCACAGCACTAGGTTATGGCGGTACGTTCACAGCGTTTACGTTCCTTGCTCCAATACTGGAAAATGTATCAGGGTTTGATTCGAGCTCTATCAGTCTCATCATGTTGGTTTACGGTGTGTCAGTGGCGGTAGGTAACATCTGGGGCGGAAAAATGGCCGACAAGATGGGCCCGATTAAAGCGTTGACCGTTATCTTCTCTGGTTTAGCCGCAGTACTGGTGGTATTCAACTTTACCGCAGTAAACCCTTACGCAGCTGTTGCTACCATTTTGGTTTGGGGTGCATTCGCATTCGGTAACGTTCCGGGGCTACAAGTGTATGTTGTGAAACTGGCTGAGAAATACACACCAGACGCAGTCGATGTCGCTTCTGGGTTGAACATTGCAGCCTTCAACGTCGGTATCGCATTAGGCTCATGGGGCGGTGGTTTGATTGTCGCGAAATCTGGATTAATGAACACCCCTTGGGTAGGTGCTGTGATCGTTCTGATCGCTCTTGTTCTGACTCGATTCAGTGGTGCGTTAGATAAGAAGCAAGCACAACAAGCTGTTCCATCTAGCATCTAGCATCTAGCATCTAGCATCTAGCATCTAGCAAGAATAGAAAAAACAAAGCCCGAACCTAGGTTCGGGCTTTATCAATTCAATCTGATTATTACTCGTTATCGATCGCTTTCAGCACTTTACATGGATTACCGACTGCAACCACATTGGCTGGGATGTCTTTGGTTACGACACTGCCCGCGCCAATCACACTGTTTTCGCCAATGGTGACACCGGGGCAGATAATTACACCACCGCCAAGCCAAACATTGTTGCCAACATTAATCGGTGTGCCAAACTCAACGCCTTCTTCTACACGGCCTTTCACATCGAGTGGGTGACCTGCAGTCAGGATTTGAACGTTCGGACCAAGCAGCACATTGTCGCCAATAGTCACTTCAGCCACATCCAAAATCACGCAGTTAAAGTTAGCGTAGAAGTTCTTGCCTAGCTTGATGTTCGAGCCGTAGTCACAACGAAATGGAGGTTCTAAATGCGCATTTTCACAGTCCGGAATGAGCTCTTGCGTTGCTGCTTCCCATTCAGATGTGCCAGGAATACTGTTATTGAGTTTTTGAAGCACCTTGCGACATTCGATACGAGCTGCATAAAGCTCTTTATCCCAAGCCTGATAAGGTTCACCTGCTAGCATTTTTTGTTTTTCTGTTTTCACGTTACTTACCTGTTCTCACATCAATTAGCTATTTTCATATTACTTATCTAGCTTCACATTACTTAACTAATGGTGGTCAATTCATCGACCAAAAACGCAATATCGCACATCTAAATAACAGTGAATAAGGAGTGTTTGAGCTTGGTTTAAGAGATGCGCAGCTCGTCACTTTTTGTAGGTAAAATATGAAATTCGAACAGTGCTAATTTAGCTTCGCTATCGAATCACGTAACACCAAACTACCAGTGGTTTTGATGGTGGTCGCTTGCTCTGTTTCACCGACAATTTGCAGGATCGCCTTTTGCGTCATTTGCTCTAATGGCACACTCACAGACGTTAAGCTTGGCGTTAAAAACGCCCCCACTTTGCTGTTATCAAAGCCGACGATCGAAACATCTTGAGGCAATGAGTACCCAAGTTCGGTTAACGCCTTAATCGCACCAATCGCCATATCATCGTTTTCAGACAAGATAGCAGTGAATGTGGTTCTGCTTTTTGCCAAAGCCTGAGCCGCGTGATAACCGCTCTCCATCGTCCAATCACCTTGAACAACGTTGGACTCATCCAATGCAACACCATGTTTAGTTAACACATCTTGATAGGCTTGGTAACGCAGCTCATCGGTCGAAGAACCGGCTTTACCACGAATCACTGCAATATCGGTATGACCCTGCTCGATGATGTGTTCAACCATCAAACAAGCGCTCTGATAATGGTCGGTGGTAATAGCATGATTGGGCTTCGACGGCATTTCTCGGTTGAGTACCAGAATCGGAGTGTCAGTGCTTTCGATGATCTGAGCTATCTCGCTTTCGGTTAAACATTGCGGATAGATGATGATGCCCGCGCACTTCATATCCAGCAGGAAATTGATCGCCTTTCTTTCGTCTTCAGCGCTGTGTTTGCCATCGGTGATCACCAATTGGTGATTCGACTTTTCGCTATAAGAAGCCGCGTGATACATCAAGGAAGAGAAGTAAGGGCCATTGAACAACTCATTGGTAATTACAAAGCCGATGAAATTGGTCTTCTTGGTCGCCAATTGCTGAGCCAACAAGTTCGGTCGATAACCTGTTTCTTGAATCGCATCAAATACCTTTTTCACCACATCTGGGCGCACGATGTTCTTGCCATTTAAGACACGAGAAACGGTCGATTTAGATACGCCTGCGCGGTTTGCGACATCAAGCATGGTTACCATTCGCTTCTTTTCCTTTATAAAAAATTAGCCGACATAGGCCGACTAATTCATTGCAAAATGACAGCTCACAGTTCACATAACTGCGCTGGGGAATGCATTCTAAATAGTGGCACCGTTAGATGCAATCACACCTTTATACCACTCGAAAGACTTCTTGCGCTTGCGTTCTAGTGAGCCAGATTGATCGTTGTGCTTATCTACGTAAATGAATCCGTAGCGTTTTTTCATCTCGCCCGTGGTGAACGAAACTAAATCGATACAGCCCCAAGGGGTATAGCCCATCAAATCAACACCATCAATCGAAACGGCTTTTTTCATCTCTTTGATGTGGTCGCCAAGGTAAGCAATGCGGTAATCGTCATTAATGCTGCCATCTTCTTCAATGGTATCAACCGCGCCAAAACCGTTCTCAACGATGAACAATGGCACTTCATAACGTTCATACAGAGACGCTAAACAGAAACGCAAACCCGTCGGATCAATTGGCCAGCCCCAATCGCTAGACTGGATAAACGGGTTATCGACCGAATTTTCATGACCGCCGTCCATCGCTTCTTCTGTAGATTGGTGAGAAGAAGAATCCAAGGTATTCGACATGTAGTAGCTAAAGCCTAAGTAATCAGCCTTACCTTCTTTTAGGATCTGCTCATCTTCAGGCTGCATCTCAATGTTGAAGCCTTTGATTGCCCAGTCACGCGTAGCGTAATTTGGGTAATGACCGCGAACCATCACATCTGAGAAGAAGTAACGGTCACGCATCGCTTGTTGTGCCACCATAATGTCTTCCGGTTTAGAAGAACGTGGATAGAAAGGCACCATCGCACACATTGCGCCGATTTGAAGATCTGGATTGATCTCGTGACCTTTCTTAACCACCAAAGCACTTGCAACAAACTGATGGTGAACCGCTTGATACATCGCCTCTTGCGGCTTTTCGCATTGTGGAAACTTCACGCCTGAGCATAACCAACCGAAAATATCTGCCGAGGTGTTCATCTGGTTGTTGATCTCGTTAAACGTCATCCAGTATTTCACTTTGTGTTGGTATCGTTCCATCACTGCAGTTGAATACTTAACGAAGAAGTCGATCACTTTGCGGTTCATCCAGCCGCCATATTCCTTAGCTAGATGGTAAGGCATTTCAAAGTGGCTCAGTGTTACCACAGGCTGAATGTCGTATTTCAACAGCTCGTCAAACAGATCATCGTAAAACGCTAAACCCGCTTCACACGGTTCAGCTTCATCGCCATTTGGGAAGATACGCGTCCACGCGATACTGGTACGGAAACACTTAAAGCCCATCTCAGCGAATAACTTAATGTCTTCTTTGTAGCGATGGTAGAAATCCACTGCGACTTGGTTAGGATAGTTTTCGCCATCAATCACGCCATCGGTGATTCGACGTTGTACACCATGAGCGCCCGCTGTTAATACATCAACAACACTGACACCTTTACCATTCGCATCCCAGCCGCCTTCTAGTTGATGCGCTGCTACTGCACCGCCCCATAAAAAATCGTTCGAAAATTCGTTGTTCATACCATTACTCACTACAAGTTATTCGTGAAAAAGATCAGAATTTGAGCTGCAATTACAACTCTGAAATCGATTTCAATAAAAGCAAAGATACAGATTGAAACCGGTTTCAGCAACAGTTAAAAGATCTTTTTTGATCGATCTAAAGACTAATCAACAGTCAGCATTACGATCAATGCTGTTCAAAATACTGATCATGCAGTGATTTGCCAGATTGGTCTTGAGTGCCAGGGTAGAACTGAACGAGTGTCTGATCGGCTAGTGTGAGGTGAATCCAACCCTCTTTGACTTTCAGCCAATTGGTACCGTTGGTCTCATAGACGGCAGGAAACTTGCCCCAGCCAGACTCTGATACCTGCAGCTCTTGAAATAGGTTAATCGGGGCTAGCTTATTGCTGTCGAAGTTTGCGTCGGCATAGACAGATAAAGGCTCGATGGCATCGTTTGGCTTAAACGTATAACAGCTCACAGAGGCTGAAGTGCGATCAAACCACTGGTAGGGTTGTGCGCCTGTTAAATCGTAGACCGTGCAATCGTTAAATTGAATGGCCCACTCTTGATGGGCTTTGAAGCCAAGGTAACCTATGGGTTGGGATGGTTCAGGCTTTGAGTCCGCCTCCTGCTCATACACCGGTTCTGAGGTAGCACATCCCATAAGCCCAAGACTAAAAAGGAAAGTCACAGCAAGCTTCATCATTGTCATACCTCAGTTCCGTTAGTAGATGAGTAACTCAATTAAGTCTCTACATTAAACGGTAAGTTCCAAACGATTACCATCCGGATCGAGTACACAGCTCTCATAATAGCCATCGCCTGTTCTTCTTGGGCCATCTAAGCGCTCATAGCCGTCTTCGACCAAGTGTTGAGTCAGTTGATCGACCGCCTGTTCCGAACCTAATGATATCGCCATGTGAATGAAGCCTGTGAACTGGTCATAGATGTCGTCTTTCGATTCAGGGACAGAGTCCATTTCCATAATCTCTAAACGACTTCCCGTATCAAACGAGAGGAAGTATGAAGAAAACCCTTTAGTTGGGTTGTGATATTTTGAGTTCAATGTCGCGCCGAAATAATCTTCATAAAATCGCTTCAGTACTTCGAGTTGTTTGGTCCAAATTGCGATGTGTTCAATCTTCATTTTGTTTGCCTAAGTTTGATGTCTAACGCTAGATTACTCATCAAATAAGGAACAATAAACAGAACGAAATTCATCGAAATTGTTCCTGATTAACGGGCTCGATTTTATGTCCATAACTGCACAGTATTGGCATCTATGTTTGTGTAATAGTTATCTTTCCTCCATAGTCAGGTTTTACACAATCTGAGATTCAAACTGTGAGCTTTTTAAAACTGATACTACTTGCGGCTATATGGGGAGGCTCGTTTCTTTTCATGAGAATGGCCGCCAATCCATTAGGGCCCGCAGTCTTAATTGAAGCGCGAGTTCTGTTTGCAGCACTTACTCTGCTTTTAGTTTCTTTCTATTTAAAAAAGAAGCTCTCTTTTCATGATCACGCAAAACACTTCTTCATTCTCGGCCTGTTTAACACCACACTTCCTTTTTTGCTTTTCGCTTATGCCGCGCAGACACTTAACGCCTCGACACTCGCCATCTTGAACTCTACCGCGCCAATATGGGCAGCAATCATTGGTGCAATATGGACCAAAACAGCACTCGAGGCGAAAGTTCTATTGGGACTTGGGATTGGGGTAACAGGAGTTGGCGTGTTAGTCGGTTGGGATGCGATGAACATTGGCCGTGAGGCTGTGCTTCCTATCTTTGCAGCAGTGATGGCGGCCTTTAGCTACGGAATAGCGTCAAACTATACCAAACAAGCCCCTAAAGTTGAGGCATTCAACAATGCTCATGGCAGCATGTGGGCTGCGGTATTGCTGGTTTTGCCGTTTGTATTCTTTATTCCGATGAGAGAAACACCCGACGTTACGATCACTACATCGGTTGTCTTATTAGGCGCGGTATGTACTGGGTTAGCGTATCTACTTTACTTCAATCTCGTCTCTGAACTCGGCGCACCTTCAGCCCTGTCCGTGACCTTCATCATTCCGGTATTTGGTATTCTATGGGGTAACTTATTCTTAGATGAAGCAATTGGCATCAATACGATTGTTGGTTCAATTCTGGTTATCACCGGCACCATGTTGGTGACAGGAATGACGCCTTCTAAGACGATAGAGAGCGCCAAACAGAAACGAGCAGCAAGAGCGGCTCGTTAATCAGCCATATATTGCTGAATCTTGTTTCTCAGCCACTGATGAGCAGGGTTCAAATCGGTTCTTTTATGCCAAATCATGTATTGCTGCATAGGTAAGATTTCAAACGGCTGATCAAGGACTTGAAGCTGGAAGGATTCGGAAAATTGATTGGCAAAATCACGCGATGTACTGCCGACACAATCTGAGCCCGATACCAGCACACACATGGTCATCAGCGAGTCACACTCGGCACTCACTTTTCTCTGTTTCAGTGGCGACTTGGTAAAATAATCTGCCGTGTATAAACGGGTTCGACGCATTCTAAAAGTAACATGCTTTTCGTTGTAATATTGCTCTTGCGTCACAGAGCCATTGATTCTCGGATGCCCCTTTCGAGCTATCAGCACCAACTCATCTTCAATCATCGGCTGCTTCATGTAGCCGTTAACTTGCGGGTAATGGATATCAATCGCTAAATCAGCTTGTTGCATGCTCAAGCCTTGCAATAATTCTTCTTCGTTGTTCGGCACCATATTGAATTCAATCGAGATATTGCCCAACGTCTCATCTTGCTCGACGAGAGGTTGAAGCTTGGTTAATCCAATCTCATTCACCAGGATACGAAACACATGATGCTGCTGATTATCAAATGTCTTTAAAGTGCTTACTGCGCTGCTTATCCCTTCTAGAGCAGGCTCTACTCGGTCTGCCAATTGCACCGCAGCGTTAGTCGGAATAATCCCACGCCCTTCACGAATAAACAGGTCGGTATCAAGCTGAGATTGCAATCGCTTCAATGCCCCACTAACCCCAGGCTGAGTCATACCAAGCGATTCTGATGCAAGCGTGATCGACTTTAATCGATACACTTCTAAGAACACGCTCAATAGATTTAAATCCAACTTTTCCACGTCGCTCACCGTTACTCTCCCTGTCAATGTGGCCTAAATCAATCATAGGTCAGGATTCGCCTTCGTTCCCCAACCATTGCATGACTCAATACATAGCCAATCGTGATGTATTAAATAAAGCTTACTTTATTTTTTGCTATATGTCTTATTCCTATAATCGCCTCAACGAAACAAAATTCTGAAATGAAGAGGCTCTTATGACGACTTCACGCACGTTCAAAAATGCATCACTGTTCCTAGCTATCTCGCTCGTATTCCCTGCAGTTGCAGCTAACCATGACCACGCACACTTCAGCGAAATTGGCGACCAAGGTGGCAAAAGCGCAACCGAGATGACGACTAAGGCAAACCAAGAGTTCGCAAAAACACTTAACTTTGCCGACACTCGCGCTTTCGACAATAACAACAAGGGCCTTATTGCTAGCTTCGACCAAGAGACGGGCGACATCATTCGCAATAGCTTTAACTTTATCGACCCAAGTGTGACGAATGCAGACCAAGCACCAGATTCAGTAAACCCTTCACTGTGGCGCCAAGCGGTATTGAACCAAGCAGCAGAAGGCTTATATGAAGTTGTTCCGGGTAAAGTTTACCAAGTTCGAGGTGCTGACTTAGCGTCTATCTCTTTCATTCGTAGTGACAACGGTTGGATCGCTTACGACGTTCTTCTTACCAAAGAAGCGGCCGCTAAATCACTCAAATTCTTCAAGAGCAATGTGCCTGATGGCGGCGAACTGCCCGTCGTTGCTATGATTTACTCTCACTCGCACGCTGATCACTTTGGTGGCGCAAGAGCAATCAAAGACGCATACCCAGATGTAAAAGTGTACGGTTCGAAAAACATTACTAAAGAGATCGTCGACGAAAACGTATTGGCGGGTAATGCAATGTCTCGTCGTACCGCTTATCAGTATGGTGCAACCCTGAACCGACACGAGCACGGTATTGTTGATGCTGCACTGTCGAAAGGCCTATCAACCGGTAGCATTACTTACGTCCTGCCAGACTACGAGCTGAACCATAACGAAGAGATTGAAACTCTGGTTATCGACGGCCTAGAAATGCAATTCATGGATGCTTCAGGTACCGAAGCGGCCTCTGAAATGGTGACGTATATTCCAAGCATGAAAGCACTTTGGACTGGCGAGCTGACTTACCAAGGCATGCATAACCTGTACACGCTGCGTGGCGCTAAAGTACGTGACGGCTTGAAATGGTCTAAGAAGATCAACGAGATGTTAGTCACTTGGGGTGAAGATACTGAGGTGCTGTTTGCGTCTCACTCATCGCCAATCTGGGGCGAACAAGAGATCTCTGATTACCTAAAAATGCAGCGTGACGCTTACGGTTTTACTCATAACCAAACGCTTCGCTTAGCCAATAACGGTGTGGTTCTACAAGACATCGGTGACGAGATTTACAAGGTCATGCCAGACAGCATTCAACAGTCTTGGCACACCAACGGTTACCACGGTACTTACTCTCACAACGCCCGCGCTGTGTACAACATGTATCTTGGTTACTTCGACATGAACCCAGCTAACCTAAATCCACTACCAATCAAGCCAGAGTCAGTGAAGTTTGTTGAATACATGGGCGGCAGCGACGCTGTGATTGAAAAAGCGCAGCAAGACTTCCAAGAAGGTGAATATCGCTTCGTTGCAACAGCACTGAATAAGGTGATTCAAGCAGAACCAGAGAACAAAGTTGCACGTGGCTTATTGGCAGATACGTACGAGCAATTGGGTTATCAATCAGAAGGTGCAGGTTGGAGAAACATCTACCTAACCGGCGCTCAAGAGCTTCGTATTGGCACACAACCGGGCGCACCAAAGACTGCATCTCCGGATGTGTTGGCTAACATGACCATTGAGAACTTGTTAGATTACTTAGCAGTTAAAGTGGACTCGCTAAAGGCACAAGAAACACCATTTACAATGAATATTCAGTTGCCTGATGTAAAAGAGTTCTACTACGTTGAAATGTCTAACGGCAACTTGAACAACATCCAAGTATCAGAGCTGCAAGATGCGGATACAACACTGATCATCAATAAGTCTGACGTGTCTGATATCGTGCTTAAGAAAACAAGCCTAGGAAAACTGTTAGAAGACGGACAAGCAGGCGTGAAAGGTGATAAGACATCGCTTAACAAACTGCTGTCTTCACTGACAGAAGCTGACACCTCTTTTGAGATTGTACCGCGCCCAAGTAAAGGCGAAGAAGTTGATGCAGAGCTATACCAAGATTCAGCGGTACACGCTCAGCTCATTAAACGCCGGATACACTAAATAAAAACAACAGCAGTTAGCTAGAAAAACGTTCTATAAAGAACATAAAAACAAGCCCCTCCCTTTTGGTTGGGGCTTTCTTATTTGTTCTCAATATATGCTTCTGAATCGCTATTGAGTTTGCCCGTTTACGTCGCAATCCCAATAAGAAGGTGAACCATAATATTGAACAAAGTAATCGATAAATACGCGCACCTTTGGTGCAAGTAACTGAGCACTCGGGTATACCGCCCAGATAGCCGCCTCATCCTTTAAAGGGTAATCCGGCAACACCTCAACCAGCGAACCTTCCGCGAGCTGCTTGTATGCTATCCAACTCGCGCACATGGCAATGCCCAAGCCATCGACACATACATCCCTTACCGCTTCACCGTGATCGACGCGGATAGCACCTAGGCTCTCTTCGAGTTTTCCGATATGAATACTGGCTACCGGAGGTGACAACCCAAGCTCTTGTCCTGCTTGACCTATATTGTGCGTAGACGCGAGTCGCACAAACAATTTTAGATGTTCAATGTTCATCAATAATGGCTAGCCTGCGCTGAGTACACGCTGCTTATTGGCCGCAGCGGCACGAGGGATAATGTGAGTTTTAATATAGGCATTGAGCTTAAACCATGCAAAAGCGCCTGCTAAAGCATTGGCGACGGTCGCAGCAATAACCGCATTGATCATGTCTCCGGTTATCGAGCCAAGCCATAAAGCGGGAATGTAGAAAACAAACAAGCGTAGGAAAGAGACATTCAAAGCTTTACGCGGCACACCCAAGGCATTAAAGACCGACGCAACCAACATGCAAAGCCCAAGCGGCCCATAGCTGAACGGTATAAATAACAAGGTCACTTCAAACCAGCTGCGTATGCTTTGTTCTTCCGAGATAACAGGAATAATCCAGCCACTAAACAGCGCCAACAATGTTGCCATCACGGTGTGGAAAACCAATAAGAACTTCGCTGTTGTATTCAATAGCTCAGGGATTTTGCATCGCTGCTGCGCCCCTAGGTAACGACCAATCATAGGCGGGATAGACATCGTCAGAGCAAGAGAAAACACCAGCATAAAACTTTCAACACGGGCGAGTAAGCTCCAAAAAGCCATCTCATCGGTTCCGATTCTCGCAACCAATAGCATTGAGAAGAACGCGCTGACCGCAGGTAATATCTGATTCGCAGTGGTTGGCATTACCGTCTTGAATAACTCAAAACTGTAGCCTTTGATTCGGTTACTGCACGCGCCATTGAAGCCAAACCAACCTTTGCCGCGAGACTTGATTAGCATGTAGATTGCGCCGAAAGCGTAGCCAATGCTCGATGCGATCGCCGCCCCTGCGATGCCCATATCCAATCCAAAGATCAGAATAGGGTCGAGAATTAGGTTAATCACGCTAGCAGCCAAGAACATGCTTCCGGTTGTTTTGGTATCGCCATTGGCACGATAAACGCAGGTGGCCAGATAAAGCACCGCCACCATCAATGCACTGAACAACCACAGTGGCCAGTACACATTAAAAATAGACAGCATGGATTGGTATTGAGCGTCAGAGACATGATTCACAAACGACGCGAAAACAGAATCGCTAAAAACAATCAGGCCTAAGCAGATCAAAGCTATTACCACAACACCAAACCCGACCGACAACGTGGCAATTGAGGTAGATTTACGTTGCTCCTTTGCCCCTACCGCTTGAGAAATAATGGACGTTGCCGCCACACTGATGCCCACTTGAACCCCGGTAAACGCCGCTTGAAATGGCAAGGTGATACCGTGAACCGCCAACTCATTCACCCCTAGCTGACCAATAAAGATCGAATCGACCAATTGCACCATCATGATCGCAAACACACCTAGCGTCAGTGGCAGCGTTTTCTCAATAATGGTTTTCAAAGTCGCGGATCTCATCTGCATAAGTCGGTTCACTCTTGTCTGTACCTTGGGGCTAATTACCTAGTTGAGCAGTATACGAAGCTAAATGAAAAGGATAAGAGCGCCAGACAAGGAATGAGTTTTTAGATTTCGTTGACAATCGAATTAGCAAGATACCTTCAACGTTAAAATATCCATCTAAGACACTGAATAAATTGAAATTATCAAACGCGCCAACACTCTTAATAATTCGTTAATAGTGTTTCGTTTAATGGTTAATTGTTGGTTCGAACATTCCTCGCTAGCCTGAATTTAGGTCGCATTCACACTGAATAGGCTGAAATGAAATCTCTCAGAAGGAATATGGAAATGGTATATCAAGGTTATACAACGTTTAAAGCTCAAGCCGAGGATGGAATTCTTACCGTCACTTTTGACTTCGGTACTGTGAATGTTCAAGGGCAAGAGACTTTGATGCTGACGAAGCCGAAGCACTCAAAGCGGAAGCTTATTGGTTGTATCAAGCTACGAGCAAAACCCCTGCGGTTAAGCGCTTCCAAATTGCCGATGAGCAAGGCCTAGAGCACGATATGGAAAACCAACGTAACTGGGAAACTCTGGTTATGAACGTTCAAGACATCAAATAACTCGGTCACTTCTCTTAATTTGGGTCAGTCACAAACTGACCCATTGTCTTACTTAATCGTTAAACGCCAACGGTTAACCACCAAGTGTTAAAATGGTCATTATTTGCCCCATAGACTCACATTTGAGTCTTCAGCTTGTGAGCCAAATGCAACTATGTGTCATTAATCTTTGTTATAACGTTGTTCAAACTATTTTTTGAAGGACGGAATATGCAAAAAATAATTCTGATCACAGGTGCCACGGATGGCATTGGTTTAGAGACCGCAAAAGCACTAACGCAGCAAGGGCACCATGTTCTGATTCATGGCCGCAACCCAGTTAAGGTCAATAAAGTCGTGACCGCTTTGTCTCGCCTGTCTAAGAATGCAATCATCGAAAGCTACATCGCAGATCTATCGACGCTCTCTGAAGTTGAGGTGCTCGCAACCCAAATCAAAAGCGATCACAAACGACTCGATATACTCATTAACAACGCAGGTGTGTATAAGGTGTCGGACATCACCACTCCAGACAATCTTGATGTGCGTTTTGTCGTAAACACCATTGCGCCGTATCTACTGACACAAAAGCTGCTTCCTCTTTTTGATGCGACAGGTCGTATCGTCAACCTATCTTCAGCAGCCCAAGCACCCGTAGATCTAGATGCATTAATCAGTCCGAATGCGGGCGAACTTGATGGTCCGGTTTACGCGCAAAGTAAGCTGGCGCTAACGATGTGGTCCATCGAATTAGCCAATACTCTTTTAGACAAAGGCACCGCAATTATCCCTGTAAACCCAGCTTCTTTCCTTGGTAGTAAATTAGTGAAAGATGCTTATGGCGTTGATGGCAACGACCTTGCGATTGGAGCCGATATTCTTTGTCGTGCTGCGCTCAGTGATGAGTTTGCCAACGCTTCTGGTCAATATTTTGATAATGATTCTGGGTTGTTCAAAGACCCGCACGCCGACGCATTAGACAACACTAAGAACCACAAGCTGGTGACAGTGCTTAATCAATTACTCGAAGAAAAGCTGTGCGTTACGCACTGATCATTCATTAGTAAAAAACGACCACTAACACTCCCCCCCACCACCACACACACAATCCAAGCCGCAGTTCTATCTATACAGACAAAGAACTGCGCGCTCTTTCGATTATTAAGATTTCTTTAATACTGATTCCCCGCTTTGCCCAATTATCACCCAAGATGCAGATTGCTAAACTTGCCCCCGTCGAAACAACACAGGCTACGGCCGAGGAGCATTTATGCGTTTTGAAGGTAAAGTTTATCGTCCTTGGATGGAAGCAGAGAGCGTACTCATCCAGACAACATTGGGGTGCAGTAATAACCAGTGTACCTTCTGCACGATGTTTGATGATAAGCGTTTCAAAGTAAGAGACATCAAAGACATCTTTGAAGATATTGATGCGGCGAGAAAAATCTACCCGCATGTTGAATCTATCTTTTTGGTCGATGGTAACGTGATGGCTATTAGAACCGAGATGCTGATTTCGATTCTGGATTACATCAAGATCACCTTCCCAGAGAGCAAGAACATTTCTCTGTATTCGGGGTTCAATGACTTCCGTCGTAAGAGCTTGTCTGAATTAAAAGAGATTAAGTCGGCAGGTTTAAGCATGGCCTATTCTGGCTTGGAGTCCGGTGACCCAATTGTGCTTGAACACATTCAAAAGCGCATGACGCGTGAGCATGCAATTGAAGGTATGAACCTAGCCCGTGAAGCAGACATCAAGGTGCTGGCTTCATTTATCTTTGGCCTTGGCGGCAAAGAGCGTTCTATAGAGCATGCGATTAATACCACCAGCTTGCTGAACATCATGCAGCCGGATGCGATTGCACCAATGGCTTTAGCCGTTCAACCGGGATCGGTATTGGAAAAAGAAGTAAACCGTGGCGAGTTTGTTTTACCAACGCCATTGCAGATTCTGGAAGAAGAAAAATACTTGCTCGAAAACCTAGAAGATTTCGATTGCTACTACTGGGGTGACCACGGCAATAACATCTCACCAATGCGTGGCATGTTGCCTCAGGCTCGTAAGCCGTTTCTTGATAAGATAAATCAAGACATCGCGCATAACCCAATCACTAAGCAAAACGTCATTAAAACCTTTGCTTGGTAACGAGTAACCTCTACATCGTTTGAAGCAGCCACAAAAAGGGCCAGTGTCAGCTGGCCCTTTCATTTTCTAGCTATGTATCTCTCTATCGAACTATCTGGAGCCGACCGCTCGGACTAATTCTGCGATTCCATCCCAATCACCCTTGTCCATTTTGTCTGTCGGTACCATCCAAGTTCCACCGCAGGCAACGACTGATTTCAGTGCTAAGTAAGACTCAACGTTCGCTGGGCTTACACCGCCTGTAGGCATAAAGTTAACCGGGTAAACAGCCGTCAACGCTTTCAACATTGCGACACCGCCAGATGGCTCGGCAGGGAAGAACTTTAGTGTCTTAAGCCCCATTTCCATTGCTTGTTCAACCAAGCTTGGGTTACTCACTCCAGGAACAATCGTAACCCCTCTTTGCTGACAGTATTTGACTGTGGTTGGATTCAAACCTGGGCTGACAATGAAATCAACACCCGCATTAATGGCAGTATCCACCTGCTCTGTAGTCAGCACAGTACCTGCGCCAATCAGTAACTCAGGGTAAGCTTCACGCATCAAACGAATCGACTCTGCTGCCGCTTCTGTACGAAATGTCACTTCAGCACAAGGCAAGCCATTTTCAACCAGTACTTTCGCAAGCGGCACAGCCTGAGCAACGTCATTAATGGCGATCACCGGAACGATGCGAATATCTCTGAGTCGCTGTTCAATTGTTTTCATTGTTCATTTCTCTCATTATCAAACAGACAAATTAAGCCAAGTCGCTGCCGTTGCTTGCGATCACTTTTTTGTACCAGTGGAATGACTTTTTAGGAATACGATTTAACGTACCATTGCCTAGGTTGTCTCTGTCCACGTAGATAAACCCATAGCGCTTGCTCATCTCTCCGGTCGACGCCGCAACAAGATCGATACAACCCCAAGGTGTGTAACCCATCAATGGTACACCGTCTTCCATTGCTTCATGCATCGCAACAATGTGCTGACGAAGGTAATCAATGCGGTAATCATCGTTCACTTCTCCATTGTCATCCAAGGTATCACGAGCACCTAAGCCATTTTCTACCAAGAAAAGTGGTTTCTGGTAACGGTCATAGAGTGTGTTCATCGTAATTCGAAGACCTGTAGGGTCAATGACCCAGCCCCAATCACTTGCTGGAAGATGAGGGTTTTTGATGGACTTAACGACGTTCGCTGCACTCGTATTTCCTGCATTCATATCAGCGGAAGCACAGCGTGAAGCGTAATAACTGAAAGAAATGAAATCGACAGTATTTTTCAGAATCTCGAAATCTTCATCTTGTGTTTCAAGCACCACACCTTTGTTATCAAACACTTTTTGAGCATAAGATGGGTAGTAACCACGCGATTGAACATCGATAAAGAACAGGTTCTCGCGGTCTTTTTCCATAGCCATCAGCACATCTTCTGGCTTACATGAATATGGATAGAAGTTACCGCCCGCCAGCATACAACCCACTTGGTTTTGCTCATCAACTTCATGGGCAATCTTGGTTACCAAAGCGCTTGCTACTAGCTCATGGTGAGCTGCTTGGTACTTCACTTGATCGTGATTTTCGCCTTCCTGAAACAACAATCCAGCACCAGAAAACGGGCTCGCTAGTAAAATATTGATTTCGTTGAAAGTTAACCAGTATTTCACCAAGCCTTTGTAGTTTTCGAAACAGGTTCTCGCGTAACGGCTAAAGAACTCAATCATCTTACGATTACGCCACGAACCATACTCGTTGACCAAGTGCATAGGCACATCGAAATGGCACAAGGTAACGAGCGGCTCAATACCGTATTTCTTACACTCTTCAAAAACATCACGGTAAAAATCTAAGCCAGCTTGGTTCGGCTCTAGCTCGTCACCTTTTGGAAAGATTCGGCTCCAAGCGATGGATACGCGGAAGACTTTAAATCCCATCTCTGCCAGCAAGGCGATGTCTTCTTTGTAACGGTGATAAAAGTCTATCGCGTTATGGCTTGGGTAGAACTCGTCTTCGCTGAGCGTCACCTTATCAACCTGACCAAGCTTAATTGGCATGCGGTTCTCACCATAAGGGATCATATCTACGGTTGTTAGGCCTTTACCACCCGCTAAGTGAGCGCCTTCAGACTGGTTTGCAGCAATAGCGCCGCCCCATAAGAAATCTTCGGGAAATTGAATGTTTGACATCGAATACCTCGGAAACAATAAAAGTCACCTTACGCTGAAGTAAGGTGACTGAATAAATTAATCAATTCTAATTAAGACGCGGACACTACTGTCGGCTTGTCTTCTGCCTTACCAGCTTCTTTGTTTGCTGACTCTGAAGTTGCTTTCTCATCGGCATCATCTTCTGGAACATCTTCAAAGCCTAAAACTAGGGTTAGAACAAATGACAGAACAATAGACAATGCGATCAGACCGAACACCCAAACGATACTCATTGGGTCATTCACATCGAAGAACTGAACACTCGTAAACAAGCTTGGTGCTGCCATCGAGTGACTCGCAAGGCCACCCATGCCCGCTAATGCACCTACGATAAAACCAGTAATCATTGTTGCGATAAGTGGACGTTTCAGACGAACAAGCACGCCGTACAATGCAGGCTCAGAGATACCGGCGAAGATAGCTGAAGCACCTGCGGCTAATGATGTCTGCTTTAGTGCGCTGTTTTTGGTTTTGTAAGCAACAGCCAGACACGCACCACCCATACCGAGGTTGGCACCGATTTCTGAAGGCATAACCATACCTTCACGACCCGTCTCAGCAATGGTTTGAATAATCGTTGGAGTAAATACACGGTGCATACCAGTAAGAACAAGTAGAGGCCACAGTGCGCCCATGATAGCAACCGACAACCAACCTAATGTGTCATGAATTGTGTAAACAAGCGCTGAAAGTGCAGTACCAACCCAAATACCAAATGGACCGATAAGTACGATAGCAACCGGAGCTGCAATCAATACGATAAGCATAGGTTTCAGGAAGTTTTTAGTCACAGCAGGGGTAATGCTATCTACCCAACGTTCTATGTAAGAAAGAGCCCAAGTCATCACAAGTACAGGAATAACCGTGTAGGTGTATTTCACTGACGTGATTGGGATACCGAAGAAATCAACGTGCTTGCCTTCTGCTGCTTGCGCCATCAATTCCATAAAGTTCGGGTGGATTAAGACACCGGCAATCGCAATGGAAAGAGACATATTGGTCTTGAATTTGATCGATGCGGAAGCGGCAACCATAACCGGTAGGAAGAAGAAGGCGCCATCGCCAATCGCTTTCAAGATAATCAAGGTAGGTGCATTTGGCTCAACCCAGCCCAGCATCTCAAGTACCATGGCGAGCAGTTTGACCATTGAAGCGCCAATGATTGCTGGGATAAGAGGCGACATGGTACCAACCAGTGCGTCCAACATTTTCGCACCAATTGACTTAGCCGTTAGCTTCTCTTTTTTAGCAGGAACCTCTGACTCAGATACAGTGGATAGCTCACAAAGCGCCATCACTTCTTTGTATGCATACGATACCTCGTTACCAATGATAACTTGTACTTTGTCTCCATTATCAACAACACCCATCACACCTTTCAGTGCTTTTAGCTTGTTAATATCGACGCCATCTTGGCTGTGTAAAACGAATCGTAGTCGAGTCATACAGTGTGTTAGGGCAGCCACATTTGTCTTGCCCCCAAGATGCTCAACAACAGATTTCGCAATTGCGCGGTAATCGTTGGCCATTTTATCCCCCAAAGATCTCTTTCCAGTGATTTTTAAACGCGAATATAGTGAGATGTGACTAATTTTCCGTCAGTAGGATGCAAAAACAATCACACTTGTTGTGAATTGTTGTTTTGTGTCCTTCATCACACTTCCTTAAGTTACCGGTAACATGTTACCGGTAACGCTTATAAGATAAAGCCATATTTACAAGCGATGTTCAAAATTGAGATCACGCGCAAATTTGTTAAGAGGATTGAGTTATGGCTGGTAGTAGTGTCATCGTCATGGGTGTCAGTGCTTGTGGGAAAAGCACGATAGGCGAGCAGTTGGCAAAAAAACTTGGGCGTAAGTTCATTGATGGTGACGACCTTCATCCTCGAGCAAACATTCAAAAAATGGCGTCAGGCCAACCTCTTAATGATGATGATCGCATTCCATGGCTGGAACGCGTTCGTGATGCAGCGTACAGCCTAGAAAGTAAAAATGAGCACGGCATTATTGTGTGTTCTGCGTTGAAGAAGAAGTACCGCGACCAAATTCGCGAAGGGAACAAAAACCTCACCTTTCTCTTTTTAGATGGCAACATTGACCTGATCTTGCATCGAATGCGTCAGCGCCAAGGCCACTTCATGAAAGAGAACATGATTAAAAGCCAGTTCGAAACATTAGAAAGACCCGATCACGAGCCAGATACGGTTGTCATCAGCATTGATGGCGATATTGATGACGTTGTGGACTGTGCTGCGATTGTGCTTTCAATGACTGATGAGGCAGAAACAGCATGACCCTTCCAACCATCCAAGCGGTGACTCAACGATTAATTGAACGAAGCAAAGAGACTCATAAAGCGTTTCTAAACCGAACCCAACACCAAGCCTCTGCTGGCAAAGGTGGTAAAGGGCTTTCTTGCGGCAACTTGGCTCATGCTGTCGCAGCTTCTTGCTCCGATGAGAAACGCTCGATTCTTGATCTCACTAAATCCAATGTGGCGTTAATCAGCTCTTACAACGATATGTTAAGCGCTCACCAGCCGTATCAACACTATCCAGATCAGATCAAAAAGGCGTTAGCTAAGTTCGGCCACACCTCTCAAGTAGCAGGCTGTGTTCCTGCGATGTGCGACGGGGTAACTCAAGGGCAACCAGGCATGGATATGTCTTTGTTTTCAAGGGACTTGATTGCTCAATCGACCGCTCTTTCACTGAGTCACAACGTGTTTGATTCAACCCTATTACTTGGTATTTGCGACAAGATAGCTCCAGGACAACTGATGGGCGCGCTCTCTTTTGCACATCTACCCACCGCTTTTGTTCCGGCGGGCTTGATGGCAACGGGCATCAGCAATGATGAGAAAGTACATATTCGCCAAGAATACGCGGCTGGTAAGGTAGGAAAAAGTGCCTTACTGGATATGGAGTGCAACGCTTATCACTCAGCAGGCACCTGCACTTTTTACGGCACAGCCAATACCAATCAGCTGGTATTTGAAGCGATGGGGCTGATGCTTCCGGGCTCAGCGTTTATTCACCCTGACTCTGAATTGCGCGCATCACTCACTCAGCATGCCGCCATTGAAATTGCTTCAATGACACCACAAGCCGCAAACTTCCGCCCACTTTCTGAAGTCTTTACCGCTAAAAGCTTAATCAATGGCATTGTTGCCCTACTCGCATCAGGTGGCAGTACCAACCACAGCATTCACATGGTCGCGGTAGCACGCGCAGCAGGATTTATTCTGACTTGGCAAGACATCAGCGATCTATCCGATGTGGTGCCTTTAATTGCTCGAGTTTATCCCAACGGCCCAGCAGATATGAATGCGTTCCAAGCGGCAGGAGGAGTTCCCGCGCTGTTACGCCGTTTAGATCAAGCCAACTTACTGCACCGAGATGTCACACCTACCTTTGGCTCGTTTGAAGATCAAATGAGTATTCCAGAGCTTGAAAATGGAAAGCTAACGTGGAAAAAATGCAAACAGTCGGCAGATGCAGAGGTAATTGCAGGCCAAGAACAGGTATTCCAAAGCACAGGCGGAACGCGAGTCCTTTCAGGGAACCTTGGCAACGCAGTGATTAAGGTGTCAGCGGTTGCAGAAGAGCAACGTGTAATAGAAGCACCTGCGGCAGTTTTTGATTGCCAACATAAGGTAGAAGCCGCGTATCAACGAGGTGAACTCAACAAAGATTGCATTGTTGTGGTAATAAACAATGGCCCAGCTGCGAACGGTATGCCTGAACTGCACAAGCTTATGCCGATTCTAGGTAATGTTCAGAAACAAGGGTTTAAAGTGGCTCTGGTTACTGATGGGCGCCTTTCTGGAGCCTCAGGAAAGATCCCATCCGCGATTCATGTCTCACCAGAGGCCATTCGAGGAGGAACTATTGGGCTTGTTCGCGAAGGCGATATCCTGCGCTTAGATTGCGCGAGTGGCGAACTCAATAACCTCAACGACATGCAGTCTCGCCAAGCGAAGGTGTTTGAGGTAGACGCTAACCAGCAAACCATGGGGCGCAACCTATTTAGCGTGATGCGCCAAAGCGTTTCGAGTGCAGAACAAGGGGCGAGTTTTATCGTCTAACTGTGTCATCGCTTAAATGTAAAAGCAAAAGGGGCATCATTTCGATGCCCCTTTCCGTTTCCACCATACTTGGTTAAACGCTTTCGCCATCCGTGATGCGATAGCCCATATCCACTACCGTTTCCGTGACTGGCTCACCTTTCAATCGGGCAAGCAGTAGCTCGGCACTTTTCTTACCTATTTCATAACGTGGCGTATCCACGCTAGTCAGTTTTGGGCGTATGGTTTGACCGATATCTAACGCGTTATAGCCCACCACAGATAGCTGTTGCGGCACTTGGATTCCACGTTGCTGGGCAATGAGCAAGGTACCTATCGCGATGTCATCATTGGTGCAGAACACGCCATCTAGATCTGGGTAATCCGCAAGAGCGCGATCAAGCAGATCTTCAGCCAAAGAGAAGTTAGAGTGCTGTTCAGTCAACACGTGTTTAGGCTCTAATCCAGCCTCATACATCGCTTTGTCATAGCCTTGCAAACGCAACTTGGTTCGCGCATCCAATCGAGCGCCAAAGTAAGCAATAGAGCGTTTACCAGCTTCAATCATTCGCTTCACGACATGGTAAGAAGCATCAATATGGTCCAAGCCAACAACCATATCGATCGGATTGGTTGGGAGTTCCATCGTTTCAACAACAGAAACACCTGAATTCTTGATCATCTGTAACGTGCGGGGGGTGTGGTGGCTTTCCGTCAATATCAACCCATCAACTTGATACGAAAGCAGCGAAGCAATCTTTTCCTCTTCTTCCACAGCATCATAGCTAAAGTGAGCAAGCAACGTCTCGTAGCCATTCTCTTTAGTAACCGTTTCGATACCTTGAACAAACGCGGCAAAGATTTGGTTTGATAACGAAGGGAGCAAGATACCGATCGCTTTACTCGACGATTTAGAAAGCATAGCTGGCGCTTTGTTTTCGATGTATCCCATCTCTTCAATAACCGCTGCAATTTTAACGCGAGTTTTGGCTGCGACTGAATCGGGATTGCGCATGTAACGAGAGACGGTCATCTTTGTGACCCCCACTTTGTCTGCAACATCTTGAAGTGTGGTTCGAGTTTTCTTCTGCTGTTCTGTCATAACTATTTGAACTCTTTATTATGTTACAAGTAACATTATAAAGTTCTCACCGCCTCAAGTTCAACCCATTCGTTGTCATCGACACATAGTATTGAAATCGTTCTACCATCGGCAAATTAGTTTGGCGTTAACGAAAGGTTGGTATCACGCATGCTTGATGAAAGCTTGGCTTAACTGCTGAAAGAGTGAGTCTACGTTGGGTAGAGTTGTCAGATGTGCGGACAACGGAGTATGAACTTGCGCGTCCACCACGGTTGGATTGCCACAAACTTGATTATAAAAATTTACGGGTGCAACGATGTTCTCTAGGTCGACATCCAACAAGATACAAGCTTGCGAAAGTACGATTTGGCCGCCCCCTTGTTTAAGCAAAACACGCTGCGCCGTGCCCACTATTTTTTGTTTATTGATATTGAGGTTGTAGTCACCATCACAATAAGAACCGGGAGTCGCGTGTACATCCACATCGATGCCCAGTTCTTTAAAAAACAGGGTTAAGACATTGCACAGATGTAGATACGCTTTTTGGATGTTGTAGGCTTCATCACGAGGCCAATGGTAAATGTGCGATAAGTTAATGATCCCCGGCAGTTGGGGAACGGGAGCGCCGCCTGTTTTACGTGAGGTGAGTTGCCAACCTTGTGCCGCGAGTTGTTTTCTAGACTCTACGGTCACAGGCCACTTTTTACCTGCGGGCAAAACAAGTGTCGGCGCTTTTGCTTGCCACAACATTAAGGCTTGCCCAATCTCACCCGCCTGAATTTGCTGCAATAATTCAGCTTCTTTTTCAAACGCACGATCAACATCAATGTGCGGGTAACGTACGAGTTTATTGGTTAACTTCAATGCACTTTCCTCTACAGATTGTGGTGACCTATCATTTAACGTTCTGCAATGGTTGATGAGATATGGGACTATGTGCGATGAAACATAGCACCAAAAGTTAGTTATTGGCGCCATAGTAGCTTGTCAGTTGCCCATCTCAAAGGTGAGTGCTAACATTTGTACACACACCAATAAAGGAATACATCATGGACACTAGAATTCAATTTCGTGTTGATGAAGAAACAAAACGCCTAGCTCAACAGATGGCTGAGAGCCAAGGTCGCACACTGAGTGGTGCTTGCCGTGAGCTTACTGAGCAACTCGCTGAGCAACAAAGACAGACATTATCTCACGATGCATGGCTAACTGAACAAGTAAACCTAGCATTTGAGAAGTTTGACTCAGGAGAATCCGTTTTCGTTGAACACCAAACTGCTAAATCTCGAATGGAAGAACGCAAAGCCAGAATACGTAATCGAGGTAAGCAATGATTTTATGGGAAGAAGAATCACTCAATGATCGTGAAAGGATCTTTGAGTTTATCTATGACTTCAACCCTGATGCGGCAGAAAACGCTGACAACCTCATTGAAACAAAAGTAGAAAACTTGCTTGAGCAGCCTCTAATGGGTGTACAGAGAGACGGCATTCGTGGGCGATTACTTATAATTCCTGAGATTTCAATGATCGTCTCCTATTGGATCGAAGGCGACATTATCCGAATTATGCGCGTACTCCACCAGAAACAAAAGTTCCCAATGGATTGATTACTTCCTCTGGGCAACTAACTAGCCCAATTAAGGGGTGAACAACGCCTCCACCCAACCTAAAGCATTGTGCCATAAACACTAAATTTGAAGTAGAAGCAAAAATGCCAAGCGTTGGGAATCCCTCTTAAATTGATTGTTATAACACAATTGCTACACGTCACTTTCCGTTAGTATCTGACGACAATTTCGTACTGTGAGGACGCGAATTTCATGGCTAAGGCTATATATGATGCGATAGTGACCAAACAAAATTTCACGGTAATTGGTATGAGGCAGCTCAGGAACCATTCGCCCCATGTCAGGCATACTTGAGAGTAAATCAGTTTTATCAAAAACCTCATTAACCCAGTTTTCTGCCGCCACTGGATTATCCAGTGAAATAAACTCGGCTGCATCACCTAACTTTTGTAATGCTAGTGGTGACCAGACTACTTTCATTTCTTAATGCGCCCCAATACTTGAGCACGAGCGTCTTCATTGGAAACACCTAAACCTGAAGCTAATTGTGCTTCAGCAGTACGCATTTCTTCCAGTAACTCGATCTTCTCTTGCATTGCTTCATATTCTGCAACATCAAGGACAACCGCAACACCCTTACCACGTTGTGTGATAACTAGTGGTCTGCGAGTTTCGTTAATCTGTTTAATAAATGACGTCACGCCAGCACGAAATTCAGACAAAGGCTGAATATCTTGATCAAAATGGATGCGGCTCATGTTGAACTCCCTATAGTACAATTTAATGTACAAATAATAGTTCAAATAGCAATTTTGAGCAATAGCCTGATTTTGTGTAGCCGCATTAAGGTGTGAGCGACGCTTGGCTATACTTGAGCGAAGCGAAACTGCCAAGCGTTGCGAATCACTCTTAAATGCTTTGTTATGTTTTTGTTTTCTTGAGCTTTTTGTACGATTCAGACCATTCAAATGAGATATGTATCATAGCCAACGGACTAAACAAAGCAGAAATAAAACCAAAGCTAGTATCACCTGTTAATTCATCAACAATTGGGGCACACAAGAAGCAAAGATAGACCCAACCGTAATGTTTACGAAAGTGCTTGCTGTTAGTGAAAACAACTCGGAAATGATTTGAGAACAAAGAAAAACTAGCAACGATACCCAACACACCAACCACTATATTTCCTTGTATCACAGCTAAGGAAAGAAGGGCAGCACCATAAACTGAAAACCCAATTAGACCCGCTTTATGAGTTATTGAGTAAACTTCCCATTGTAACCTGTCTTTCTCAACGTTACTGCAAGGACCCAAAACGTCAAAACCAGAGTCATTACTTTTCGACAAGTTAACACTTAGAACGCACAATACTGCGCCACATATGAACATCAATAATGGTGGCACTATCACCCCAAAGAAATTAGTATTAATCAAATCTAAAGAAGCAAACAAAGCACAAAAAACCAGCACCATACCCGTCCATAGAGCTAGATTTCTAAGCAGTATTCTCATCATTCCTCCTCGGAAACATAGCCCTGTTAAGGGGTGAGCAACGCAATACCGAAGCCGCCGCATACCTCCTTAATCACTTAAACCAACGCATAGTGAAAATGCCACGCGTTGCGAATTCCTCTTGAACAGTTTGTTGAACGAAGCCGCTACGCGGCAGAGTAAAACGAGTGCGAACCATACTCTTGTAACACCATCACCCTGATGGTCGTTCACAGGAGTAACCCCATGAAACCCTATGACTTAAAACGTTACAACACCCCTTATGAACAACACCTTACCAACCTAAAGCTGCAAGGTAAACGACCTGCGACCATTGATGCCTATTCCCGTGCGGTTCGTCGGATCACCGCTCATTTCGACCGAGCCCCTGATACATTAACTACCTCTGACCTCAAACAGTTCTTCGCGTCTCTTATTCAAACCCACTCGTGGAGCACCATAAAACTCGATCGTAATGGCTTGCAGTTTTTCTATCGCTACACGCTCGATAAACAGTGGGAGTGGCTCAATATCGTCAAGCCGCCACAAGTAAAACGACTGCCCGACATACTGACACCACAGCAAGTCAGCTCGCTGATTACTCACACTCGACAAGCACGTTATCAGGTGTTTTTTCTTACTCTGTACAGCATGGGGTTACGACTCAGTGAGGGATTAAATCTTACGGTTCATGATATCGACAGCCAAACAATGCGCGTTCACATACGGGAAGGAAAAGGCGGAAAAGACCGAATGGTGCCGCTTCCGCAGCGAACGCTTAAGGCACTCCGCACGCACTGGCTTACCCATAAGCATCCTTGCTACTTATTTCCTGGACTTGGTACATGTCACGACACCCCCATGGATCGTGGCGGAATTCAAAAGACGATGAAACTTGTACTTAAAGAGTGTGGTATCAAAAAGCATGCGAGTCCTCATTCACTCAGACATTGCTTCGCAACGCACTTACTTGAGCAAGGAGTCGACCTGCGTTCACTGCAATCACTGCTCGGTCATGCAAGTCTCAACACCACGGCACGATACACCCGAATGACTCAGATAAAGCAGCGTGATGCGGCAATGGCCATCAACCAATTAACGGATGATCTAGACTTAACATGGAGCATAAAATGAGTACTTTCATTGAACTGCTTCGCCAGCATCATCGTGCGCTTAAGCATCACTATCATGCGCAGATAAATGGCGATATGCATCGAGCTATTGGGGCGATGCTCCGTTGCAAAACAGAGCAACAAGGACGCTCACAATGGTTCTGCAGTCACTGCCATCACGATGACCGATTGCCTCTTTCTTGTGGTCATCGCCATTGCCCTCAATGCCAACAACGCACCACTTCTGACTGGCTACAGCGTCAACAGCAAAAACGGTTACCTGTTCACTATTTCATGGTGACCTTCACTTTACCGTATCAATTGAGAGTGCTGGCAAGACATCAACCTAAAGCGATATATAACGGTATGTTTAAGGTGGCATCAGGGGTATTAAAGGATTTTGCCAACCGACAACGGCAAGGTGAACTTGGTTTTACCGCCGTGTTGCATACTCACAGCCGACAACGAAACTTGCACCCACATCTGCACATTATCGTGGCGGCAGGCCAATACGACGCGTCGAGGCAAACGTGGCACAAAGGCAACAAGCATTACCTCTTCAACGCGTTTGCTTTGGCCAAAGTATGGCGAGCAAGAATGCTAGAGGCCATTAATCAACACCCAACGTTGTGGCTGCCGAGTGGCATACCCAAACAATGGGTGGTCGATTGCAGACAAGTAGGATACGGTCAGGCTGCACTCAACTATTTGGCGCGCTATCTCTATCGCGGTGTGCTGCCTGATGAAGACATCATCAGTATCACAGATGATACTGTCACCTTCCGCTATAAAGAGAGTCAGACCAATGCATGGCGAACGCGCACCTTGCCCATTCTGAAGTTTTTGCTGCTCATTTTGCAACACGTGCTGCCCAAAGGGTTGCAGAGAGTACGAGACTACGGATTTTTACGTGGTCAAGCTCACGCCTTAAGAGCCCGCATTCAACTGCTGTTATTGAACTTGGTCTATATGATGCCGCCGCTAACGGCACCGATAAGGAGCAAAGCGATAAGAATCTGCCCTTGCTGTGAGCATGAGATGGCGTGTGTTGGAGTGAGCCGACCCATGTAGCCGAAAGGCATTTGATAATAAGGAGAATGGCATTGACGAAATCAAAGGAGATGTGACGACGAAAGAAACGAAAAATAGCTAACTGGTTGATAAGATTGCTATCGCAACCTTATCTTGACCCCGCTCGCCTTGAGAAAAGCCTCAAAGCGATGTGCCCTTCAAGTTCAATCGTACAATTTACTTAACAAAGTGGCTTCGGGCTTGTTCAACACTCGGGATTTAGTGTTGGCTGCGCAACACCTTAATCCTTATTTGTTAGGCAAATTTTCAACTGAACGACACTACCTCGATTACTTCGATTGATTTCTTGTGGGCGTCACCAATTATGTAAGACTCCGTCGGGACTGCATCTGTTGACCTCCAATTACTCGCAACCGATATGATTTTATGCAATAGATACTGAAATTCACCTTCAGGGTGCTTATACAAGATTATTTTGTTTGCATCATGCATATTCTCAGCACTAGTGTACCCGTCCCAAAACAGAACCAAACCATCATTCAATGAAATTAAGGCGTTTGGAGAAAGATGCGGTGGATGATTCCTACATGCCTCCAAATAGTTTTTTAGCAGTGTATCTTTGTTTAAAGTGAAATTTTTACATAGAATGAAGCCAAATATTTGGTCATAGTAATTGTTTACCTGATCGAACCTTTGTTCGAATTCCCCCTCAACAGCCATCGTGGTGTTGAGTCTTCTGAAATGAAATGGATTTTCTGTATGCCTGTTCAATTGCTTGACCGATGCTATTTTATTTACGGCATCATTAAGTTCTTTGGTTCCTAAACTACTCTTTATCTCTCCCACAGCAATGACACTTTCGCACGGAAAGTAGGTAGCTTGTGGATCATCGTTAACTGAGAATATTGGGCAAATATCCTTTTCATATAAAACGATGTCGGTTTGATTTGATGCTGTTCCTGAAGTGTCTATAATGCAGCCAGATCCAATACCAATCATCTTAGGTAAAACAGATTCAAGTTTCTTCTTTACTCCAAATTCTCTCAAACCACCGATGATACCAGGAGTTGTAGCTCGACTCGCTTTATCAAAGTCTTGAATTAAATCACTCCCCAGCTCTCTTAGAAAATCTTGAGTACTAAATTTATTTTTCTGCATACCTAAACCCAATGATAAATTTATATTATTTGCCTAACGAATGACATGGATTCCCCCTACCGAGGATCTGCCACACTTATGTGGTACTTAATTGCACCGGAGGCACCATGTCTGATTTTTCTTATTTCTGCGGTATCGACCTAGCTAAAAACCACTTCAGTCTTCATGCCGTAGACCAAAATGGTAAGGTCATACTTCATAAGTCGGTAACTCGCTCTAAACTACTGACTAC
>NZ_JBFRMM010000044.1:0-71314 GCF_041470465.1 Vibrio sp. 10N.261.55.F4 | reverse complement strand
AAATAATGGTGCGGTCGGAGAGACTTGAACTCTCACACCTCTCGGCGCCAGAACCTAAATCTGGTGCGTCTACCAATTCCGCCACGACCGCAGCAAATCTTTATAGTCATACTGAATATTGGTGATTCAATATAACGTTGTCTTTTCTTTCTCGAAGAAAGAATGGTGGCTACTGCGGGATTTGAACCTGCGACCCCATCATTATGAGTGATGTGCTCTAACCAACTGAGCTAAGTAGCCATCTGAGAGCGAGACAATATAATATAATCTTGCTTTCAATGCCATTATCTTTTTAAAGATAATTACACTTTAAATAGTGGCTGGGCTACCTGGATTCGAACCAGGGAATGCCGGCATCAAAAGCCGGTGCCTTACCGCTTGGCGATAGCCCAACAATGATATCTTAAAGACATCTCAATATGGTGCGGTCGGAGAGACTTGAACTCTCACACCTCTCGGCGCCAGAACCTAAATCTGGTGCGTCTACCAATTCCGCCACGACCGCGTTATTTCCTAAAAACTCTTTGTTACTAAAGACAAACTTTAATATCAAATAGAGTGCTTAGGAAATGGTGGCTACTGCGGGATTTGAACCTGCGACCCCATCATTATGAGTGATGTGCTCTAACCAACTGAGCTAAGTAGCCATTTCCATATTGTTGCTCATTTCGAAACGTTGCCGCTTCGCTGTGAACGGGGCGCATTATGCGGAGTTGAGTGAAACCCGTCAACTTTTTTTTTGAATAAATCGCGAATAAACATCTGTTCGGTTTCTTTTTAGGCAAAGAGGCGTATTTGTCGACAAAAAACAGGTCTAAAAGGCGATATATATAGGAAGTTAAGTTTCTGGTGAGGGACAATTTAGAAAGGGGAAAAACAAAAAGGCCAGTGAATTCACTGGCCTTTTTTCTAGATGTTTAATCAGAATTATACATTGAAGCGGAAGTGAACAACGTCACCATCTTTAACGATGTATTCTTTACCTTCAAGGCGCCATTTACCTGCGTCTTTCGCACCGCTCTCACCGTTAAATTCGATGAAGTGATCGAATCCAACAACTTCAGCACGGATGAAACCTTTCTCGAAGTCTGTGTGGATCTTACCCGCTGCTTGTGGCGCAGTTGCACCTACAGGGATTGTCCAAGCACGAACTTCTTTAACACCAGCTGTGAAGTAAGTCTGAAGAGTCAGTAGTTCGTAACCAGAGCGGATCACTCGGTTAAGACCTGGTTCTTCGATACCCATATCCGCAAGGAACTCTTCGCGATCTTCGTCATCAAGCTCAGAAAGCTCTGATTCGATTGCTGCACAAACAGCAACAACAACGTTGTTTTCGTTTTCTGCGTATTCACGAACAGCGTCTAGGTATGGGTTATTTTCAAAACCATCTTCTGCAACGTTTGCGATGTACATTGTTGGCTTAAGCGTTAGGAAGTTTAGGTAGCCGATTGCTGCCGCTTCTTCTTTGCCAAGTTCAACAGTACGTGCCATACCACCTTCAGTTAGAACTGGAAGTAGCTTTTCTAGTACAGTGATTTCGAATTTAGCGTCTTTGTCGCCGCCTTTCGCTTTCTTCGCGTTACGTTGAATTGCACGCTCACAGCTGTCTAAGTCAGCCAGTGCAAGTTCTAGGTTGATCACTTCGATATCTTCAATTGGAGATACTTTGCCAGCAACGTGAACAATGTTTTCATTTTCAAAGCAGCGTACAACGTGACCGATAGCGTCAGTTTCACGGATGTTAGCTAGGAATTTGTTACCAAGACCTTCACCTTTAGATGCGCCAGCAACTAGGCCCGCGATATCTACGAATTCCATTGTCGTTGGAAGGATCTTCTGTGGATTAACAATTTTTGCTAATGCATCTAAGCGTAGATCTGGAACCGGAACGATACCTGTGTTTGGTTCGATCGTACAAAATGGAAAGTTTGCTGCTTCGATGCCTGCTTTAGTCAGTGCGTTAAACAGAGTTGACTTACCAACGTTTGGTAGACCAACGATGCCACATTTAAAACCCATGATATAAACCTTATTCTGCTTTGAACGTATGTAAGCGATTTTGTGCTTTTGGTAGGCCATCTTTTAATAAGATGTCTAGGCTGCGAACCGATTCGTCAACGACGGCCTCGATACACTCTTGCTCTTTTTGAGGAGCTTTGCCTAATACATAACCTGCAACTTTATCTTTGTGTCCTGGATGGCCGATGCCTAATCTAAGACGATAGAATTCTTTATTGTTACCCTGCTTGCTGATGATGTCTTTCAGACCATTATGTCCGCCATGACCACCACCTTTTTTAAACTTTCCAATACCAGGAGGCAGATCTAACTCATCGTGAGCGACCATGATCTCTTCTGGTTTAATTTGGTAGAACTTTGCTAAGGCTGCAACTGCTTTGCCTGACAAGTTCATAAAAGTCGTTGGGATCAGCAAACGAAGATCTTCACCGTGAACCATGATACGACCCGTTAGGCCAAAGAACTTTGGTTCGTTCTTTAGTGTCACGTTATGTACACGCGCTAATTCTTCAACTACCCAAGCGCCCGCGTTGTGGCGAGTTTTGGCGTATTCTGGACCTGGATTAGCCAGTCCAACGAGAAGTTTTATTTGTTGGCTCAAGGTATGGATCTCTCTTGGGATTTCAAAAAGCGCCGTATGATATCACAGTTTATGAAAAAGGTGCGAGCTAGCTGATAGCTGCGCGATTATTCCTGTTTGTGATAACTAGCAGTGCAATATTACTCAGACATAAAAAAAGCACTTCATTGACTGAAGTGCTTAATATCTTTCTCTCGCGTGTTTCTAAAACCAAGCTTTTGTAAAAAAAGCTATTGGGCTTTGATTAGTTGAACATCGCTGAGATTGATTCTTCGTTGCTGATACGACGAATCGCTTCAGCAAGCATGCGAGAAAGGCTAAGTGTTGTCACTTTACCCGTCGCAGCCATCTCTGGAGATAGAGAGATAGAATCCGTTACGATAACTTGGTCTAGAACAGAGTTCTTGATGTTGTTCGCAGCAGTACCAGAGAAAACAGCGTGAGTTGCGTAAGCGAATACACGCTTAGCACCGCGCTCTTTTAGCGCTTCAGCTGCTTTACATAGTGTGCCACCCGTATCGATCATGTCATCAACGATCACACAGTCACGGCCTTCAACATCACCGATTAGGTTCATTACTTCAGAAACGTTAGCACGTGGACGACGCTTATCAACGATAGCGATGTCAACATCACCTAGCGCTTTAGCAGTAGCACGAGCACGTACAACACCACCAAGGTCTGGAGAAACCACAACTGGGTTTTCTAAGCCACGGTTCGCCATGTCTTCTAGAAGAACTGGAGTGCCGAAGATGTTATCAACAGGTACATCGAAGAAGCCTTGGATTTGCTCTGCGTGTAGGTCGATAGTAAGAACGCGGTCAACGCCAACGTTAGAAAGGAAGTCTGCAACAACTTTTGCAGTAATTGGCACACGAGCAGAACGTACACGACGATCTTGACGGGCATAACCGAAGTAAGGGATTACAGCAGTAATACGGCCAGCTGAAGCACGGCGCATTGCGTCAATCATTACCACCAATTCCATTAGGTTGTCATTGGTTGGTGCACAAGTTGATTGAATCAGGAATACATCGCTACCACGAACGTTTTCATTGATTTGAACAGCGACTTCGCCATCAGAAAAACGGTCTACAGTAGCATCGCCAAGAGAGATGTATAGACGATCAGCAATACGTTGGGCTAGTTCAGGTGTTGCGTTACCAGCAAATAGCTTCATATCAGGCACGGTGGAAACCTCGGGTTGCGTCCAGTTTTAAATAGATTGTGGGTGGGCTGATTGGTATTCAGCCAGAGTTTCTTTTAAAGGAGAAATGTTTCTTCCTTTCGCTACGAAAGCGGAAACTGTGTCAGGCAGTTGTTCTCGCACCAATTCGGCTTCTTTTTTGCTGTTAAATTCAGCAAAAACGCACGAACCTGTACCAGTCAATCTCGACGGCGCGTATTGTAGCAGCCATGAAAGTTGCTTATCAACCTCTGGGTACAGCATTCGCACAATTTTTTCGCAATCGTTTACGTATTCTTGCTCTAGAAGCGTTGCTAGCGCTCGCTTTGGCGTATTTCGAGTTAATTCTGAATGTTTGAATATGTCTGCAGTTGCTATGCTCACTTGAGGTTTGGCGACTAGATACCATTTTTCATCCGGATTAGCTGGTGACAATTGTTCTCCAACCCCTTCAGCAAAGGCGGCGTGGCCTCGAACGAAGACAGGAACGTCAGCACCAAGCTTCAAACCGATCTCTGCGAGTTGATCGTCTGACAGGTTGAGTTGCCATAAATAATTCAGAGCGACCAACACGGTTGCTGCATTTGAAGAGCCTCCGCCAATACCGCCACCCATAGGCAGTACTTTCTTGAGTTCAATATCGGCACCGAAACAGGTTGAGGTATATTGCTGTAGCGCAGTAGCGGCTTTCCAGATCAGGTTGTCTTCAAGTGCTACCCCAGGGATTTCTGGTGTGATTGTTATCGAGCTAGTTTCTGAGTTTGCGGTAACCGTCAGTTCATCACCAAAATCGACAAACTGAAATAAAGTTTGAAGTTCGTGATAGCCATTGTCACGTCGACCAGTGATATAGAGAAATAAATTCAGTTTAGCCGGAGAAGGCCAATGGGTTGGCGTTGTTATCATCTTTTCAGTGTCCACTTCGAAACTACAATGTTGATTTTGTTATTGTCTTGCTTGAATGACAATCGAGTAGGGAGTGGGATTATCTCTACCTTAGTGTTGTCTTCACCCGATAGTTGCTTATTCGGCATCTCTGTATTGCGATAGTTAGCAAAACTCAGTGTCCATAATTGGTTGCTGACTTGTTTGGTGAGAGATTCAAGCGTGTTGGTCGTGTTCAATTGGTAGCTATCGGCTTGGTCTGGAATGCCAAGGAACCATTGTGGCAGGTGATCAATAGGGATCTGTAAACCTGTCAGCTGCTCAACCAAGACTGAAGCGCTCGCATGAGTAAATACTTGATCGCCATAGGTCACGACTTTTGCACCCGATGGATCTATGGTTAGGTTCAGTGCAGTTTGACCGAGAAAAGTAGTGAGCCTTAATTGACTTTGATTTGGTGAATGTTTCCAAACGAAATTGAGGCTTTGGCGCTGCTCGGGAGAGATGTAGGCAAGCTTACCTGAAGCTTGATAGTTTTCTATCTGTAATAGGCGGCTTTGGTGTGTTTGCCATTCAACACTCGTCGGTTGTTCCGGGATAGACGAGCAACCCACCATGATTATGGTAATAAAAATAAGAGACGCGATTTTACGAAGCTTGCCCATATTTGCTCACAACTTGTTCAAATTTATCTAAAAAACGCTTCAACTATAGCATTGAATTCACGAACTCAGGAAAACAAATCCCGCTTGCTCTTTAAATAGAGCCATGCATCAAGTAAAATTCGCCCCTTGTTTCCATTCCCTGATCGAGAACTTCTGATACATGTCTTTGCTTGCCGTAGGTATCAATCACAATACAGCGTCGGTTGAATTGCGAGAAAAAGTCGCTTTTGGTCCAGATAAACTGTCTGAGGCACTCAAGCAACTTAACGCAAATGCACACGTAAATGGAAGTGTCATACTTTCTACCTGTAACCGAACTGAAGTGTATTGTGACGTTAAAAGCGGAGCAAAAAACAAGCTTATCGATTGGTTGTCGGTTTTCCACCAAGTTAGCCCTGAAGAGCTAAAGCCAAGTCTTTATATCCATGAAGAGCAGGCTGCCATTAAACATTTAATGCGCGTTGCTTGTGGTTTGGACTCTTTGGTTTTGGGTGAGCCGCAAATCTTAGGTCAGGTTAAGCAAGCTTATACAGACTCTCGTGGTAGTAAGTCTGTCGATGCTTCAATGGAAAAGCTGTTCCAGAAATCATTTTCTGTGGCGAAGCGCGTTCGAACGGAAACAGAAATCGGCGGAAGTGCGGTGTCTGTGGCTTACGCAGCTTGTACTTTAGCCAAGCATATTTTTGAGTCGATTGCTGATTCAACCGTGTTGTTGGTTGGTGCTGGTGAAACGATTGAACTTGTGGCTAAGCACCTTTCAGCAAATGGCTGTACTAAAATGATTGTGGCTAACCGAACTCGTGAGCGTGCTTTAGGGTTAGCCGAAGAGTTTGGTGCTGAAGTGATCAGCTTAAATGAAATTCCGGATCACCTGCACAGAGCAGATATCGTGATCAGTTCAACCGCAAGCCCGCTGCCAATTATTGGTAAAGGTATGGTTGAGACCGCTCTAAAAACAAGAAAGCATCAACCTATGTTATTGGTTGATATTGCAGTGCCTCGTGATGTGGAATCACAGGTTGGTGATCTAAATGATGCCTACCTTTATTCGGTTGATGATTTGCAGTCGATTGTTGATGGCAATATCGAACAACGTAAAGTTGAAGCGATTCAAGCTGAAGCGATCGTCAGTGAAGAAAGTGCCGCGTTCATGAGTTGGATGCGCTCTTTACAAGCGGTAGACAGTATTCGAGATTACCGTAAATCGGCTAACGAAATCCGCGAAGAATTATTAAGTAAAAGTTTACAATCGCTTGCCGCTGGCGGTGACCCTGAAAAAGTTTTACTCGAGCTCAGCAATAAGCTCACAAACAAATTGATCCATGCTCCAACGCGCGCACTTCAAAGTGCAGCTGAGCAAGGAGAACCTGCAAAATTAATGGTCATTAGACAGAGTTTGGGCTTAGAAAACCCTCAATAATATTAGACCTCCAACAAGATAAGACATTATGAAAGCCTCGATTCTAGTAAAGCTTGAAACACTTGTTGAACGCTATGAAGAAGTTCAACATCTACTTGGTGATCCAGATGTAATCGGGAATCAAGACAAATTCCGTGCACTTTCGAAAGAATACTCTCAACTTGAAGAAGTGACAGCTTGCTTCCAGTCATACCAGCAAGCGAAAGAAGATCTAGAAGCTGCTGAAGAGATGGCAAACGAAGACGACGCAGAAATGCGTGAAATGGCTCAAGATGAAATCAAAGATGCGAAAGCAGCAATTGAGCGTCTGACGGATGAGCTACAGATTCTTCTTATTCCAAAAGATCCAAACGATGAGCGTAACTGTTTCCTAGAAATCCGCGCAGGTGCGGGTGGTGATGAAGCAGGTATCTTCGCGGGCAACCTGTTCCGTATGTACTCTAAGTTTGCTGAGAAGAAAGGTTGGCGTGTTGAAATCATGAGCAGCAATGCTTCTGAGCAAGGCGGCTACAAAGAGATGATCGCTAAGGTTAGTGGCGACGCTGTTTACGGCACCATGAAGTTTGAGTCAGGCGGTCACCGTGTACAACGTGTACCTGAAACCGAATCTCAAGGCCGTGTTCACACGTCAGCATGTACGGTTGCGGTTATGCCTGAGATCCCAGAAGCGGATCTTCCAGAAATCAAAGCGGGCGACCTTAAAATTGATACTTTCCGTGCATCAGGCGCGGGTGGTCAGCACGTTAACACCACGGATTCAGCAATCCGTATTACTCACTTACCAACGGGTACAGTAGTAGAGTGTCAGGACGAGCGTTCTCAGCATAAAAACAAAGCGAAAGCGATGGCTGTTCTTGCTGCTCGTATTGTTCAAGCAGAAGAAGAGCGCCGCGCGGCAGCGGTTTCTGATACACGTCGTAACCTACTAGGTTCGGGTGACCGTAGTGACCGTATTCGTACGTACAACTACCCACAAGGCCGTGTTTCGGATCACCGTATCAACCTTACAATTTACCGTCTTAACGAAGTACTTGAAGGTGACATGCAAAGCTTGCTTGATCCTGTACTTCAAGAGCACCAAGCCGATCAGCTTGCTGCACTTGCAGAGAACAACTAACCAGTATGCAGTCAGCATATACGGTTGAAAGTGCTTTAAAAGCAGCAATCGTAAAGCTTCAAGAGGGTGATAACACATCACCCTCTATTGATGCCGCGGTACTGCTTTGTCACGCCTTAGATAAACCAAGATCTTACCTACTGACTTGGCCTGAGAAGCATCTCACCTCTGAGCAAGAGTCTGAATTCAATGCCCTTCTAAAACGTCGCTTAACCGGTGAGCCTGTGGCTTACATTATCGGTGAGCGTGAGTTTTGGTCACTGCCGTTAAAAGTTTCCCCTTCTACATTAATCCCACGCCCAGATACCGAGCGTTTGGTTGAAGTAGCGTTGGATAAAACCTTTGGCAAGCAAGGCGCGATTCTCGATTTAGGGACAGGTACAGGTGCTATCGCGTTAGCATTGGCGTCTGAGATGCCGAATCGACAGGTGACGGGTATTGATCTTCGCCCTGAAGCGCAGCAGCTTGCGACAGAGAATGCACAGCGTCTCAACATCACCAATGCGACTTTTTTGCATGGTAGTTGGTTTGAGCCTTTGAGCTCTGAAGGCGTTGTGAAATTCTCTCTGATTGTTTCTAACCCGCCATACATTGAGAAGAATGATCCTCATTTGTCTCAAGGCGATGTGCGTTTTGAGCCGATCACAGCACTGGTTGCTGAAGAGAAAGGGCTTGCAGATATTCGATACATTTCTGAAAACGCACGTGGCTTTTTGGAAAATGAAGGTTGGTTAGCATTTGAACACGGCTATGACCAAGGTTTGGCAGTTCGTGAGATTATGCAGGCGCTCGGTTATCTCGATGTTGTCACAGAGAAAGATTACGGTGGTAATGACCGAGTGACATTGGGTCGTTACTGTTCATAGTTAGTGATTGTTAATCGTCTTGTGAGCAATGGATGATGAACTTGCTAAATTGATACCTTTAACTCGACAATACATTTAACCCGATAATGCATTTAACGCAGAAATACAGAGCATTAACGGGTATTGTGAGGCTCGTGTTAACGAAAGCACATATAAAAATATAAAGGAATACCATGTACGAAGGTCTAAAACATTTTCACCTATTAACGATTGCTATAAGTGCGCTACTTCTCTCGATTCGTTTCGCTCTTATGATGGCTAACTCACCTAAGCTTAAGCATCCTTTCTTGCAGCGTTTCCCTCATATCAATGACTCGTTGCTATTGCTATCGGGTATTGGTTTGATTTTCATCACTGGCTTTATTCCATTTACACCAGCAGCACCATGGTTAACCGAAAAACTAACTTGTGTTATGGCTTACATCGCATTAGGTTTCTTTGCGCTTAAGCTAGGTAAAAACAAGCTACTGAGAGTATTCTCTTTCTTTGGTGCGCTTGGCTGGTTAGCGATGGCAGGCAAAATCGCAATGACCAAGACACCAACATTTTTCGGTTAATGATCTCCTTATTTCGGTTAACTATCTATGTACGAATTTTTTGATGAAGACTTTGACCAGCTAGAATTAGCTGAAGGTGCATTGATCTTAAATAAAGCGATTAACCCAGAAACTCAAGACAGTTGGGCAGAGCAAGAGCTAGCGAGATTGTTAAAAGACGCCGAGTTTGCTTTGGTTAATGAAACCGATGAACAGCAGAAGTTTGAATCTTTTATTCGACTATTCTTTTATGAATGGGGTTTTGCTGGCGATAAAGATGCGTATTTCTCTTCGGAAAACGCGTTCATCGATAAAGTGCTTGAGAGAAAGAAAGGTATTCCAGTCAGTCTGGGGGCGATTTTTCTTTTTCTAGGTCGCAAGCTAGGCTTTCCTGTAGAGGGCGTCTCTTTCCCGACTCAATTCTTACTTAAAGTAAGTTGGTACGGGCAAGCTACAGCTTATATTAACCCTTATAACGGTGAGTATGTTGGCGAACAAACGCTGCGAGCATGGTTAATTGGACATGACGGCCCATTAGCTAAGGTGAAACCTGAGCACTTAGAAGTCGCCGACCACCCAACAATTATTGGTAAGTGGTTAGCCCTGCTCAAGAGTGCACTGCTGCGAGAAGAGCGTTATACACTTGCATTGAAGTGTACTGACCTTGCTTTGACGTTTGTACCTGATGACCCATATGAAATCCGTGACCGCGGTTTTATCTATCAGCAGCTAGACTGTCACCAAGTAGCCGCAACCGATTATCAATACTTTATCGACCAATGCCCAGATGACCCGGCATCTGAGTTACTGAAATCTCAAGTGAACGTCATGAACGAAAAGACAGTGGTTGTTCACTAATTAATAATTATTTAGAGAGAATATGATGGAACAGAAAACAGTTCATATTGGCGATATGCCAATTGCTAACGACAAGCCATTTACGCTATTTGCAGGCATGAACGTTCTTGAATCTCGCGATCTTGCTATGCAGATATGTGAGCACTATGTAAAAGTAACCGAGAAGCTGGGCATCCCTTACGTATTTAAGGCGTCTTTTGATAAAGCGAACCGCAGCTCAGTTCATTCATACCGTGGTCCAGGAATGGAAGAAGGTCTCAAAATCTTCCAAGAGCTGAAAGATACTTTCGGCGTGAAGATCATTACTGATATCCACACAGAAGCTCAAGCTCAGCCTGTTGCGGATGTGGTTGATGTAATCCAACTACCTGCATTCCTAGCTCGTCAAACTGATCTTGTTGAAGCAATGGCTAAGACTGGCGCAGTAATCAACGTGAAGAAGCCTCAGTTCATGAGCCCGAATCAAGTTGGCAACATCGTTGATAAGTTCGCTGAGTGCGGTAATGACAACATCATCCTTTGTGAGCGTGGCGCTTGCATGGGTTACGATAACCTTGTTGTGGATATGCTTGGCTTTGGCGTAATGAAGAAGTCTTCAAACGGTAGCCCAATCATCTTCGACGTGACGCACTCTCTACAAATGCGTGACCCATCAGGTGCTGCATCTGGCGGTCGTCGTGAGCAAACGGTTGAACTTGCTAAAGCGGGTCTTGCTACGGGTATTGCGGGTCTGTTCATTGAAGCTCACCCAAACCCAGACCAAGCTCGTTGTGATGGCCCATCTGCGCTACCTCTAGACAAACTAGAGCCGTTCTTGAAGCAGATGAAAGCACTTGATGACCTTATCAAAGGCTTTGAGCATATTGATATTAAATAATTGAGATGGATGTGAAGTAACGGAAACGTTATTTAACAAAGTTGATCTAAGAAAGCCCAGTTCTCTGAATTGGGCTTTTTTTTTATCTCGTAAAATCAGCCGAACATAAACCGTTCATTTAAAGAGTTGTTAACGTGGCGGGTTATTACCTAAGAAACTCTTATATGAGTGTTAGGTCAGTCCTGTTTGCAGTAAATTACTGATATTCATCACACTTTGTAAGTAAACGATTGCTTGTGATGCAGGGGAAGTTTGAGTGTAATCTCATAATTTTGTTACACTTAACTGTTGACCTATGCGTGACCAATTCGACATAAATATGAAATCGTCGTGTTACATCTAGAATGTTAATTTAAGATTAGTCATGTTGAAGTCTTATTGTTCGAACTCCAGGAAAGGGGTCGCAATAGATTATAAAAAGCAGTGGATTCCCTAAAAAGTTCAAAGGTATGACAATGAAGCAACGCCTTATTCTAAAGACAGCACTAAGTGCTGCAATTCTAGCTACTCTAGCTGGGTGTGCGTCTCAATCAGCTCATGATTGGAACCAAGACGAAACTTACAAGCTAACGATTCTTCACACAAACGATAACCATGGTCGTTTCTGGCAGAATAAATATGGCGAATACGGCATGTCTGCACGTAAAACGCTAGTTGACCAACTTCGTTCAGAAGTTGAAGCAGAAGGCGGTAGCGTGTTGCTTCTATCTGGCGGTGACATCAACACGGGTGTTCCAGAGTCAGACCTTCAGGACGCAGAACCTGATTTTAAAGGTATGAACAAAATTGGTTACGATGCCATGGCATTGGGTAACCACGAGTTTGATAACTCTTTAGACGTATTACAAAAGCAGATCGACTGGGCTAACTTCCCAATGCTATCTGCAAACATCTACGATAAAGCGACAGGTGAACGTAAGTTCCAAGCTTACGAGATGTTCGAAAAGCAAGGCATCAAGATTGCGGTTATTGGTTTAACAACTGAAGATACCCAAAAGATTGGTAACCCTGAATTTATCGCAGGCATCGACTTCCGTGATCCTAAAGAAGAAGCGAAGAAGCTAATCGCTGAACTTAAAGAAACAGAAAAACCGGATCTAATCTTTGCTGTGACTCATATGGGTCACTACGAAAATGGCCAACGTGGTGTTAATGCTCCGGGTGATGTCGCACTTGCTCGTTACCTAAACGAAGGCGATCTAGACATGATCGTTGGTGGTCACTCTCAAGAGCCTGTATGTATGGAAGGCCCTAACGTTGCGAAGAAAAACTTCAAGCCGGGTGATGAGTGTAAGCCTGACGTACAGAACGGTACTTACATCGTTCAAGCTCACGAGTGGGGCAAGTACGTAGGTCGTGCTGATTACGAATTCCGTAATGGCGAGCTAGAGATGGTGAGCTACGACCTGATTCCAGTTAACCTTAAGAAGAAAGTTAAGATCGACGGTAAGAAGCAACGTGTTCTTATTCAAGCTGAAATCGCACAAGACCCAGAGCTACTTGAATTCCTACGTCCTTTCCAAGAGCAAGGTCAAGCACAGCTAGAAGTTCAAATCGCTGAGACAAATGGCAAGCTTGAAGGCGATCGTAACGTCGTTCGTTTCCAACAGACCAACCTAGGTCGTTTGATTGCGACTTCTCACATGGAGCGTGCAAAAGCAGACTTCGCTGTGATGAACTCTGGTGGCGTTCGTGACTCAATTGAAGCCGGTAATGTTACTTACAAAGATGTACTGAAGGTACAGCCTTTTGCAAACATCCTGACTTACACAGACATGACGGGTAAAGAAGTTCTGGATTACCTAAATGTAGTAGCGACTAAACCAATCGATTCTGGTGCTTACGCTCAGTTTGCTGGTATCTCTATGACAGTAGCGAACGGTGAAGTATCGAATGTATTCATCGGTGGCAAACAGCTTCGTCTAGACGAAACTTACCGTTTCACAGTACCAAGCTTTAACGCTGCTGGTGGTGACGGTTACCCTAAACTGTCTGATCACCCAGGTTACGTAAATACTGGTTTTGTTGATGCTGAAGTACTGAAAGAGTACCTAGAAGCAAACAGCCCGGTTGACGTGAACAAGTACGCGCCTTCAGGCCAAATGGTTTACAAGTAATTGAATCCAAGCAATTGTATCAATAGGTGCTAAATTAGATTGACTCTAGCACCATGATAAATTTAACTAAAGCGACGCCTCGGCGTCGCTTTTTGTTTATCTATCGTTTGGATTTGTTATGACCCCAGCAATCAATCTCGCCAAGAAAAAGAAAATCGCTCATAGCGTGCATCAGTACCATCATGATGCCAATAATACGAACTATGGTTTAGAAGCCGTTGAAGCGCTTGGTCAAGATCCCAAACGTGTATTCAAAACGCTGTTGTTCTGCTTGAATGGTGTGGCGAAAGATTTGGCAGTCGCCGTTATTCCTGTCGACCAGAAGCTAAACCTAAAGCTGGCAGCAAAAGCGGCGAAAGGCAAAAAAGCAGAGATGGCTGATCCAGATATTGCTCAGAAAACCACGGGTTATGTCGTGGGGGGAATTAGTCCGCTTGGTCAGAAGAAAGCACTACCTACCTTCGTTCATTCCAGTGCGACAGGTTTTGAAACGATATGTGTGAGTGCAGGTAAGCGTGGGCTAGAGATTGAATTAGACCCAAAAGACTTAACACTTCTGACTCGCGGCCAGTTTGCTGATTTATGTTTATAGATTGTCGTCGTCATGATGATAAAACTATCGAATGACCAACAAAAACGCCCGCTAGACTAATCTAGCGGGCGTTTTTATCGAGAGTCTCGTCTTACTGATTCAGACTACTTCTTCAGACCTAAAGTACCACCAACACGCTTTGGTGCAGGTTTGTTCGGTCTGTTTGAATCTTGGCTGCGGTTTGCCGGCTTCCCGCTTCTACGATCGGTATTATCGCGATCTGTGCGATTGCGATCCGAACGATTTCTATCTGAATTAGAACGCTCTGAACGAGAGTTCGATTTCCAGTTCTCGGTATTACCACCGCTTTCACCATTCGATGAATTGCGGCCACGCTTTGAATTAGGTGCATGACGGAATTCATCCGCATTGTTACCGCGGTAAGTGCGAGTACGGTTCTCGTTTTGATTACGGCGCGCTGTTGAAGCTTGGTTCTCTTCACGGCTATCAAAAAGTTTCGCGTCAGTCGCTTTGCGAATGCGTTGACCTTTCGCGTTCATTTTTGACGCATCTTCCGTACTTACTGAGCCTTCACACATCGCTAAAATTTCAGTGATCTCTTCGTCGCTCAGGTAGCGCCATTTGCCGTTAGGAATACCGTCTAGTGAGATATTCATAATACGAACACGGCGTAGCTTAAATACTTCATAACCGAGCGCTTCACACATACGGCGAATTTGGCGGTTAAGGCCTTGTGTTAGCGTAATTCGGAATGAGAACTTAGTCTCTTTCTCTACTTTACATGGCAAAGTGACTGTATCGAGAATGTGAACGCCAGCGCCCATTTGCTTCAAGAATTCCGTCGTAATCGGCTTATCTACACGCACCACGTATTCTTTCTCGTGGTTGTTACCTGCACGTAGGATCTTGTTTACGATGTCGCCGTCATTGGTTAGGAAGATAAGGCCATCAGAAGGCTTATCTAGACGACCAATCGGGAAAATGCGCTTGTGGTGGCCAATAAAGTCGACGATGTTGCCAGGAATATCACGCTCAGTCGTACAGGTGATACCTGTTGGTTTATTGAGAGCAATGTAAATCGGCTTCTCTTTTGAGCGAACAGGCTTATTGTCGATCTCAACATCATCACCTGGCAAGACTTTAGTACCCATTTCAGGGATCTTACCGTTAATAGTAACTCGGCCTGCATCAATCAGTTTATCGGCTTCGCGGCGTGAGCAAAAACCAGTTTCACTGATGTATTTATTAAGGCGTTTAGCTTGGGATTCTTGTGGCATGATATTCTCTTAGCGTTTCACAACGGAAATGTAGATAAACAAAAAGCAACCTTTGGATAGTTGCTTTGAGTTGAAATTCGTTAACTGAGGTAATTTTAGCACTTGGTGTGAGTCTAGGCACGAAATATCGATCTTGATGCAAAATCGTTACTAGTCCATTTATCTATCTCAACCTATTAACTGGTGCGTTTTTGATGGCGCTCTCTGTTCTCTAGCTTTTTCTCATTACTCTTTCTGAGCATTACGTAGACTGCGCCCGTACCACCATGAAATTGCTGAGCAGAATGAACACATTGAACGTCGTTGATTTGTGTTAGCCAATTTGCCACGTAGCTTTTCATCATTGCAGGTGGATTCGAACGCTCACCCTTACCATGAACAATGATGACGGTACGAACATCCATTCTTAAACACTGACGCAAAAATGAAAGCACTTCGTTACGTGCGTCTTTCAGTGTTTTCCTATGAAGGTCGAGCTTGGCTTGAATAGGGTATTTTCCTAGGCGCAGCTTTTTGTATACGCCTTCTTGTACACCGTCTTTTTTATAAGCAACAACATCGTCTGGCTTGATCATTGGCGAATAGTCTAATGATAAGTAGTCTTTCTCGTCGTCAGACAGCCACATTGCGGCTTCACGCTTAGCAAGGTGAGATTCGGTGACTCGGTGTACTTTCTGGTGTTCAGCGGTGTCATGGTCGATACGTTTAACATCGCCCATCATTTCTTGGAATAGATCTAAGTCATCATCATGAGACATAGTGTGTATCTCAAGTTGGAGAAGGATAGGGTAAGTATACCTAAGTTGAGGTTAGGTTTAAAAATGAAAAAACCGGAGAAGACAATAAGTCTGCTCCGGTGCAAAGCGTTTTGACATTTACTTATAAAGTAAAAGAATACTTAAAAGTAAATGATTTAGGCAGAGCGATTCTAGTGAGGAGATTTTTCAGTCATAACTTTGTATATGAAGAAGCCTCCATAAAACATCATGAGACCCAGAGCCCCGAAGATTACTATCATTGAAGATAGTCCCACCGCATTACCAAATAGGAGATCTAGCCAAAAGTCCATGTGTATACCTCAAAGTTATATGACATGGCTTAGTGTATTAACAAGCATTATCAATTCACTGATCTGGATCAATCCTGTTTCATAAGTTAAATACTTGTTGGTAACTGTGTGTTTTTCGTCACATCATGCTCGTTGTTGTATGTCTTTTGTTCGAACGATTCAAAATCGCAATAAATATGAGAAAAAGCCCTTGCGGATAAATTCAGAACCCGTATTATACGCTCCATCGACAGGCAATGAGCCAGTTAGATATCTCGGTGAATAGCGCAGCTTGGTAGCGCATCTGGTTTGGGACCAGAGGGTCGGGGGTTCGAATCCCTCTTCACCGACCACATTAGAAAAAGCCGTAGCAGAAATGCTACGGCTTTTTTGTATTTGGGATTTCTACATTCTAACTGCATTGACTGTTTATGGTTGAGGGCAGAGAGTTAGGTCTATTGGACAAACTCATTTGTCGCAACGTTGTTCTTAACCCAGATCAAAGCTTGTAAGCGATTCTTCACCTTGATTTTTTTAAACGTGTTGTGAAGGTGTGCTTTGACCGTATTCTCACTGACATAGAGGGTATCTGCTATCTGAGTGTTAGATGCTCCATCACCGAGTAACTTAATGATCTGCTGCTCGCGTTTGGTCAGCTTGAGGTAATAAGGACTGGTTTTCGCGCACTGCCTCTCTCTGTAGAAGCTAATGTACTGGTAAATGAGCTTTCTACTCATCCACATCTCGCCTTGCAAAATGCAGTTAAAGCCGGCCACGAGCTTTTCAAGCGTGTCCGACGTATAAAAAATGCCGACAAGATACTGCCATTTAAGCATTTCAGAGTGCGGGAAATCGCCTGGTGTATTGAGTAGCACTTCATGGACATCACTTGCTACGTCATCTCTGAGCTCCTGGTATTTCTCAATGTATTGCTTACTCATTGTCGGGAAATCAATAATAATCAGAACTAAGTCATCGTTTTTTAGGGATTTAGCACTGAGCCTTTCCGGTGATATGAGTTTTATGTTCAGGTTAACTTTCTGTTCTATAGACTCTTTTAGTAGTATCGATTGTAAATTGTTCTCCGCAAGTAAAATGGCGTTATGAGCCTCCAGTTTAGCCATGTGGAACTCCTTTTCTTAACTCATTACTTGAACTTTAGGTGTTTTAGTTTAAAGCACGTATTGTTATTTTGCTAATTTTTAAAGCTAATTATTCATCAAATCTATGAAATTAATTTAATAGTATTGTCGAAGGTAAAATAATACTTAAGTAGAAAGAGGGAATTACCGAGATTTATGGTTTTATTTTATTGATTGTACAGTCTTTATGAATTTTCCAGATCCCCTTGTTTGGGTGAAGTTTTATAGTGGCAGGAAACTGATTTATATTAATAATCAACGTTGTAATACCACTATTCGTATTCTGGTTGAAATTAGAGTTGGTGTTCGTACTCAACGTTAATGAAGATGCCACACTGTTATTTATGGTCAGAATAAGACTTTTATTTTTTATCAGGCACTGTACTGAATTTAAATCAGAAGAAAATCCATTAAAATGGAAAGAAATAAATAAAACGGCGATCAACGCCGTTTTAATATATGCACTCTTTATCATATTAATTCTGATAAATTATACCGACATTACCACTTGCGCCATTACCTGAAACGAGAGCAGTATCATAAGAGGTTTGTTCAATCATAAATTGGTTTGAACTGCTGTTTGTTAAGCTAACAATGGCATCTGAATGAGATCCTGTTTGTAACGTGAATACTCGGTTATCGCTACTGCTCACGAGATCGATATCGACATAGTTATCGTCGCCACCACCAACATCGGTGTTGACTATCGTTTGAACATAGTTATTATCGCCGCTGATATCGATGTCTACATCATTATTATCAACACTCGCGTTACTAAACTCGGTATAGGTTGTATTGGAGTTACCAGAGACATTCACATCAGCTTCATTGTAGTCAGCACCACCTAGAGCATTGACGACAGAGATGTTCTCGTTACCCACTTGTGTAACTCGTAAATCATTGCTTCGACCATAAGGTTGAACTGTAATTTGGGCTTGGTTACTAACACCATCTTGATCAACCCAGGCGTTGTTGTTTACATAGCGTAACTTAACGTGAGCTTCATTGAGATTGCCATCTTGTTGAACCACTACGTCAGAGTTATAGCTAGCATGTGTGTCAACTAGTGCAACATGCCCATCAGTAACACCAGACGTGTTCTGGTTAATGGTGACATTGGCATTATCGCCACTACCCATTTGCCAAACGGCAGTATTATCCATCGCTAAAGGTTGAATACCGGCTACTGTCGATGATATGCCAAGATCGGTTGTTCCTTCTATTGTCCCCAACGCTGGCTCAGAGGCTGGAAAAGGAGCAGGTAAATTATCTGCGTATGCTGCATTAAAGCCCAGAATAGCACCGACTATAATTCCAATTTGTGTAACTTTCATAAGTTGTATCCTTATACATTTCCATGTCGACTATGTTGTTACTTCATCGAGAAGCAACGGTGAATCAAGCTTTCCATACTGCGCGCTAATTGGCTTGATTGATGTGAATTCTCATTGAGCTAGACGCTTTCACTAAAGCAAAGTCGTTGCCGTCTTGAGAAATTCCTAAATTACTTCTTCCAGAACCAACCAAATAAGCAGTATTGCCATTGCCTTTTTGGTCAATGCTCAGCTGACTACTCTGTCTTGAGAAGTTAGCTTGTCCGATAACTGCTAAATTGTTATTCCCGTCTTGGGAAATAAGCGCTTCAGAATTTACTCCGAGTTGCCCAATAGCGGCATCGTTATTTGAACCATTCTGGTCTATTAAGGCGGTATTATTGCGCCCTGTTTGACCAATGTATGCGGAGTTAGAACTTCCGCTTTGCGTTATCTTCGCTCTGTTGTTCGCGGTAATACCAGGACTGCGTTGCTTTATTATTGCTATTGAATCAGTAGCATTAGATATATTTAATTCTGAATAATTATCTAAATCTCCAGAAGAGAAGCTTTCTAAATAATTATAATCATTGACTATATCTTGATTAACATTATGTAAAAAATCCCCTTCTATATCTGACGCGATAGCATTATTAAAACCTCCTGATAAAAAATATAAACAAGTTAAGCTGATAAGTGATGCTTTCCCAATTACCATCATCTTTACCTTAAAGTGTTCGTGATTATGATCCCTACGAAAATAAACTGCGTAGGGAATGAGTGAACCTTTGTCTTATCGAAATCCTAGGCCTTGAATTTACGAACAGCTATAAACTTAAAGTTGAAAATATTTAGTTGTTCATATGAAATTTAATTAGTATTTGACCGAATCCTACCAACCTTAGTTAATCAATTCCCTTCAGTAATTAATTCGAAAGTTTATATATGCCACTGTAAGCATGAATTACGCTTTATTCAGTTTCAACGAATCACATTCTCATTTTGTAAATAGACTTTGAATGGGAGCACATATGAAAATCAAGCTGCTTACAATAACTCTGCTTTCCTTTGCTCTTCATGCAGAAGAAAAGAGTCATGGTCTTGAAAATGCTGCTCCTTTAGAAAATGGACAAAAACTTGAGGACTCGACAAATAATCTTAAGGAAAAATTCAATGACTTCAGTGAAGTCGATGGAATCATTGTGGACAGAACCATTACGCGGTTGGGAGAGGATTTCTATTTTTTCTTCTCGCAATCGCTCAATGATAGTTATCCCGACCTTAAGGAAAATTTGACGGTAAAAGAAAGGCCAACGGCGTTATCAGGAAGCATCATAGAGGTTCAACACTCTAGAAAACCGATCTTCCGTACGGCGTTGTCCCCTGGTCGTAGACAAGCGAAAGAACGCGCTGCCGATGCAACACGAGTGGTTGGGAATTACATCATCCGATGGCAAGCGGAACGGATCTTTCAGGACACTTACGATCTAGACCATGATGAATTTTAAGGAGCCAAGGATGTCGATATTTTTCAGAAAGGCCGCGCTCATTGCGCTGATAGTTTCGCCTTCGGTTTACTCAAGCGAATTAGTTTATACGCCCGTAAATCCAAGTTTTGGCGGAAACGCTTTAAACAGTTCTCACCTTTTTAATCACGCTAATGCTATCAATGATTATGAAGACCCAAGTGCAAGGGATATCTTTGATGAGCAAGAATCAGCCTTAGATCGTTTAGCGTCTAGTTTAGAGTCCCGTTTAATTAGCCAATTGCTTGCTGACGTGGGTAATGGAAACACGGGGCAGTTGGAAACTGATGATTTTTTCCTGAATATTGTGGATGATTCCGGGACTTTGTTGGTTCAAATCGTCGATAAAGAGACTGGGGAATCGACAGAAATCAGTGTCTCTGGATTAAACCCCGACCTCTAATCACAAGGATTGTGTTATGAAATCGATCATTATCGTCTTCTTGACCTTTGTGTTGGGAGGGTGCACTTACTCTATGCAAATTCCAGAGACTTCTGAAACGCCAAAGTTGATGCCGAGAGGATCGACTTATACGGACCTGATCTCATTACCTCAGCCTCGCGGTAAAATACTTGTTTCGGTTTATGATTTTAGAGATCAAACGGGACAGTATAAACCTCAGCCAAACAGTAACTTTTCCACAGCAGTGCCACAGGGTGGAACGTCTTTACTGACCACGGCATTGATAGATTCCCAGTGGTTTGTTCCTCTAGAGCGTGAAGGGCTCCAGAACTTGTTGACGGAACGTAAGATCATTCGTGCTGCTCAGAAAAAAGACAAGGTAGTGAACAATCACGGAGCCGACTTAACATCGTTGAGCTCTGCGAATATCGTTATTGAAGGCGGTATTGTTGCTTATGACTCTAATATTGTTACAGGTGGGGCTGGTGCGAAGTATCTTGGCATTGGTGGCTCAGGGCAGTATAGAACCGATCAAGTGACAGTTAACTTAAGAGCCGTTGATGTAAGAACAGGGCAAGTTCTGTTGAGTGTGACTACGACAAAAACCATTTCATCACATGAGATAGGATTCGGCGCATTCAGGTTTGTTGACTACAAAGAACTATTAGAAGTTGAAATGGGCTACAGCCAAAATGAACCCGTTAATATCGCTGTGATGTCAGCGATTGATGCTGCGGTAATACATCTTATTGTAAAAGGCATGAAGCGTGGAATGTGGTCGCCGGGCGATCCTAATGCACTACAAAATCCAATTATTGCTCGTTATTCCGAAGAGAGCGCCGACATATTGTAAGCAACCGAGTAAGCAGCAAAATAGGGCTATGCGGAAAACGGACCTTTCCCTTAGCCCTGTTTTTTTCTTCAAGCAACTCAATGATCAATTCACATCACACGTAATATCTTTTATCGGTGTTTCCGAGGTAACAAAACAAACATACGCTTCCGCTGGCTTATTCGGGCCTATTCGAATGTAACCTGCCTTTATTTCATCTTCATCAAACGTCACCGAGTGAGAGCTTCCCGTTTGGTTGTCGTAAAAGTTTGCTTCAAAATTGTTGTTCATTTGGCTTGCGATACGGTTTCGTGTTGTAGATGTTGTGAACGTAATATTGGCGCAGCGCATCGGTGGTTTCTCTGTAATCAAAAACTGTCCGCTTTCTTTATCTAATACACCGCCTTTGGTATCCGGTTGTATGTCTATCGCCTGAAACTGTTCGATGGTGCATGTTTCTTTGGCTGAGGCTATTGAGGGCATCAGCATCGTGAGGGCTAAAGGGAAAGCAAAAAGTACTGGTTTCATTAGAACAACGCTATAGGTAAAAAGAGCGAAAGATAATAGCACTGCAATGGTGCTATTAAATGTAAAGATTCTGTTATTAAGGAAATGCTTTTATAACGAAAACAAAATGAGGTTGAGCATCGTTAGCTTTTTTAGCTAGTCTCAAATTGACATTGGGCTGATTGGCTTTGTGATTGCTGAATGACACTGAAGCCTTTCTTTTCTAATAACTGTATAAGGTTACCTTCTCCAATTAGGTGCAAGGTACCAACTACTATCATGTAGTTCCCTTTAGTCTTAAGCTTCCAATCATTGGAGGATAGTTTGTTTGCCCAGTCTATGTTGCGATCGGTTAAGAATGCTTTCTCAAGTTCAGGCGACATCTCTGACAGTTCTGAGAAGGCTTCCAGCTTCGCTAAATCACCCGCTTTCCAGCTTTCAATCAGGCAATGAACCACGCGATCAGTTTGGTCAAATTCTTCAAGGCTACTGACTAACCACTCTTTACCGTCGTCCTTTTGTTTTGTCATCAGGTCTATTTGGAATTGCAGAGGCTCCAAACTGATAACCGGAACATCTTGGGTAGTCGCTTTGTTCGCTAGCGTCGCATCAACGCCGCTGGCGGAGCCATAACCAAGGTTTTTTAACTGCTGCATTTGTATGGAGAGAGAAGTTGCCCAAGGCGGTGAGCGAAGCAGTTGTTGCGTCGGCATGCCCAATGATTTTGATATGTCGGTTAATAATTGCAGCTGTTCTGTATTGAGTACATCGGCAGTCGTGAGTTTGTTGCGGGGATATACAACGCCATCAGACTTTCTGATATCCGTTTCGATAATTAAGCCATCACTGTTTTTTAGCGCGTCGGTGATCGCCGAAGGAAGGGGGTACATACTCTCGTCTCCAACGTGCACTGAACCTAAGATAGTGAGTGTCAGATCATCCTTTTGTGCTTGCCAATAAAGGGGCTCGGCGACCGCTTGCCTAGCTGAAAAAGCGAGAACGAATAAAACCATGTACCAGAGTGGACGCAAAGGGAGCTCCTTAAGGAAGTATTAAACTCGTTAAAATCGATTTTGACGGTGTTTTTTAACGGTTTTTTTTGAGAACAATGTCACGTTGTTTGTACGAAAAGTATAATAATACGCTGAAACTCTAAATCCTTTCTGACTACCAATGACACGATTTTATGAAATCGGTAAAAAAGATTGTGATTCATTTCTCAAATTTTACGTCAAAATTAAAATGACGGAAGTGCCGTTGCTTGTAACTTGATGATTTTATTTAAATTAAACTTATCAATATTTTTGAGATTTGAAGCCGATCACTTTATTAGCTCGATTTAATTCACGGTAAAAAATAAGCCCATATAGTTTATCTAACTTTCGAAGCGCTCCATTTTGCTTCTTACTCAATTTTTAATTTATGGGTGAATACGATGTTAAAGAGAAACTTACTATCTGTAGCGGTATTGGCTGGCCTAACAGGTTGTGCAGTAACGCAAGCACCAGAACAAAAAGTAGTGAATGCACTGGCTGATAATCTTGATGTTCAGTACGAAATTCTAACTAATCATGGTGCGAATGAAGGCTTGGCTTGTCAGGACCTAGGTGCTGAATGGGCGTCATGTAATAAAGTGAACATGACGCTAACCAATGACGGTGAAGCGATTGACTCTAAAGATTGGAGCATCTACTTCCACAGTATTCGTCTTATTTTAGATGTTGATAATGAGCAATTTAAGATCACTCGCGTTACTGGTGACCTTCACAAGCTAGAACCTACTGAAAAATTTGACGGCTTTGCGGCTGGTGAAGAAGTGATTCTTCCATTAACCAGTGAATACTGGCAACTGTTTGAAACTGACTTTATGCCAGGTGCATTCGTGACGGCGCCAAACGCAGAACCTAAGATGATTGCATCATTGAATACAGAAGATGTTGCATCGTTCGTAACTGGTCTAGAGGGTAATAACCTTAAGCGTACGCCTGATGATAATAACGTAATGGCGACAGCGGTGACGCGTTTTGAAAAGAATGCTGATCTAGCAACTCAAGATGTATCAACAACGCTATTGCCAACGCCAATGTCGGTAGAAGCGGGTGAAGGTTCTGTAAGTATTGCTGGTGGTATTGCTTTACCAAACGACGCATTCGACGCTGATCAGTTCGCTGCAATTGAAGAACGTGCAGATGTGGTAAACGTAGATGTGAGTGGCGACCTACCTGTGAGTGTCGCTGTTGTTCCTACTCAGTTTACGGGTGATTTAGCGAAATCTGGCGCTTATGAACTAAGCATCTCGGAAGAGGGGATTGCAATTAAAGCGTTTGATAAAACGGGTGCTTTCTACGCAGTTCAGTCTATTTTTGGCCTAATAGATAGTCAGAACGCTGAATCATTACCACAACTGTCAATTAAAGATGCGCCGCGCTTTGATTATCGTGGTGTGATGGTGGACGTTGCTCGAAACTTCCACTCAAAAGATGCCATCCTAGCAACGCTAGATCAAATGGCGGCATACAAGATGAATAAACTGCACCTTCACCTAACGGATGATGAAGGTTGGCGTTTAGAAATTCCAGGTTTACCAGAGCTAACGGATGTAGGGTCTAATCGTTGTTTTGATTTGGATGAACAAAGCTGCTTACTGCCTCAGCTAGGTTCTGGTCCAACAACAGACAACTTTGGCTCTGGTTTCTTTAGTAAAGCGGATTACGTCGAGATCCTAAGCTACGCTAAAGCGCGCAGCATCGAAGTTATCCCTGAAATTGATATGCCAGCACACGCTCGTTCAGCTGTGGTATCAATGGAAGCGCGTTACACTCGTCTCATGGCGGAAGGCAAAGAAGCAGAAGCGAACGAATACCGCTTGATGGATCCGCAAGATACATCGAATGTAACCACGGTTCAGTTCTACGATAAGCAAAGCTTCATTAACCCATGTATGGAGTCATCAACTCACTTCGTCGATAAAGTAATCTCTGAAGTGGCGGCAATGCACCAAGAAGCGGGCGTACCGCTAACGACTTGGCACTTCGGCGGCGATGAAGCGAAAAACATCAAGTTAGGCGCAGGCTTACAAGATATTAATGCAGAAGATAAAGTGGCTTGGAAAGGCAACATCGATTTGTCTAAGCAAGATAAGCCGTTCCAACAATCACCACAATGTCAGTCATTGATCGCTGATGGTACTGTAAGCGATTTCGGTCATCTACCAAGCCACTTCGCAGAACAGGTTTCTAAGATTGTTGCTGAGAAGGGTATTCCCCACTTCCAAGCATGGCAAGATGGTCTGAAATACAGCGAAGGCGAGGAAGCATTTGCGACCGAAAGTACACGCGTGAACTTCTGGGACGTTCTTTACTGGGGCGGAACTTCATCAGTATACGATTGGTCAGCAAAAGGGTATGACGTGATTGTCTCTAACCCAGACTACGTATACATGGATATGCCATACGAAGTTGATGCAGCTGAGCGTGGTTACTACTGGGCAACACGTGCAACCGATACTCGTAAGATGTTTGGCTTCGCACCAGAAAACATGCCACAAAACGCAGAAACATCATTAGACCGTGATGGCAATGGTTTTACTGGTAAAGGTGAGGTTGAAGCGAAACCTTTCTACGGTCTGTCAGCTCAACTTTGGTCAGAAACAGTACGTACTGACGAGCAATATGAATACATGGTGTTCCCTCGCGTATTGGCAGCAGCAGAGCGCGCATGGCACCGAGCAGATTGGGAAAACGACTACAAGGTTGGTGTTGAATACTCTCAAGAAACTAACTTAGTGAATAAGCAAGCGTTGAACAGCGACTTTAATCGCTTCGCGAATATTCTTGGTCAACGTGAGCTAGCTAAGCTAGAAAAAGCGGGTATTGATTACCGACTACCAGTTCCAGGTGCGAAGGTTGTTGACGGTAAGCTAGCGATGAACGTTCAATTCCCAGGTGTAGAGCTGCAATACTCTGCTGATGGCGAAAACTGGCTAACATACGATGAGCAACAACGTCCATCAGTTTCTGGTGAGACTTACATCCGCTCTATTTCAGAAAGTGGTGAGAAAGTAAGTCGAGTGACCTCAGTTAAATAATCGATAAGCACTATTAGTAGAAGAGCTCCTGACCTTTATCTTATTCAAGATAAAACGGGAGCTCTTTTTGTTTACTGCGAATTAGGTGCATATCCAAAATTGAAACATATAGAAATCGCCTTTGGTCATATCATCAACAATGCACATAAGGTGACTTTAATCCCAAAAGTGACGCGCTTCTCATTATTCTCTTCAAAAAATAAGCCCCCTGTAAAAAACTCTAAATCAGATGTGATTCAACTATCTAGATCTAATTTTTCTTCGTGAAATAACGTGATCCCGATCTGTATATTTTTCCATCTTAAGTTTTTTATCAATTTTTATGTTTTTAAGTTGTTGATTTTAAAGTTTTAAATAACTTGTCTTTTTTTGATAGTGAGAGGGATCACTCTGCTGTCCCTTTTATTTTTAAACGCGAATTAATTCGAGCAACATAGATTTCATGCCAGGGAGGCTACCAACTACTCAAGCGGTGAAGGTGAATGATGTACCGAAGATGTGCCGCTGAAAAAATTAAACTAAGGCAGTTTACTATGAAAAAAATTATCGCTCTAAGTGCTCTTTCTCTTGCTTTCGCTTCTAGTGCTTTTGCTGGTTCTTCTTACGTAACGGGTAACATCCAAATTCATGACGATGGCCGTATCCACGGTTCTGACATGACTTCTACGCTAGAAGCTGGTCACACGTTTGATAACTCTCTAGGCGGTTTCACGGTTTATTCTGAGTTTGATGGTATCCAACTGGGCAAACTTGAATCTGAAAATGGCGGTGCAGGTAATACTACTCCAGGCATCACTGTAGGTGGGGAGCAATCTTTCAACATCACTGACAACCTATGGGTTGCTGCGGGTTACCAACATCTATTCTCTGCGGGTGAAAGCATTCAGTTCCGTCCACTAGTTAAGATCGGTTACAACTTCGACAACGGCATCTCTATTAGTAACCGTACTCGTGCACACATCGATGATACTTCAGCTAATGCTGACACAGATTACCGTATGGATAACCGCATTGCTTACACAGTGAATGCTGATTTAGCGCTTAGCTACAACAACGTTTACATGATTGATGCTGAAGCGATGGACCACGAGTTACGTGCAACATGGACTCGTCAAGGTGTTCAACCTTACTTTGAATTCCGTAGCCAAGCTAACGGTGTAGATTTCGCAAACGGCGATTCTAAGCAGAACAACGCATTCGTATTCGGTGCTTCTTACGGCTTCTAAGCTGATTCGCTTGGTTGCTTAGTCTATTAGATTATTAGCCGAGTGAGCTTCTTCGCTAAATAGCTTTTTGCTAAATAGCTTGCTAGCTAATTAGCGAGGGGAACATAGCGGTACTAACAGCCCGGTTGGTGCCGCGACAAGATTTGCTTTACTGTCCAAAAGCAAAGAGCCTAGCAAGTAAACCACAGTCTTGGGTTTACTGAATGCTAGGCTCTATTTTTATGACTTCTTTTTATTGCTGTGTGTTGGTCTGTTTAGGTTCTATTTTCCGTTGTAGTGACGGTATTCAAACACCTGACCTTTTTCATTAAACGCATACACAGAATACTCGTTCTTCTTATCGCCATACTCCATGCCTGGCGAACCCATTGGCATACCCGGAACCGCTAAACCAATCGCATTACGTGGTGGGTTTTCTAGAAAGGCTTTAATGTCATCTGCTGGAATGTGTCCTTCAAATACGTAACCGTCGATCTCTGCAGTGTGGCAAGAGGCTAACTCCTGTGTTACCCCTAGCTTCTGCTTGATTGGGTTCATATCATCGTGGAGCTTCTCAGTAACATCGAACCCAGCATCTCGCATATGTTCTGTCCATTCTGTGCAGCAGCCGCAGTATGGAGATTTGTGGTTTAGAACATCAGTAGCTAAAGCTTGTCCTGAGATTGCAGCGAGTGCAGTAAGAGTCATAATTTTACGAATCATGGTTAACCTCATGAATATGGTTTTTGTTGATATTAGAATGAGTGGGTTTGAACAGTCTTAATCTGTTGGCATTGCTGACTACGGTGATTGATGACATCGCCATCGCAGCGCCTGCAACGACAGGGCTAAGTAAAAATCCAAAGAATGGGTAGAGCACACCAGCCGCAATTGGAATACCAAGTGAATTATAGATAAAGGCACCAAACAGGTTTTGCTTCATGTTTCTCACGGTCGCTTGGGAAAGCTCAATCGCGTTACTGACAGATAATGGCGACGAGTTGAGTAGTGTCATTTGCGCACTTTCAATCGCCACATCGCTGCCGCTACCCATTGCTATGCCTATATCTGCTTGAGCAAGTGCAGGCGCGTCGTTAATACCGTCTCCGACCATGGCAACACTCTTATATTGCTGTTGCAGCTGAACAATGTGTTGAGCTTTCTGCTCTGGAAGCACTTCTGAAATCACTTCGTCGATACCGACGTTTTTACCTATCGCTTGAGCTACAGAGTCGTTGTCGCCCGTTAATAGCACAGTGTGAATTCCGGCGGATTTTAGTTGAGCTATCGCCTGTTTGCTATCTATTTTTAACGCGTCTGAAATGCCCAATATGCCTTCCAGTTTTTGGTCAATCGCAATGAAAATAGGCGTCCACGCTTGCGAGCGGCAAAGCTCGATGAAATCCGCGCCAACCTCTGTATTGATACCTAATTGGGTGAGGTACTTAAGCGAGCCAACTTGCACTTTCTTGTCGTTAATTGTTGCTTGAACCCCAAGCCCTCGTTGGTTTTCAAATTCGCTGTGTGGGAGTACTGAAACTTCCAAGCTCTCTGCATATTGGCAAACGGCTTTGGCAAGTGGGTGCTCAGATCCTACTTCTACTGAATAAGCACAAGCCAGTAATTCTTGTTCTGATAAATCGCCATAAAAGGCTTGCTGAACGGTTGGCTTACCTTGGGTTAGGGTGCCTGTTTTATCAAACACGACAGCATCAATTTTGCTTGCAGATTGCAACACATCGGCATCTTTGATTAGAACACCAAGCTCAGCGGCTTTACCTACGCCGACGGTAATAGAAAGCGGAGTCGCTAGGCCTAAGGCACACGGACAAGCGATGATCAGCACGGTAGTCGATACCACAAGCATATAACTTGCACTTGGTTGTGGGCCAACAAAAAACCAAACTAGGGCGGCAACAGCTGCGATCGCGACCACAACGGGTACGAACACGGCAGAAATAGAGTCGGCTAGTTTCGCAATCGCAGGTTTGCTGCTTTGTGCTTGGCGAACCATTTGAATGATGCGTGCCAACATAGTGCTTGAGCCAATTCCTGTCGCTTCAATAACTAAGCTGCCATCACCATTAATAGTGCCCGCTGAAACGCCATCACTCATCGATTTAACGTTGGGAAGTGGTTCACCGGTCAACATGGATTCATCGATGTAAGACTCACCCGATACCACAACACCATCAACTGGCACTTTCTCACCCGGTTTGACGCGTACTTGCATGCCTACTTGGATAGCTTCTACAGCAATAGTTTGTTCTTTGCCATCGACAATCACCACCGCTTTTTGAGGTTGTAGGTTAATCAAAGCTTGTAGTGATTTTGTGGTGCGAGCTTTGGCTTTGGCTTCAATGTAGTGGCCCAAAGAAATTAGACCAACGATCATCGCACTCGCCTCAAAGTAGACATGGCGAGAGGCCTCAGGGAACCATGACGGAATCAACACAACTAGCATGGAGTAGAACCATGCTGCGCCTGTACCCAAAGCAACTAACGTATCCATGGTCGCGCGCTTGTGCATCAGTGATTGCCAAGCATTGGTGAAGAAGCTACGACCTGAAGTGGCTAGCAGTACCAAACAGACGACACCGATTAAGCCCCAAGCCAATTGGTCGTTAAATGTAGCAATAGTCATGCTGCCACCAAACAGACCCCACGCCATCAGCGGAGCACCGATAAGCAGCGCGCTTACCGAATTTTTTAGGAAAGCTTTTTGGGTACGAAGTTGTTGTTCTTGCTGTTTTTGTTGTTGAGTCGCCGCGTCATCAACGAACTCTGCACCATAACCTGCGGTTTTTACGGATTCTATTAGCGCGCTTTCGATGACGTCTCGTGTTTTAGAGGTGAAAACTAAGGCTGTCTGTTCTGCGAGATTGATCTGAGCTTGGTCGACGAACTCATTCTTTTTCAGTGCTTTCTCTACCGAAGAAACACAACTCGCACACGTCATTCCCTCAAGGACAAGGTGATAGGTATATTGGCTAGCAGCAGGTTTATCTTGTGTCGGCTCCACTGGCGCTGTTTTTTTATCGTATTCTGAATCTGAATTAGATAAAGGCTCATTAACTTCTGAGTAGGAAGCCGCGTGATAACCCACGCTTTCGATCAACTCAATAAGCTCGGGTTCTGAAAGCTGAGTAACCAAGGACAATTCATGTTTGCTGATTTCTAGGTCTGAGATTTGCTCGGTTTGTTCAAGTGCTTGAGTCAGCTTGCTAACGCACTTACCGCAGCTAAGACCGGATAACGAAAGGTGCAGTTTATTGCCCATGCTATAACCAAGCGTCGCCAACTGTTCGTTGAGTTGAACGTAATTAAATGGAGTCGAAATATCGATGTAGGTCGGCGATATATCATTGATCGTCGTGTTGTCGAGATCAGCAAACAGGGTGCGGACTTTCTTCGCACAACCCATGCAATTTAAGCCGTTGAGCGCGGTTGTGTAGTGGTTCATATCGATACTCCAATTCTCATCTACGCCTAACATAAACCTTCCCGTAAGGGTAAGGTCAAACATAAATTCAAGAATTTGATCTTAGTGGTGCATTAGCTGGTGGATTCAATTTGGGAATGAGAGAGGGGAATAAAGAATGTGCGACTATAACCTACAGGCTAATACCATCGATTTGCTACTTTGAAGACGTAATTGGCCTTTCAATAACAGCTTTCGTACAACAACAGTGCATTAATCATTCACTACTGATTGTAGATTTAAGCGGTGGTGATAAAATAGCGCCCAAAATTTAGTGATATTTTTCTGTTACAGGCTTTGTAATGGCGAGCACTAAAAGAATCACCTACATAATCAAGGTATTTAAATGACGGTTAAAACTCGTTTTGCTCCTAGCCCAACTGGCTATCTTCACGTTGGTGGTGCACGTACTGCACTTTACTCTTGGCTATTCGCTAAGAACCAAGGTGGTGAATTCGTTCTACGTATCGAAGACACGGACCTTGAGCGTAACTCTCAAGAAGCGGTTGATGCAATTCTAGAAGGCATGCAATGGATGGGTATGGAATGGGATGAAGGTCCTTACTACCAATCTAAGCGTTTTGACCGTTACAACGAAATGGTTGATAAGCTACTTGCTGAAGACAAAGCATTCAAATGCTACGCGTCTAAAGAGCTGCTTGATGAAATTCGTGCAGAGCAAGAAGAAAACAAAGAAATGGCTCGCTACGATGCTAACCACCCTAAAATTGTTGCAGCAAACGAAGCAGCAAAAGAAGGCGATGCGTGCGTTATCCGTTTCCGTAACCCTAAAGAAGGCAGCGTAGTATTTGATGACCAAATCCGTGGTCGCATTGAAATCGCAAACAGCCAACTTGATGACCTGATCATTCGTCGTACAGACGGTGCACCAACTTACAACTTCGTAGTAGTAGTGGATGACTGGGACATGGGTATCACACACGTTGTTCGTGGTGAAGACCACATCAACAACACACCTCGTCAAATCAACATCTATGAAGCACTAGGCGCGCCAGTTCCAACGTTCGCTCACTGTGCAATGATTCTTGGTGATGACGGTGCGAAACTTTCTAAGCGTCACGGTGCTGTTTCTGTAATGCAATACCGCGATGAAGGTTACCTACCAAATGCATTAAACAACTATCTAGTTCGTTTAGGCTGGTCTCACGGTGACCAAGAGATCTTCTCTCAAGAAGAGATGATTGAATTCTTCAGCCTGAACGCTATCAGCAAGTCTGCTTCTGCATTCAACACTGATAAGCTACTTTGGTTGAACAACCACTACATCAAGACATCTGAGCCTGAGTACGTTGCAAAATACCTGCAATGGCACCTAGACGCACAGAAGATCGATACAACAAACGGTCCAGCTATCACTGAAGTGATCAAGCTAGTTGGCGAGCGTTGTAACACGCTTATCGAACTTGCTGAGCAATCTCGTTACTTCTACGAAGATTTCTCTGAGTTTGAAGCTGGCGCAGCGAAGAAGCACCTACGTGGTGTTGCTAAAGGCCCACTAGAGCTTGCGCTTGCTAAGGTTGAAGCGCTTGAAGATTTCACGACTGCAAACATCAAAGACGGTGTTATCGCAGCAGTATGTGAAGAGCTAGAGATCGGCATGGGTAAAATCGGTATGCCACTTCGCGTAGCAGTAACAGGCGGCGGTCAGTCTCCTTCTGTTGATGCAGTGATGGAGCTTGTTGGTAAAGAGCGCGTAATCGCTCGTATCAAGATGGCTCTTGAGTTCATCGCTGAGCGTGAAGCTAACGCTTAATTTGAGCGATTGATAGAATCAAAAAAGGGTCAGTAACTTGGTTACTGGCCCTTTTTATTTACTTAGCGTTTTATGTAGCTAAGCTTAGACTTTCTTGAAGATGATAGAGGTGTTGATTCCACCAAAAGCAAAGTTGTTGCTCATCAAGTATTCAACATCCAATTCGCGACCTGAGCCCGTGATGTAATCGAGCTTGCCGCACTGTTCATCGACATTCTTAAGGTTTAGGGTTGGGCTGAACCAACCGCTATGCATCATCTCTAGGCTGAGCCACGCTTCAATTGCACCACACGCACCAAGCGTATGGCCAAAGTAACTCTTAAGAGAGCTGATTGGTACTTCACCAAAGATATTCGCTGTCGCGTTACTCTCTGCAATATCACCTTTTTCAGTCGCAGTACCGTGCGCAGAAACATAGCCAATCTTCTCAGCTGGAAGTTGTGCGTCTCTCAATGCTTTCTCCATACAGATTTGCATGGTTTCCATCTGAGGTTGAGTCACATGAGCCGCATCACAGTTGCTCGCAAAACCTATGATTTCTGCGTAGATCTTTGCGCCACGAGCAACAGCATGTTCGTACTCTTCAAGGATCAGGGTTCCAGCGCCTTCGCCGATAACCAAGCCATCACGCTCGCTGTCGTATGGGCTAGGGGATTTCTTGGGTGTGTCGTTTTTTAAACTGGTAGCGAAAAGGGTATCGAAAACGGCAGACTCAGTTGGGCATAACTCTTCACCACCACCGGCAACCATTACGGTTTGGTAACCATGCTTGATCGCTTCATAGGCGTAACCAATGGCTTGGCTTCCTGAAGTACAGGCGCTGCTGGTGGGAATCACGCGGCCACGCAGACCAAAGAACAGACCTACGTTTACCGCGGCTGTGTGTGGCATCATTTGAACGTAAGTGGTTGCTGTGATTGCTCGTGTCGACTTCTCGTTCAGCATTACTCCGAAAGCACCAACCGCATCGGTACTGCCAGTTGAAGAGCCGTAAGCGATACCAGTTTCGCCATTGGTCAATACATCGTGACCAATTAAGCCGGCTTGCTCCAATGCATTCTCAGTCGCAACGGTAGCTAGGCGTGATACACGGCCCATGCCACGCACTTGCTTACGCTTGTAGTGTTTAGGCAGTTGGAAGTCATCAATAGGCGCGGCAAGTTTTGTGTTGAGACCATCATATTGCTCGAAGCTTGGCATATATTGAGTCGCATTTTCACAGGCCTTTAGCTTAGGCTCTATCTGTTGCCAGTCGTTACCAAAAGCAGTAACACCAGACATTCCAGTTACAACAACGCGGCGGGTCATACTAAGCCTCCATTTACTGAAATCACTTGGCGAGTTACGTAGCCTGCAATATCAGACATTAGGTAGCTGACTAGGCCGGCTACTTCTTCCGGCTCACCCATACGGCGCAGTGGTACTTGAGGAAGTGCATGATCTTTCACGTGCTCGTCAACCATACCTGTGTCAATTAAGCCAGGAGCGACACAGTTTACCGTGATCTTGCGTTTTGCGAGTTCTAGAGCAAGAGACTTAGTTGCGCCAATCACCCCCGCTTTTGCTGCAGCATAGTTAGTTTGACCACGGTTACCCATAATGCCGGATACCGACGCTAGAGTGACGATACGGCCACCTTTACGCTTTTGAACCATAGGCATTACACAAGGGTGAAGTACGTTGTAGAAGCTATCTAGGTTGGTATGGATCACACCATCCCACTCTTCTTCCGTCATCGCGGGGAATGCAGTGTCACGAGTAATGCCCGCGTTGTTCACTACACCATAGTAAGCACCATGTTCAGCGATATCAGACTCAAGCTTTTCGCGACACTCGCTTCGTTTGCTGATATCAAATTGAATAAGACGTCCAGCGCCACCCAGTTCGGTGATCGACTTTAGCGTCTCTTCAGCACCTTGCTTGTCACCCATGTAATGAACGGCGATTTCAAACCCGTCTTTCGCGAGTTGAATAGCGATCGCTTTACCAATACCTTTACTGGCACCAGTGACTAAAACCTGACGGCTCATGATGGGCTCCTAGTTTTCATTTCTTGTAATTTTTGTTCGGTCGGCACGTAGACGTTGAGTTGGCATTGAGCCACTAACTCACCTCGGTCTTCGACTCTTGCGGTAAACACAGCCATACCGCTGTCTTCCATCATCTGTTCGGCGTAGATATCAAGGGTCTGACCTTGAGTAAACTCATCACACAGTGATTTATAGCGACGAGAGCCGAGTAAGAATCCGATTGGGGGCGTGGTGCCGTTTTTAAGTGCGTGATATCCAGACCATGCCGCTACAGACTGCGCCATAAACTCGATTCCAACATATGCTGGTACCGTTTGAGATTCGGCGTCAAAGAACAGATTATGGTCACCAATATCGACCTGACAGTGGATCGACAACGCCTCTACGCTGATAGCACGAGCGATTAATATCATCGGATCATCGTGAGGGAGAAGTTGGTCTACAGAAGGGATATCAGTCATTTACTACACCAAAAATCAGGCTAATGTTGTTGCCACCAAAAGCAAACGAGTTGCTTAAGATGTTCTTTGCTTTAAGTTTCTGTGAACAGTTTACCAAATCAATCTCAATATCTTCAGCTTTATCCTGACATTTTTGTAAGGGAAGCGGTAAGTCATATTTCAAAATATGCCACGCAATTGCAGCCTCAATCGCACTTGCTGCGCCTAGAGTATGCCCGGTCAGCGGTTTGGTAGAACTGACGGGAACCTTGTTTGCAAAAATACGATGAATGGCTTTACTTTCCATCGAGTCATTGAGTGGCGTTGCTGTACCATGTGCATTGATATAACCAATGTCTTCTGCGTTTAACTGTGCAGAATGTAACGCTTTTTTCATTGCTTGTTCAGCACCATTGCCTTCAGGGTGAGGCGCTGAAATGTGGTGTGCATCAGAGCTGTCCCCACAGCCCAATAAGGCAATGTTTGACGTGTCTTGTGCTGCATTAACACCGGCTAACTTTGTTTTGCTGAGCAACATAAATGCCGCTGCTTCTCCTATGTTGATACCTTCTCGGGTTGCACTAAATGGCTTACAATGTGTTGTTGAGAGTGCTTCAAGACCGTGGAAACCATTGAGTGTCAGCTTACACAATGTATCCACACCACCCACTAACACGGCATCAGCCATACCTGAATCTAATAAGCGCTGGGCGGTCAGAAATACGCGGCCACTGGATGAGCAAGCCGTAGATATGACGTAGTTTGGCCCCGTTAATGCGCAATACTGGCTAACGAACTCTGAGGTATCACCAAGCTCTTGTTTTGAGTAATGGTAATCTGCTGGAAACTCGCCGTTTGCCAATTTTTGTTTGAAGACTGCTTCACCATCGGAGATCCCAGATGTGCTGGTGCCAATAACAACAGCAATTCTATCTGCGCCAAACTGAGATTTGGCTTGCTCGATAGAATCTTCAATTTGGTGAAGAGCCGACAGCGCCAGTTGATTGTTGCGAGTGGCGTATTGCGTAAGATCTGAAGGAATCGGTGGTAGTTCACCCGCGATCTGACCAACGACAGTGTGTTTACCATCGTTCAGCATATCGTGCACTTCGACCATATTTGATTCACGCTCGTCTTTTAGACAGCCATGAATATCGGCAATCTCTGAGCCTAGCGCTGAGTGGAAACCACAGTCTTGGATGTAAATAGGCATAGTGTTCAACTCTTACTTGGATTGTCGACAATCGTTGAGTTCAACGTTTGTATGGTGATGTTGTAGCCCAGGGTCAAATGTTTGAAAACAATGTCGCCTGCCGTTTTGTGTGTACCAGGATCTGTTTGGTAATCAATTTGAATGATTGCCTGTTGGTTTTCATCAAATACGGTTCTTGTTTTGTCGGTATCGACTAGGTGCCAACCTATGCTTTGTAAAGGCTGAGCCCATGCTTCAGCCGGCCATAAGGTAAGCATTAAATTAAATAGCACCTGTTCAGGTTGTGGCAAAGTTGCGCCAAGCCCAGACAAAACCTGCGTATCAATTACTTGATTCTGGTATTGCAGCGATAGAATGCGAGTACCCCAAGAGGAGAACCCCGCCAAAACCACTTTACCTGGTGTGACTTCGACTTGAACCGGAAGCTGCTGTGTATCATTTTCCCACGTAGCGCTAATCAACTGACTGGCTGTTAATGAGTATCCCAGTTCAGCTGGCAGTGGTAGTGCTAGATCGGTGTCTTGATCGATAGACACGCTCGCACCACTTGGCTGCTGAGAAACCATCGAGCAGGCACTCATTAGAATGCCCACTAGTATGGCGAAGGTTACCTTTAATGTCTGGATCATCTAAAAGCCTCTCGAGTAATTGGTCCTTCTACGTTTTTACTACTGTTGATCGCGAGTGGAGAAAGCAGCCAAGCGACAAAGATCCCTGTCAGAACCGTCACCCCGAAGCTATGAATAGCATGAGTCTGGCTCAGCGACAGTAAGCCGAATGAAAGTAGTGTTGTGAGACCTGACAAGGTGATCGCTAATAAGGTGCTCAGCGATTTCTTTTGCTCAGCAAAGAATAGGGTGTAGTCTATGCCAATCCCTAAAATCAGAATCAAACCAAGCAGGTTAAATAGGTTCAGTGTCGAGCCTAAAATGCCCGTGACCGCCAAACCTGCTACGCCTGCAATCAATGAAGGCAACAGCATTAACAGGCTTTGCTTCACACCATAGCGCCAGCCTAACAGCATGCCAATAGCTGCCAATGCTATCAATAACAGCTCGGTAATCTTGACGCGGTACTCAGCAAAAAGAGAGGAGATTTCATCCGCTTTATTGAGGTGTTTCACACCTTGCTTCTGAGCAAAATCTGACTCCAACCACTGTGAGAACAGCTCAGCATCAGTGACGTCTTTTATCAAAATGACCGACGCTGCTTGCCCGTCGATAGGTTTTAACCAAAGTGGTCGAACAGGCTCTGAGACTGGAGACTCCAAAAATCCAGATACCGTGATTGGTTCGAATTTTGGTAGTTCTGGAAACGTAGACCAACCGAGAGAGCTTTGTAATATATGGCTTTGTTGACTATAGAGTTGTTCAACCAACTGATAGTTATCATGCTGTTCTTGTTTACTTAACAAGTGTTGATTGATGCTGCGATACCCGGAGATACCTTGGCTATTGACCAGCGAATCTAAGCTTGTGGTGATTTCTGTCAATTTTTTGAGTAGCTTTTGGTCGCTCTGAGCTGTGACCAAAAGCATATTTTGACCACTGCCTAACCCTGATATCTCAGTAATGGCTTGCTCTTGTTGTTTGAGTTGTTCGGGCATAGCCTGAAGCTGGCGAATATCGTCGTCGTAACGAATTTGACTGAGTGACATCAAGCTAACGACAGTCACTGTTAACGGTAAGCCAATTCTAAATTTTTGGTTGCTCCAAAGGCTTAACCAAGTATGCCAAAGTTTCGACAGGGGAAGAGGGCGCTCTTGGCCTGGTTTTACCGCTAAAACGGGGTACCAGCACACCACACTGGCGTAAGCTGCGATCAGTCCAATCGACGAAAACAGAGCCAGTTGCTGCAAGCCTGGGAATGGCGCAACCAGTAGCCCTAAGTATCCGATTAAGCTGGTGATTAAACCTAGAGTGATGGCAATGAAAATATGCTTTAGGCCTTTATCGCTCTGCCAGTGGCTTCCTGCGGCCAAACGGTCAGTGAGATAGTGAAAAGAGTAATCGATGGATACGCCAATCAAGCTAGCGCCAAACACCAAGCTGAATAGATGCACCTTACCAAAGATAGCGACAGTGCTTGCCAGTGCAACCAATAATCCTGTACTGATTGAGAGTAAAGATAAGGCAAGTGGTAGCGCACTACGAAATGTCAGCCACACCAATAAAATAACGCCTGCCAATGAGCCCAAACCAATGGTACTGATTTCTGATTTCGCGCTTTCGGTACCGTAATTGGCGTAGAACACCACACCAGTATGCTGCACCTTGACGCCAAATTGTTTTTCGACCTCGCGCTCAATTGAATCAAGATCGGGAAGTTGTTCTTGAATCGCCAAGCTATAAGGCGAGCCAGCCAGAGTTGCTGTAACCAAAATATGAGTTTGGTCATTAGATTGAGCGGTGAGGTATCCCTCTTTCTGAACAAAATTACTTGATTGAACGCCAACGGCACTGATGTAGTCGCGAAATAGTAGAAATGGATCCATCGACAGTTCGGCTGCAGTCACGCCTGAGAACGGATTGTACAGAGACCGAATCACATATTGAGCTCGTGAATCAGGCGAGTGGGTCAGCGTCTCTTTTTGTTGCTGGGTAAGCAGTTGAGCTCGGTGACGAAAGTAGAAATCGCTCCACTGGCTTTGGGTGCTGGCACTGATTTTGCCTTGAACTTGCTGAAACAGAGTTGGCTGACTTGAAAAGGCTCTTTGGTTGAGAGCTTTTTCAAAAGCGTCGGTCGCAACCATGGTTTGTTCGATGTCGGGGGCGCTGATGATAAACACCACTTGCTCGCTCATCGAGCTGGATATCTGCTGAAAGGCTTGCTCTACCATTGGGTCTTGCTGGTTTTCTGGTAGTAACTTTAGGATGTTGCTTTCAATGGGTACCGACGAAGAAAAAGCGAATTGTTTTATCAACAACCCGCTAAACAGCATTACAACAACAAGCCAAACAAGGGCAAGACTAGAGTTGGAATTGTTTCGCTTCAGCATCTGATAATACTTCCGGTAGATGGCTTAACTGACTGAATTCGATCACTGTGCTATCTCCACGAATCTCTTTCAACTCAATACGTTCAATATCGCTGTTGCCTTGCAGCGTGATAGCCTCAAACACCGCATTCATCGGTGCATTTTTGGGCTTTAGAGTCAGTGTCCATGCTTGTACATTTTCATCAGAGCTGGTGTTAGTTGCGGGCTCAAAATTGAGTGCGAACTGTTCCTGAAGTTTTTGCGTGTCCCCATGAAACACTGACAAGAAGATATGGCTGAAATAAAACGCCATTGGATTTTCTTTGTCGGTGATGATTTTTGCGGGTTGATCGGCAAACCTTTGGCTCAGTTTGTTATCGGTGAGCACTAAGTTCACGGGAAACGGAGTGGTTTGTGTCCAGAGTAAGCCACTTGATTTGTCTAACAGAAATGTACCTTGTGACGTTAAAGGCTGGGCGAACATCTCCATATTGCGTGTTTGAGTGAACTCACCACGCACAATACTATTTTCGCTGAGCACCGTCTGCAGCTCTGAAATAGAATTGACAGCAGCAGAGTTTTCTTTGGCGCTTACAAGGCCGCTTGCCATCATCGCAGTAAGTCCAATTAGCGCGATATTGATGTATTTGCGACTGCGTTTAAACAGATTCATGGTTCACCTGCTGTGGGTTAGAGGTTTGTGTTTGATGTTCAGTTGCTAGAGGTAAGCAACCAAATTGGTGCCAGTGTTCGACTTTGTCAGTAAACACTTTGGGTGAGGCAAAGCACATCTCTTGTTCTTCGATGGTGACGGCAACCTGCATGGTGTGAGCACGTGTCATTCGAGCACCGGTTAGAGCATCATGAATTTCATAATCGACGCGCAGGCGATTTTCCCACTCGGTGAGTTTCGCCGTTACCTTAATCTTGTGATTAAACGGTATCGCCTTAATGTATTTCACGCGGGTATCGATGATAGGCCACATGTAGCCAGAATCCTTCATCTCATGGTAGTTGTACTCAATCTTATCCATCATGATGCGCCTAACTTCTTCAAAGAATCGGAAGTAGTTGCCGTGATAGATCACGCCCATTGGGTCGGCATCTTGGAATGAGGTGATAAGCGTCACCTCAGATTGTAATGGGTGAAGGATTTCAGACATAAATCGCTCTCAACAATATTGCGTAAAGGGTTGGCTACTTTATGAGTAAAGTGACCAGTGCTGACTTTGAATACGAGCAATGAAGTGGCGTAGATCGCCTTCAAGTGGTCGATCTTCTACGATAAATTCAAACTCCTTAAGCACTTCGTCGCGAATGTGCTTGAGGTTCTCACTCATGTGGTGCTCATCAAGCTCATTGTGGCGCTTACGAAGTTCGAGTGCTTGTGTCCCCGCCAGTAGTGACGCTGCTGCCACTTGTTCGGTTAGCTCTAGAACGCGTAAACAGTCACGAGCTGCGATGGTGCCCATACTCACTTTATCTTGGTTGTGACACTCAGTTGAGCGAGAGAATACGCTTGCTGGCATGGTGTGTTTCAATGCTTCTGCTGTCCAAGCTGAAACGCCAATCTGTACTGCTTTAAAGCCGTGGTTGATTGGCTTACGTTCGCCTTCAGCACCCGTTAGGTTGAATGGCAAACCGTTGTTGAACTTGTAGTCCATCAGCTGAGCCATTTGACGGTCAAGCAGATCAGCAAGGTTCGCAACTGCAGTTTTTAACGTATCCATCGCCATTGCAATGTGTCCACCGTAGAAGTGTCCACCGTGCAGTACGCGCTCATTATCACCATCGATAATTGGGTTGTCGTTGGCACTGTTTAGCTCGTTCTCGATCATTTGGCGTAGCCAAGGCAGAGAGTCTTGAACCACGCCGATAACATGTGGAGCACAGCGCAGAGAGTAACGATCTTGGAGGCGATCACTGTTACTTGGCGGGCGATCCGCTTGCAGATCATCACGCAGCCATGCAGCAACTTGTTGTTGACCAGGATGAGGTTTGACTGCAAACAGCGCTTCATCGAAATGGAAGTCATTGCCGTGCATACCGACTGATACCATAGCGGTGATCTTAGTTGATAGCTGAGCTAGATATTCCGCACGCTTGTAAGCGATACAAGCTAATGCCGTCATTACAGACGTACCATTCATCAACGCCAAGCCTTCTTTTGGCTTAAGTTTGATAGGGCTAATTCCTAACTCTTTGTAGACGTCACTGGTTGGGCGAACTTCGCCTTTGTAGATAACATCGCGCTCGCCGATTAGGGCTGCAGCCAAATAAGATAGCGGCGTTAAGTCGCCACTGGCACCCACCGATCCTTCTTGAGGAATGCGTGGTGAGATGTCTTGGTTGATTAGGGTAACGATCTGGTTGAGTAGATCGTGAGTCACACCAGAGACACCTTGTGATAACGAACACAGGCGCGTTGCTAATACTGCACGAGCTTGTTCGTGAGACAATATTTCACCTAAACCACAGCCGTGAAAACGTGTTAAATGCAGTGGTAGCTCGTCAACTAGGTTTGGCGGAATCGCAACCGTACATGAGTCACCGTAACCCGTCGTTACACCGTAAATCACACCTTCTTCTTTCAATAGGCGTTCTAAGAAAGCGACACCACGGTCGATCTTAGATGTGAATGCTTCACTTGTGTTCATCGAGGCTTTTGCGCCTTGTGAGATAGCGACAACATCCTCAATCGTGAGGCGCTCGGCACCAAAGGTGATGCTATTTGGATTCTTTTTCGTCATGGTGCTTGCTCAATGTCCAAAAATTAAAAAAGTTGTACCACTGAAGCGGTGCTTGCAGTGTGTAGTGCTGAAGTCGATTTGCGTATTTTTGCACGACTTGCTGTAAAGATTGTTCGCGAGTCTTTCTTGGTAGCTCGATCTTGTTGCTAAAATGCTCGAAATAGACATTAAAATGCGGCTTAGATTGTGAGTCGTCACGTAACCCAAACAGCAAAAATACGGGTGCTTTGAGAACCGAGGCTAACATAAATGGACCTTGAGGGAATGGAGCTTCCTTACCTAAGAACTCAGCCCATACTGAGCGGCTCTCTTTGCTGGTGGAAGTTCGATCGCCAACAATCACGATCCATTCGCCTTGCTCTAGTTTCTGTTGTAACAAGATAGCGGTATCAGGCCCCATCGATGTCACCTGAATCAGATTTAAATCAGACTGCGGGTTAACCGCTTTCATCACGGAATTAAAACGTTCGGCGTGTTCTGTAAAAACCAGGGCGTTGATTTTGATGTTCGAGTGTCTGCGACCTAAAGCTCGGCACAGCTCAATATTGCCAAGGTGAGATCCAAGGATTAGCACACCTTGCTTATTTGCCACCATGCTCTCGAACTGGTCTTGGCCATGAATAGTCAGGTTATCTGCCGAGAAATCACCTTTCCATGCCGCGAGCTTGTCGAGCATCGTATGGCCAAATGAAAGCAGATGGTTGTAACTGGTTAGTTCTCCGGGGAGCTCAATATTTTGCTGTTCCGCATAGGCTTTTAATTGGAATAGATATTGTTCGGAAGCGTTTCGCGCACGCTGGCCCGTCAAGTGGTAGTAACGCATCACACCACGCAGAATGAGGTTGAACACACCGCGACCTAACAAGGTATAAATGGCTAATAACAGCTTAATGCCTAATACTGTGCCGCGTTCTTGAGTGCGGGACCAGTGTGGTTGTTCAGAAGCTTGCGGCTCTGAATCAGTCGATAAATTTGGGTTATTATCAGCTGAATCGGATTTGAAATGGCGAGCAATCAGTTTTGGTGCTCTTGGCAGCATGCTGAAGAATAGACGTGTATGCATCCAACTGATTTTGACGTTATCCCACAACGCATCGAAATGAGAGATGCCGTTCTCAGGATAGATAACGCGCGTTTCAACGAAGTCTATGTCGCAACCTTCCCAATACAGGCGAACCAAAATCTCGATATCGAAGTCCATTCTCGAACCAACATCGTACTTATTCAACACAGTTTGAGTTTGGTTGATAGGATACGCTCTAAAGCCACACATGCTGTCTTTAATTGATAAAGAAAGGGTTTCTATCCATACCCAGATATGTGTCGCGTAGCGCCCATAGAGCCTTGCTTTGGGTACGCTGTCGTCGTAGATAGGCTGGCCTGATATCAGACGTTGTGGCTTAGCTTGTGAGGCCTCAATCAATGTTGGCAAGGCTTCCAGGTCGTGTTGCCCATCAGCATCTATCTGAATAGCGTGGCTAAAGCCTAGTTGCTGCGCTTTTTTGATTCCGGCTTTTACTGCGCCGCCTTTACCTTGGTTCTGTTCAAGCGTCACCAAGGTTACGTTTGAATTCTCTGCTAGGGGAGACAGAAACTGTTTTGTTGTGAGTTCACTGCCATCGTCAACGATGATGATCGGTAACTCAAAATGATGAAGTGACGACACCACAGCCGGCATGGTTGCGCCATGGTTAAAGCACGGGATAAGGAAGCAAGCCTTGTAGCTGCTTTCTTTTGTGTGGTGTTGAGAAGTAGCCTCGACGGGAGCGCTATTCACTTTTTTCTCCCAGCTTCATTTTGCCTGAAGAGTGGGTCTGTTCACCGTTGTTTGATGTGTAACTAAAGCTCAGCTTGTCTTTGTCAGCATCCCATTTGAGTGATAGCTGGATTGTAGCGTCAGGCAGGATAGGCTCTTGGAACTTAATGACTTCCATTCCTTTAAAGAAACCAGGAACGCCTAACTCTTGGACTGCGTAGTGAAGTGCCCAATCAATTTGCGTGACGCCAGGTAGAATAGGGAAGCTCTTGAAGTGCCCATTAAAGTCGGTGATATCTCCGCTAACATGAAGTGTCAGGGTCGATTCATTTTCTACCGTGTCTACAGCAATGATGTTTGGTTTTCTTTTATCCATAGGGCGTGCTTAGAATCCTTGGGCAAATATTGGTTCTTTGACAAAAATATAAAAAGATAATCTCAGTGTAAAATACGATCAGCGGTTTCTATGATTTTATTAGCTGTTCTATGTGAGATGTTAATCGCTTACCTTGGCTGTTGAGGGGGATCTCATCGACAACACGGTATTTTCTCGGGATTGCGATTGGCTCTAACCACTTTCTGAGTTCTGTACGCAGCATCAACCAGAATTTACCTTTGCTCATGGTCGATAGAGCGGCTTGGCCTTCATCTGATAATACCAAAACAGAGGCTAATATTAATCGCTCAGGCTCCTCAAATGGAATAACCACGCACTCACTTATCCAAGGCAGTTGCTCCAGTCGCTTTTCCACTTCAACCAGTGATACTCGCTTTTCTTCTATCTTGATCACTCGGTCCGTTCGGCCCTTCAATATGAATTGATTCTCCGAGACCATCTCGCACTCATCAGAGGTTTGATACCAGTTATTCTTATCGATGTACGGCGACAATAACTTAATGCAACTCTCACTGTTGAGACTAGCCTCAATACAGGCAAAAAGCTGCCAAGGCGTTTGAGCGCTCTCTTGCTGACGAAATGCGATGCCACCGGTTTCTGTGCTACCAAAGACTTCAATCGGTAAATGACCAAGCAGATCTCGTGACTGGTGAGCCGACTCGGTAGGCAATGGACCACCCGAAGAGAAGATTCCTGCAAGTTGTACCTTGTTGGTCTCATGCTTTAATCGTTTAAGTAGCGCTGGGCTGCTGATCAGTACACAGTTTTGATTTGCGTGAGATAAGATCTGTTCTGGGTATTCAAGGTTGTGTCGAGCAAATGGAACACCAGAGCATAGTGGCCATAAGATTCTAAACAGCAAACCATAGATATGTTGATGAGAAACTGTGCTTTGGATTTGGTTTCCCTTGAGTAACTCACCCCAGTTCTTGTGTAACTGAGCGGTCTCAATATCGAGGTGCTCTAACGTTTTATCTATCGCTTTTGGCGTGCCACTTGAACCTGAAGTGAACAGAGTTAATGGGACTGTTGCCAAATCAATGGTCGTAAGATTCTCGGTTAGAGGTTTTTGTGCTTCAGTGTTTGAATCCAATAAGGTTTGGATATTACGAACGTCATTCACCTCAACTTCGCCAATCGAGTTATCAACTAGCAGGCAATCAAACTGCTTACTTAACTCAGCAAGCGCACATGGCTGGTAGTTGCCCGGTAAGATGATGTGTTTGTTGGCTGCTGTACATGCCAAAAAGGCCACCGCAAATAGGTAGCTGTCTTGGGTACAAATCGCGATTCGTTGAAAAGGGGATAAAGACAAAAATTGTACGAGTTGAGATAAGTCGTCGTTAAATGTTTGCCACGTAATCTCGCTATTGTCGTCAAAGCAGACAATAGATTCAGGGGCTCTGTCCTGGCTAAGAAGCTCAGACAACGAGGTGTAAGATACGGTTTGGGTCATAACAATTTAACTCTGACGAATGCGCTGTCTTACTACCCACTCTCCTGCAAAGAGTAACCCTGCAAACAGATAGCTGAGTAAGCCATTGTATAGGGTCCATACTTCTAGCGGTTGGAAGCAGGTGTAAAGGGCAATAGAGCCATTGATAACAAAGAACAAGCACCACACTTTGGTGACTTTTCGTGTGTAATCAACGCCACTTTGCGGAAGTTCAGGCTCTTGAAGGCGAGCAAGACGTTCGATAATCGTTTGTGGTTGCCATAGGCTCGAAGCGAATACAACCAGCATACAAACATTAACGATAACGGGATAATAGGTTAGCCAGCCGTGTTGCTTAAAGGCTAAGCCTAAAGCCAGCAGAACAATACCGGCACTTCCACTGATCCAAGCTAGGTGTTTTAGCTCTTTGATTTTAGCCTGACCGCCGGTGAAAATGCGTACAGCAAAGATAGCGGCTAAGGCAATACCAACGGTTTGTAAGCCAAACTTGTTGAGTCCAAAGTAAACCGCTATTGGATAAGTGAAAAGTATAATTGCCGACAGTAAAGTCAGCAGAGGACGCATTAGGCGTCCTTCAATAGTTCAACCACAGATTCGACAACGTCATTAACGGTGCGCACTGCTTTGAACTCTTCAGGTTTTATCTTCTTACCTGTGACGTTCTGTAGGTGAACGACCAAATCAACGGCATCAATGCTGTCTAGGTCTAGATCAAGATAGAGATGAGCTTCAGGGGTGATATCTTCAGCGTCAAGCTCGAACAGCTCAATAAGCGCATCTTTAACCTGGTTGTATACTTCTTGTTGGTTAGCTTGTGTCATAAAGATCTGTCTAGTTATTCGTTTGAGAAGAGATGTAGTTCGCTAGATTTTCAACTGACGCAAAGTGCTGTCGAGTGTTTGAATCATCTGCATCGATAACAATGTTGTACTTTTTCTTGATAGCAAGGCCAAGCTCAAGGGCATCGATAGAGTCTAGTCCAAGTCCATCACCAAATAGTGGAGCTTCCGTTTCAATCTCATCAATGCTCATGTCTTCAAGGTTCAATGCGTCGATGATCAGTTGTTTCAGTTCGTTGTGTAATGTTTCCACTTTGGCCTACTTAATGCTTTATCTGAATGCTGCTTTAAGGGGGCGATTCTACATTATATGAGGTATTTTCGAAATGCCGATATCGCCTGTTATGTTATTGATACGCTAAATGTTTTCTTCGGAAGGGAAAATTGTTTGTGCAAGATGATGATTAAGGCGCCTTGCTGCCGAAGTTAAATTATTTGAGCCTTCAATAAATGGTTCGACTTCTATTTTACCTTTCACCGCGACATGAAAAAAGGGCTTCGACGCAGGAACTTGATACCATTTTTTCTCTTTCGTTAAGAATGTCGGAGAAACCGTAATATGAATCACGCGTAAATCGGTTTGTGTTCGAGTCGCGATTTGTGCCGCCCCACGCTGTAAGGATGGTTCAATTCCTGGCGTTGTGCGAGTTCCTTCGGGAAAAATCAGCATGACATTGCCACGTGAGAAGCGTTCTTCACAGCGCTCTAAAAGATCGTCAGGGGCTTGGTTCGGTATATAACCTGCCGCTTTGACAATCCTTTTCATAAAAGGGTTTTCCCAAATGGCCGCTTTGACGAGGCAATCACATTGAGGAAGTTGAGAGGCGATCAGCACATAGTCAATCAAACTTGGGTGGTTGGCGACGATAATGCAGTTACGGTCGTTACGCAGTAGTTCTGCACCATCAATTCGGTAATCGATTGCTCCGGTGAACTTCATGATCTGGCAAAACGCATTGAATGAGAAACGGATTAATCGCTGTGCTTTAAGCTCTCTTTTAATGGTATTGGGATTGGTTAGCGCGATAGTCGGTAAGATTAAGAAGCTTAATACTAAGCCACCTAGACCAAAGATGGTAAAGCACAGCCCTGTCGCGAATACTCGCCAATATTGGTCGATTTTGCTCATGATTGTGGACCTGTCTCGGTGTTATTTACCCAAGACCAAGTTTGGTGCTTGCCAGCAATAGCCCACTTATTTGCGCCCAATAAGATATGTTGGAGCGTTTGTAGCCCTTGTGGTAACACGGAAGGTGCTTGGTTGGCTTCTACTGTTCTAGTAATAGAATATTCACTGCCAACGCTGAGCACTAAGCCCAGAGCATAATCCGTATAGTCTTGTGTTTCGTATTCTTGGTAAAGCTCAGGCAAAGGCTGGTCGAAGTCAATGACGAGTACACGATGTGACGGGTACTGATGTAGGTAAAGATAAGCTTCGATCAGAGCGTTGTGGAAAGTATCTTGGCCGGCCGCAATAGAGGTCAGAGGGATTGGTGCTTTCGCTGCGATGGTAGTTAACCCTGCAGCTGTATTATGCACGGACTGTGAAAACGCCATTGGCGAGGCATCATCACCTTCCAATATCGACTGGATCAAGGTTGCGGTTCGGTGCAGTTCACCATGTCGACTGGCAAAAACCAGATAATCAATCGAGTTGTCTTTTAAGAGTGTCAATGCAGTTTGAACGGCCAATTTACTTTGTAGGCTCATTCGGCGGCGCATCATCGGTGGGATCGCTTTAAATTCAGTTGAGCCATCTTGTGGCCAATCTAAATTAGTGCTCCACGCTTGCCATTGGGCAACAGAATTGAGACCAGCCGAATTTGCAGACCATTTCTCAATATTAAACGACATTAATTGGGATTGATTTGACATAGAGTATTGATTTGCTTTGAGTCTAACTAAATACTATGCGCGCTTATAAATAAACACAGATAAGGAATTTAAATGAAATTACTAAAAATAGCAGTTTCAATGTTATTCATATTCGTTCTTGCAGGATGTGGACGCGTCCAACCTGTAATGAATGTTGAGGATACTCCAGTTGCACTGAATCTTCAAAGTAAACAGGTTAAATCAGCTATTTCTGAATCTGCTGAAAATCGAGGCTGGTTGGTTTCAGAAATAAAGCCTGGTTTGATCCGCGCTGAATTGTATGTTCGTTCGCACCACGCTGTGGTTGAAATTCCTTATAGTGATAAGTTTTACTCTATTCTTTACGTTGAATCAGAGAATTTGAAGTACGACGATGGTGAAATACACCGTAATTACAACCGTTGGGTTAATAACTTAAACGTTGATATTAAACGTAAGCTTGCGCAAATGGCAGCTGAGTAACTCTCTATTATTTAAAGTTAGGTTTTTCGTGTCGGAATATAAATTAGATCCATTCAACGCATTAGAAGCAAAAACAGAAGCGCAGAAATTGTCTTTCGCTCCGATTGTTTTTCATACTGCTCGTACACTTCGTGATTTAGGCATTTTGAAAGCGTTAGATGACGCGGGCAACGAGGGTTTACCAGCAGAGTCTATCTCTGAATCGACCGGTGTCTCTGAGTACGGCGTGAAAGTCCTGCTCGATATGGCGTTAAGTGCTCATATTGTGACTTGGGAAAAGCCTAACTACAAAATGGCTAACCTTGGTTTCTACCTTCTGCATGATGGTATGACTAACGCAAACATGGATTTCACAGCCGATGTTTGTTATGCCGCGATGATGCATCTAACAGAAGCGATTGAAGAAGGCACACCTGCAGGCTTGAAAGAGTTGGGTGATTGGGAAACCATTTACCAAGGCTTGTCTCAATTGCCAGAAAAAGCAAAAGAGAGTTGGTTCAAGTTTGATCACTTCTATTCGGATCGCTCGTTCCCTGTGTTACTTGAAAAAGTCTTCAGCAAGAAACCTAAGTCGCTGGTGGATATCGGCGGCAACACGGGTAAGTGGGCGATGCAATGCTGCAACCATGATGCGGACGTTGAGGTGACGATTGTTGATTTGCCACAGCAGCTAGAAATGGCAATGGCAAACGCGGCAAAGCATGGTCATCAAGAGCGAGTCACGCCATTCCCAGCGAATATGCTCGATAAACAGCAAACTCTGCCAACGGGCGCGGATGTTTGGTGGATGAGTCAGTTCCTTGATTGTTTCTCGCCAATGGAGATTCTGAGCATATTAAAGCGCGTTCGCTCTCATATGTCAGAAGATGCGACTGTCTATATCCTTGAACTGTTTTGGGATTCACAGAAATACGATGCGGCTTCTTATAGCTTAAACGCGACGTCTCTCTACTTTACCTGCTTGGCCAATGGCAACAGTCGTTTTTACCGCAGTGAAGATTTCTTAGAGATTGTTGAAGAAGCGGGCTTTGAAGTGGTAACGCGTACCGACGATATCGGTCTTGGTCACACGCTTCTAGAATTGAAAGCTGGCGCGCAATAAAAATAACAAACATGGCTTAAATAATGAAAAAACTATCAACTCAAGTGGTGATCATCGGAGCTGGGCCATCAGGGTCTATTGCTGCGTCTTTACTTCATAAAAAAGGCATCGATGTTCGAGTGATTGAAAAGAGCGTATTCCCTCGCTTTTCTATTGGTGAAAGCCTATTACCAGCTTGTATGGAAATGATTGAACAGGCTGGGATGACTGACGCAGTGATCAACGCTAACTTCCAATACAAAGATGGCGCTGCCTTTCGCAAAAATGGTGTTTATACGGCGTTCAATTTTGAAGACAAGTTCTCTTCTGGCCCTGGAACCACGTTTCAGGTTCAGCGAGGTGCCTTTGATAAGGTTTTGGCAGATACGGCTGAGGCGCAGGGTGTCTGCATTGATTACCAACATGAGTTAATGGGCATTAATTTCACCGACGACAGCACCATTTTAGATGTACAAGTGCTGGGTGGAGAGCGTTATCAGATAGAAGCTCAATACGTTCTGGATGGCAGTGGTTTTGGTCGAGTGCTACCAAAAATGCTTAACTTGGAAGAGCCGTCATCGCTTCCTCCACGCAAAGCTATTTTTACGCACATTAACGATCATATTGCAGAGGTGGATACCGATCTTGAATATGACCGAAATAAGATTCTTATCTCTGTGCATCCAACCAACCCTGATGTTTGGTATTGGTTGATCCCGTTTAGTAACGGTGTCTCTTCGTTTGGTGTGGTAGGAGAGCCTAAGTTCTTTGAGTCCTATCCAGAAGACAAGATTGCTGCAATTAAACAGCTGGCAGCGGAAGAGCCGGGCTTGGCTGAGATACTGGCAAGCGCCGAGTATCCAAACCCTGCGGGTGAAATTGGTGGCTATTCTGCCAATGTAAAACATTTGGCGACGGATAAGTACGCGTTGCTTGGCAATGCCGGCGAGTTCCTTGACCCGGTGTTCTCGTCAGGCGTGACGATTGCGATGAAGTCGGCACAGTTTGCGGTTGAGTGTGTCGAAAAGCAACTTAACGGTGAGAAGGTAGATTGGGAACGCGATTATGCCGCTCCTTTGATGGTTGGTGTAAACACCTTTAGAACGTATGTTGAGGGGTGGTACTCAGGTACTTTGCAGGATGTGATTTTCTATCAAGATCCAAATCCAAAGATTAAGCAGATGGTGTGCTCAATTCTGGCGGGTTACGCATGGGATCAAGCCAACCCTTATGTGAAAGAGTCTAAGCGCCGATTGGCGACACTGGCTGAGATATGCCGAAACTAGGTAATCGATTTTGTATGTAGCAATACTCTAAATTGCCACGATGGATCGTCATAAATTAAAAACAGCCGCAATGTGCGGCTGTTTTTGTATCTGAAAAATATGGGCGGTCAGCTTAATCGGATTTAAGCCTATTTTAAGTCGATGCTGTTCAATCGTCCCATAAATATAAGTAGATCAATTACGTCTTTGTGAGCATCAAGCAGCGCACGTTTGGTTTGGCTATAAGCTGCAAGTCGGCCGTGCTTTCTGATTGAACATACCTTGGTTTTGTACTTGTAGTCACCATTCTCAGAGAAGACGCGCCACTTAGCGATGTAGCATTCGTCGCGGTGTTCGGGATCACTCTGAGTTGGATTTGGTTTGAATACAATTTTGGGTTCTAGACTATGAGGCAGGCGCGTCATCAGGTAGGGCTCTTTGAGGACTTTGGGCCAAAATTTGCCCCATAGCTGTCTGCCCAGTTCATCTCTTAATTTAATGGTTTTCTTCAGTGCTTTGTCTTCACCCATACGAACAAAACCGACCGACCGATGCAACACCGTATCTTCGGGAGTATGAATGTGGATCTTAAAAGCGGTTTTACCTTTCGAGATAAAGCGGTAACCGGTAGCACCAATTAGATTATTCTGACTCATAGTTTGCTAAGTGATGATTATGTTATTAATAAGATTACGCCAAATACTGCAAAACCGAAACTAATACCCATGAAAAAAAATAAAGCCTTAACAAAAGTGCTAAGGCTTTATTAGAAACTGTGAGGCGGGCGTGTCGCTAACTACATGATTTTCTGCATCACATCACCAATTTGAATGCTTCCAGCAAGGCTTGGTTGGTCGATCGTCAGTTCTGCTTCGTTTTCATAAACGCGAGAAACGGTCAGTGTGATATCGCTTTGAGATACCTTATTACGTGGCAAGCCGCGTTGGTCGATAAACGAACCTGTGTGCCACAGTTGCAGTTTGTCACCTTGTTGAACACCATGCATTCGACCTAAATCAATGGTCACCGTGTTACCAAATACCGCTGCCACCTCTGGAAGCGTGATCTTACATGACACTTCAGATTCCAAGTCCAACATAATATTGCGGCTAACACGCAGCATCATACTGCCGTAGGTTGATGCCCAGAAACGAGCACTGCGGGTGTCCACTTCACTGGTCTTAGCAAATGGCCACTTTGCCACTTCACGATAGCTACGGTTGTAAACCTGATGTCCTGTTTTACCATCGAAGACTTGCATCTCTAACGCAAACTGACGATTGATGATGTCGTCTTTCAAAAGCTTGGATTCGATGGTCGCGGTTAAATCGGTAATGTCGCCACCAATGATGTACTGCGCGCCAGTGTCTTGGGCGATCATCTTGATCACCTCTGGTCGACGCTTGTCGATATCGTAATTGGTCGTGCCAACGGAAACAAAGCTGCGAGACTCTTGCGCCAGCTGTCGGTCCACGACATGGCCAAAATCATCACCAATGTTATAGATTCTGCCCATTACAGCTTGCTGAGGGGAGGTCACATCAATGTTGCCGACTAAAAATGTCTTCTTGTATTGGCTCTCATGGCAAGCATTTGCCGAAGGATAGATATCGATCCTTGCGGTGATCATTATATTGCCACTGCGTTTTTTCTCTTTCTCTACCAAGATGTAGCGCACTTCATGATTGGTAAATTGAAACTCTTTCTTGTTTGCGTCGAGGTACGGCGTGAGGTTGGAGATACTACCAATATCAGCACCTGAGAACTGGATCGCTTTATATACCGCGTCTTCCAGAGCATGAACCCTTGCCGTTTCCTCTGAGGATACGATGGCTGCGGTACCGGTAACTTCATACCAAGAGGCATGAGCACTGAAGCTTATGGTTATCAGTGAACTTATTGAAAATAAGTAAGAAATTATTTTTTTCATCTATTCGTTACCAGTTGGGTATAAATATTGCTTAACAAATAACTATAAGCTTGAAGCTGACTTAAGTGCGTTTTTCTTAATCTGAACCATTAATGAAAAGCAAAGACTGTTCCAACATTGTAATCCATTGAAAAGAATAATGGTGAGAACATATTGGAACAGGGAGCACTAAACCTATCTGGAGATAAGAGAATGAAAAAATGGCTCGTAGTAATGAGTGTCATGTTGTTGACCTCATGCGCTTATTCGCCAATCTATAACGGCAAGTCTGAATATTCAGGCAGTCAGTTTATGTTGATGGATAGCCCTCGTCATACCATGGATTTCTTCGTGGAAAGTATGACCGAAGATCTGATCATTTCGAATACGAGTATCTCAGCAAGAACTCCGATAGCGATTACGTCGTTTGTTGACCTGCAACACATGGACACAACGAACTGGCTAGGAAACTCGGTATCAGAAGGTTTCATTCATCAGTTTCAGCGTCGTGGCTTCAAGGTTGTTGATTTCAAAACAACAGGTTCTATTCAAGTGACTCATCAAGGTGACTTTGCGTTAAGCCGCGATTGGAAAGACTTAGCTCAAGAACAAGACGTACAGTACGTACTGACAGGCACTATGCTTCGCCAAGAAGGTGGTGTGTTAGTCAATGCTCGTGTTGTTGGCATGCAAACTCGCATTGTCGTGGCGACGGCACAAGGCTTCTTGCCTGCAGACCGTATTGGTCGTGACCTAGATACTCTAAACAGTATTCGAACTCAAGATGGCGTTATCATTCGTTCTGACCCAACGATCAGCCAGCCTTATACTGTTATTCTTCGCCCTTAGGAGTTCGAGATGAAGAAGTTAATATTTGTTGTTGCCGCTTTACTGCTTGTTGGCTGTCAGCCACTGCAAAACATGAGGCCAGACGACTACTTAGTTGCCGTTGGCTACGCGAGTATCAGTGAGCAGAAAGGACGTAACGATGAAGAAAGACGTATCCGTGCGATGAGAGCTTCTAAGATCGACGCCTATCGTGAACTTGCAGAACAAGTTTACGGTATGCGAGTGAGTGGTCGGGCAGAGTTGGAAGATCAACGCCTTGGTACGGAACGTACTTCTGGTGCGGTTGATGGCGTAATCCGCGGTGCAGAAGTGGTACGCAGCTACCCTGTGGGCGATAGCTATGTTACTGAGCTTCAGCTTGATATCCGTAAGATGGAACAGCTACGTAATTACGGTGAAGTTCAACCTGTACCTGAAAAGAGACAACAAACGCTGTTCTAGCCCAAGGGGCGTCTAGCGATAGGACTATCCAGTTATATTGGCTGCTTTCGTTTTCCAGATGGCGTATCGGCAACCAATAACTAATATGAATGTAAAAGCGGCAAGTATGAAAATACTTGCCGCTTTTTTGTTTATCGATTTTGTCAGGGCGTTCAAAGGCTGATTAGGTGTTTTAATAAAAGATAACGACAGGAATAGTCTGAGGTACAGATAAACGGTTAACAAGGGGTATTACTGAAGAGGAAGAGTTAACTTAACTAGGCTTTTACGTTGGTTCCCAGCGTAGAGATAGTATGCGTTTGACCACCGGCATTGTAGGTCATGCCAATTTTTCCGTGACTTTGCTGCATCATATTGCTGAGTTTTTTGAAGCTAAGGTGCGCTCGATTTAAGGCTTCGCCATTCACAAGGTTCGCTTGCTGGCAATCGTGCACTATGGACTGGATCTTAGTGACTAACTGAGCAAGTTCAGGGTTCTCGGTCAGTTCTGAGATATTGGTATGGGCTGCGATTCGCTGATCGGTTGATCTTAGTTGTTCAACTAGGACCACTTTTTCTTTGGCGATTCGCTCAATATCGTTTGATTGTCGGCTCGTAATAGCGGTTTTCTCTGAACTTAGTAATTCAGATAAGGCTTTGGCATTTTGAAGTTGAAAATTAACTAAATCTGCTAGTGCCGCCATAACGTAAACCTATTCATAACCTCGTGTACTTTAAGACAATAACTTCAATGAAAAGTTAGTGTTTTCTTAAAGGCCTTTTAATTCATCTTCGAACTTGATCATGTTGTCAGCCAGTTTCTCTGGATCGACAGTGTATGAACCATTCGCAATTGCTTCTTTGATCGCTGCTACTTTCACAGAATCAAAGCTTGGCTGTGCTGCCATATCTTGGTGGAGCTGACCAATCGCTTTGCCTTGTTGGCTCAGTGAAACCGCATCTTTGCTTGCTGGTGATTTAGTTGATACATCAGAGCGTGATGCCTCAGAACTAGAATCAGAGCGTACTGCTGATCGGTTAGTGGTCGTTAGGGTTTGCCCTGAACGAATATTATCAATGCCTGCCATAGTTAAGCCTTTTTCTTCAAAAATGGGAACCTGTACAGTCAATATCGACCAAGGGTTCGAATACTTTAGCAATTTTTAGCTCAATAGTCGAAAAGGGACAAAACACCGCAGCCGTTATATTTGGCGTTAGAGTTGAGGGTGAAATCGCTAACGATACCGTCAATTTAGAAGTAAAGAGTTAAAAGTAAACCGTGACTTCAGACATGCTGGTAACAATCCCTTCAATTATACGCTGTGATTTATCATTTTTCACTCTTACTTGATCACCCATAGAGCCATCGGTAAGCGCAGTTCCTTTGGTGGTAATGGTCATGCCACCTTTTACTGCCTGTATGATAACCTTCTCGTTTCGGCACACGACACAGATATCACCTCTTTCTACAACATCGCCCGGTCTTAGGTTCTTTTTTACCTTAGCGCCGATGACCTGATGTGGAGCTGTGAAACCTTGGCGACGAAACTTGTTAAGAGAAATCATAGCGGTGGTGACATCGTATTGACCGACGATTTCGCCTCTCGCGAGTGAGCGAGTGGTGGTGACAAGAGGCACCGACATCGAAAGGCGCACCGGTACATAAACTCGCCACTCATCAGGAACACATTGCACTAAAACCGTAATACTGCTGCGGGTATTGGTGGTCGTTGAAGCGCTGGTCTCTAAAGGCACTGGGCAGTCTGTCGCTTTGATTCTTGAGTCAACATTTGCTGAATTAACAAAGAGTTCGCCACCTTGTGGCTGCTCAACTGTATCAAGGATATGTTGCTCCGCTGCAGACTGAATCATCTCAATTTGTTCTGGGGTCGCAGCTTGTACAAAAAAACTAAACAATATTGATAAAATGCCGATAAACTTAGCGACAGTTTTAAAAGTAGCTCTACACATTGCTATGGAAAGAGGTGGCAAATTTGTTTTATAATACGTCATTCCGTTTCTCTGGTGGTTCGTAGCCTGCAGTAGACTAACACTTTTTATACAAAAAAGTTTGATATGGAGATGAGCTCATGACGGGTATTCTTGATTCGGTGAATCAGCGTACGCAACTCGTCGGTCAAAACCGATTAGAATTACTAACCTTTCGCCTAATGGGGCGTCAGCGTTACGGCATTAATGTCTTTAAAGTAAAAGAAGTGCTGCAATGCCCTAAGCTGACAAAGATGCCAAACTTGAACCCACTGGTTAAAGGTGTAGCACACATTCGTGGCCAAACGATCTCTGTGATCGACTTGAGCTTAGCGATTGGTGGCCGTCCTACAACGGATATTGAAAAGTGTTTTGTGGTTATCTCTGAGTTTAACCGAACCATTCAAGGTTTCTTGGTAAGTTCAGTTGAGCGCATTATTAACATGCACTGGGAATCGATTCTTCCGCCGCCAGATGGCGCAGGTAGAGCTAACTACCTGACAGCGGTAACCAACATTGATAATGAATTGGTAGAAATTCTTGATGTTGAGAAGATCCTTGCAGAAATTTCTCCTGTTGATGAAACAATGGACAGCAAGATTGCTGAAGATATTGCGAAAGTAGAACAAGAGAAAGAACTGGTTCGCCGCATCTTGATTGCTGATGACTCGACCGTTGCTCGTAAGCAGGTTCAACGTGCTATTGAGTCGATTGGTTTTGAAGTTATCTCGGTGAAGGATGGTAAAGAAGCCTACGAGAAGCTGATACAGATGTCATCAGAAGGCAGTATTTACGATCAGATTTCATTGGTGATTTCTGATATCGAAATGCCAGAAATGGATGGATACACGCTGACTGCTGAGATTCGTCGTCACGCCGAACTTAAAGATCTATACGTAATTTTACACTCATCGTTGAGTGGTGTATTTAACCAAGCCATGGTTGAGCGTGTTGGAGCTAACTCCTTCATCGCTAAATTCAACCCAGATGAGCTTGGTGCAGCTGTAAAAGCTGCGTTAACTAACTAAAAGAGACATTAATGACTGCTATAACAATAAGTGATCAAGAGTATCGCGATTTCAGCCGTTTCTTAGAATCTCAATGTGGCATTGTATTAGGTGACAGCAAGCAGTATTTAGTGCGCAGTCGTCTAAGCCCATTAGTAACGAAGTTTAAGTTAGCTTCTTTGTCTGATTTGTTGAGAGATGTAGTAACAGGTCGAAACCGTGAGCTGCGTGTGGCTGCTGTCGATGCCATGACGACGAACGAGACACTTTGGTTCCGTGATACTTACCCGTTTGCTGTGCTTGCGGATAAGCTTCTACCGGAAATAGCGGCAAATAAACGTCCTATTAAGATTTGGTCTGCGGCAAGCTCTTCAGGCCAAGAAGCATACTCAATGGCAATGACGATTCTTGAAACTCAAGCTCGTAAGCCAGGTATGCTGCCAAATGTATCGATTACCGCAACTGACATCTCAGCAAGTATGTTGGATATGTGCCGCACTGGCGCTTACGACAACCTTGCATTGGGACGTGGACTTTCTCCTGAGCGTCGTCGTACTTTCTTTGAAGATGCGGGCGATGGCCGCATGAAAGTGAAAGATAACGTTAAGCGCATGGTGAATTTCCGTCCTCAAAACCTGATGGACAGCTACGCATTGTTAGGTAAGTTCGACATCATCTTTTGTCGTAACGTGCTGATTTACTTCTCGCCTGATATGAAATCAAAGGTACTTAACCAGATGGCAAACAGCCTGAATCCTGGTGGTTACCTATTATTGGGTGCGTCTGAATCGTTAACAGGCTTAACGGATCGTTTTGAAATGGTTCGCTGTAATCCAGGCATCATCTACAAATTAAAGTAATGAGTGGCACCAGTACTAGGTGCAACGTTACTGCCTAATTTCAAAACCCAGCCAAGTGCTGGGTTTTCTTTTTCCGGCTTAACCTATATCTTTAAGTCAGAGTGACATTCCAATTTACTCTATTTTTTGGCTTGTATATTGCAAGTTTACCCACGAGTAACCTGTAAAAGTATTGATAGCCCGCTTTGTTTTAAAAGTTGGTATATATATTGCTTTGGTTATTTCATAACAGTCAGTTCTTGAGTTGAGGTTTACATGGCTATTTCTTTTGACAATGCTTTGGGCATTCACCAGCACACAGTTGGTGTACGTGAGCGTAACGCTGAGGTGCTTTCCACCAATATCGCGCAAGCAAACACGCCTGGGTATAAAGCAAAGGGATTAGACTTTAAGAAATCACTGCAAGCGGCAAGTTCTGGGGCAAGCATTGGTCTTAGCCGTACAGATGGTCGGCACATTTCTGCCTCAACAACGGTGAACGGGGAAACGAAGTATCGCATTCCTACCCAACCTGATACAGGAGATGGCAACACGGTTGATTTGGATTTGGAAAGAAACCTTTTCATGCAAAACCAAATTAGGCATCAAGCCTCTCTCGACTTCTTAGGAAGTAAGTTCAAGAATTTAACTAAAGCGATTAAAGGGGAATAATTAGATGAGTTTATTCAATGTATTCAATGTGACTGGTTCTGCGATGAGTGCTGAATCTGTTCGTCTAAATACGACCTCGAGCAACCTTGCGAACGCGGACAGTGTAAGTAGTTCTGCTGAAGAAACTTACAAGGCTCGTCACGCAGTGTTCGGCGCTGAGTTAAATAAAGCACGCAACAGTGGTCACACTGTGCCTGTGAAAGTATTAGGTATTGTGGAAAGCGATAAGCCGCTAAGCGCGGAGTACAACCCGGATCACCCATTAGCGAACAACGAAGGCTATATCTACAAGCCTAATGTCAACGTTATGGAAGAAATGGCAAACATGATTTCGGCATCACGTGCGTACCAAACAAACGTACAGGTTGCTGACTCGAGTAAACAAATGCTGCTGCGTACGCTGCAGATGGGTCAATAAGGATAAGGAGGTAGCACATGGCTGGAATCAACAACAATGTTGGTCAAAGCGGCTTGTCCTATGTTGACCAGCTGAAGAGTCTTCAAGATGGCGCTAAAAAGCCCGACGAAACAACAGGTAAGCAGGATCTTAAACAAGAAGACTTCTTATCTTTGTTGACTAAGCAACTAGCACAACAAGACCCTTTCAAGCCGGTTAGCAATGACCAGATGATTGCGCAAATGGCTTCATTTGCGACCGTAGATGGCATTGGCAAAATGAATACACAGTTTGAAAGCTTGAATTCATCAATGACCTCTAACCAAGCTCTTCAGGCCTCCTCTTTAGTTGGGCGTGATGTATTGGTTCCTGGTGCGGCAGGTGTAAAACCCGGTGATGGCGGTATGGCGGCAATGGTTAAGCTTCCTCAGGCAATGGACAATGTAATGGTCCGTGTTGAGAACGAAGTTGGCCAATTGGTTCGCACATTTGATATCGGCTCTAAACCATCTGGTGATACACGTGTTGAATGGGACGGAAAAGACGAAGACGGTAACCCATTGCCGGCCGGTAAATACAACGTGAAAGCGTCGGGTTTGCTGGATGGCGAGAACACAGAGTTCCAAGTTTCCAGTTATGCGAACGTGAACAGTGTGCTTCTTGGTAAGGGCGATGGCAACGTACTACTCAATCTGGCTGGTTTCACATCGCCAGTACGACTTGCTGAAGTACTAGAAGTTGGTAAAGCGTAGCTCTTTATTGAGTGACTATGCTAGCTAGATAGATTAGGAGAATAATGGAATGTCATATGTAGCTTTAAGCGGCCTATCCGCTGCACAATTAGATCTTAATACAACCAGTAACAACATTGCGAACGCAAACACATTTGGCTTTAAAGAGTCTCGTGCCGAGTTCGGTGATGTTTATTCAAGCTCGTTGTTCACTAACGCAAAAACGACGGCAGGTGGCGGTGCGCAAGCTAGCCAAGTGGCGCAACAGTTCCACGAAGGTTCAAGTATTTATACGAACAACCCAATGGACTTACGTGTAAGTGGTACAGGTTTCTTTGCAGTATCGAAAGACCGCATGGTGCCAGAGATTAACGAATTAACGCGTAATGGTGCATTTCACCTAAACAAAGACAACTACATGGTTACCGCTAACGATGAGTTTCTTTTAGGTTACGATGTTGATCCAAACTCGGGTGAAGTTCTTTCTTACGCGCCAAAGCCTCTCGACATTCCTGCTGAGTTTGGTAAACCAAAACAGACAGAAAACATTGAAGTAGGAGTTAACCTTCCTGCAAACGGTGATCTTAAAGACCCGGCTGCATTTAACTTCAAAGATGCTGATACTTATAACCGTGCAACGTCTTCGACGGTATACGATTCTATGGGTCAGTCTTACAAGTTAACGACTTACTACCTCAAAGATCAGACTCAACCAAACACTTGGCAAACGTACTACACCATGTCAGATGAGAACGGTGAAAAGCCGGTCAACATTACTGGTGGTGATGCGACGAATGCACAAGGTCATGTTGGTCACACAATGAAGTTCAACAATGACGGTACGTTAGCAAGCCTAAACAATGGTCAGCCGATTAACTCGGAACCACTGGGTGCTGGTGCGAACCCTATTGACTTGAACGGTGCTGATCCAACTCAAGTGCTTAAGTTTGGTTTAGATTCTTCAACTCAGTTTGCCGCTCCGTTTGAATTGACTAAGTTTGATGAAGATGGCGCGACAACAGGTTTCTTAACAAAAATCGATTTCGATGAGTACGGTAGTGTTCTAGGTACTTATTCAAATGGTGAAAACGTGATGCTTGGCCGTGTAGGCTTGGTTCGTGTACCAAATGAGCAAGGTCTGGATAAGAAAGGCGGTACTCAATGGGATTCTACCAACGACTCTGGTGACAAGATCTGGGGTGAATCGAACAAAGGTTCATTTGGTAGCATCAACAACGGCTCGCTAGAGCAGTCGAACATCGATATGACTCAAGAACTGGTTGATTTGATTTCTGCTCAACGTAACTTCCAGGCGAACTCGCGTTCTCTAGAAGTACACAACCAGCTACAACAGAATATTCTTCAGATTCGTTAATCGTTTAAAGCGTTTGAATCATCTGCGAATACCCAATTCAATGTTATTGAATTGGGTATTGTTGTTTGTCTTTTTATTTGCCGCCCCTATTGCCGCCCGGTAATGCCACTGGCAACAATTCTTCCTCAATGATCCTTTGATGATCACCCATCTTCGTTCGTTTTCTATTTAAATTATTGATAAATAACAGTTAAAAATATTGGCACAGTGTTTGCTTTATTAGCCCCAGAAGATGATTTTTGGAGCAAAATTATGGATCGCGCACTGTTTCTTGCCATGAGTGGCGCTAAGCAAAATATGCAAGCTTTGCAGCTACGTGCAAACAACCTTGCCAACGTAAGTACAACGGGTTTCCGTGCTGATTTGGCACAGGCACGTTCAATGCAAGCGTATGGCGAAGGCATGCCTACTCGTGTTTTCAGCATGACAGAGCGTCCGGGTCATAATTTCGCTCAGGGTAGTGTGGTTACTACTGGCCGAGATCTAGACGTTACCATTCAAGGTGATGGTTGGATTTCAGTGATGGACAATACTGGCCGTGAAGGTTTAACACGTAACGGTAACCTAAGGGTTGACCAAAACGGTTTACTAACCAACGCAAGCGGTCACTTAGTGCTTGGTGAAAACGATGCACCAATCACGCTGCCAATCCCAATCAGCAAAGTAGAAATTGGTACAGACGGTACGATTTCGGTGATTCCTCAAGGCGCTCCAGCTGAAGAATTGGCCGTGGTTGATCGTATTAAGCTTGTACGTCCAGACAACCAAAGTTTGTTTAAAGACACGAATGGTCTATTCCGTTCGAAAAACCCAGATCAGGCATACGAAGCAGATGCAGCGGTAACGTTGCTAAAAGGTGCTATCGAAGGCAGTAACGTAAATGCCGTAGGTGAAATGACCAGCCTAATTGACTTACAACGTCAGTTTGAAATGCAGGTCAAAATGATGAGCACAGCAGAGGAAATGGACAAGTCGTCTGATTCACTGCTTCGTATGAGCTAATAGAATTTAAAGGACATTGCTATGCATCCAGCATTATGGGTAAGTAAAACGGGTTTAGACGCCCAACAAACCAATATCTCAACGATTTCGAACAACCTTGCCAACGCCTCAACCATTGGTTTTAAAAAGAGCCGCGCGGTATTTGAAGATCTGTTCTACCAGAATATTAATCAACCGGGTGGTCAATCGTCTCAGAATACTGAGCTGCCAAGTGGTTTGATGCTGGGTGCCGGTTCTAAGGTCGTCGCGACTCAAAAAGTGCACACTCACGGTAACGCACAAACGACATCTAACAGCCTAGACATGATGATTGAAGGCGACGGTTTCTTCCAAGTTGAAATGCCAGACGGTGAAACAGGTTACAGCCGCAATGGTCAGTTCACACTGAACGGTGAAGGCGCGATCGTAACGTCGGGCCAAGGTTATCCTCTACAACCAGAAATTGTGATTCCTGAAGACGCGATCTCGGTAACGGTTGGTAACGACGGTGAAGTATCGGTTCGTCTACGTGGCGAGCAAAACAACGTCGTGGTTGGTCAAATTACCATTACTGACTTTGTAAACCCAGGTGGTCTAGAGCCAGTAGGTCAAAACCTTTACTTGCCAACTGGCGCGAGTGGCGACCCACAAGAGGGGGTTCCGGGTTTTGATGGCCTAGGTAACATCCGCCAATCGATGCTAGAAACATCGAACGTAAACGTAACCGAAGAGCTGGTAAACATGATTGAAGCTCAGCGTGTATACGAAATGAATTCGAAAGTTATCTCGTCGGTAGACAAGATGATGAGCTTTGTTAACCAACAGCTGTAATTGGTTTATTCGCCGTTTACTTTTTTAATTAATCGATCTGTTTTTACTAATTGCCCCATTTACCACTGCCTGCTGAGAGTATATCGCCATGAAACGTATTTTTTGTTTAGCTTTGTTTATGTCTATGTCGGGGTGTGCTGTTCTGGACCCGATCGAGACTCCGGCGGAAGAAAATGCAACCACAGTGGTTGATGCTGTGGAAGGTGATAAGTCGGCACAAGAGAGCTCTGGCATTATTGACACGCTTCGTGGGCGAACCGATCCAATTGCTGGTGACCCTGCATGGGCGCCAATCAACCCCAAGCAGAAGCCAGAGCATTACGCAGCGGCAACGGGCTCACTGTTTAATGTGAACCACATTGGCAGCATGTATGACGACTCAAAGCCTCGTGGTATTGGTGACATCATCACTGTAGCGCTAGATGAGAATACTCGAGCGACCAAAAAAGCCAACGCAGACATGTCTAAGTCGAATGATGCATCGATGGAGCCGCTGGCTGTTGGTGGTCAAGAGCTGACGATCGATAAGTACAACTTCTCTTACGATCTGAGCAACACCAATACCTTCGCTGGTGATGCATCAGCCAACCAAAGTAACAGCATCAGCGGCTATATCACCGTAGAAGTGATCGAAGTATTAGCCAATGGCAACCTAGTGGTTCGTGGTGAGAAGTGGATGACACTGAACACAGGCGATGAGTATATCCGCCTAAGCGGCACCATCCGTCCTGATGATATTGATTTTGAAAATACCATCGCTTCAAACCGTGTTTCTAACGCACGAATTCAGTACTCGGGCACGGGCGTGCAGAAAGATATGCAAGAGCCTGGATTCTTGGCACGATTCTTTAATGTATCTCTGTAGAGCTTGATAGGACGACGACATACTGACAGCCTCTATCACTGAGCCACATTTAGCTAAGCTATTATAAATTAAAGCAATACAGACAGGTTACTCAATGAAAAAACTGACACTCGTACTATTCGGCATGCTATTTCTTGCCACCAGTGCCCATGCTGCGCGAATCAAAGACGTGGCAAAAGTGGCGGGTGTTCGTAGTAACCAACTTGTCGGTTATGGTTTGGTCACGGGCTTGCCGGGTACTGGTGAGACAACTCCCTTTACCGATCAAACATTTAACGCAATGCTGCAAAATTTTGGCATCCAATTGCCGCCCGGCACTAAGCCAAAAACCAAAAACGTCGCGGCTGTTATTGTGACTGCTGAACTGCCAGCATTCTCTAAGCAAGGCCAAGAAGTTGACGTAACCGTTTCTTCTATCGGTTCAGCAAAAAGCCTTCGTGGTGGTACCTTGCTACAGACCTTCTTGAAAGGTCTAGACGGTCAAGTGTATGCGGTCGCGCAGGGTAACTTGGTGGTAAGTGGCTTTAGTGCACAAGGTAACGACGGTTCTAAGATTGTCGGTAACAACCCTAACGTTGGTATCATCTCTAGCGGTGCGACGGTTGAACAAGAGATCCCAACGCCATTCGGTCGTGGTGACTACATCACCTTCAACCTAATCCAATCAGATTTCACAACGGCTCAGCGTATGGCTGATGCGGTTAATAATTTCCTAGGCCCACAAATGGCTTCAGCGGTAGACGCAACTTCAGTAAAAGTTCGTGCACCGCGTGAAATCAGCCAGCGTGTAGCATTCTTGTCGGCTATCGAAAACATCGAGTTCGACCCTGCTGAAGGCTCTGCAAAAATCATCGTCAACTCTCGTACAGGTACGATTGTGGTTGGTAAGCACGTTCGCCTAAAAGCGGCGGCGGTCACCCACGGTGGTATGACGGTTGCAATTAAAGAAAATCTAAACGTAAGCCAACCGAATGCATTCTCTGGTGGCCAAACGGTAGTGGTCCCTGATTCTGATATCGAAATCACGGAAGGCGATGGTAAGATGTTCAAATTTGAACCTGGCCTAACGCTGGACGATTTGGTACGCGCAGTCAATGAAGTGGGCGCTGCACCTTCTGATTTAATGGCAATCCTTCAAGCACTGAAACAAGCGGGTGCGATTGAAGGCCAATTGATCATTATCTAAGGAATAAAGCATGATTAAGAATAACAATGACATCGGCTTTATTCACGACATCGGTAGTTTAGACCGTCTTCGTCAACAAGCGGTAAACGGTGAAGAAGGTAGCGAGAAAGAAGCATTAACCGCGGCGGCAAAACAGTTTGAATCGATTTTCACCTCGATGTTGTTTAAGTCAATGCGCGATGCTAACTCGAGCTTTAAGTCGGATATGTTGAACAGCCAGAACGAGCAGTTCTATCGTCAGATGCAAGATGACCAAATGGCGAGTGAGTTAAGCGCTTCAGGTTCATTAGGTCTTGCAGATATGATCGTGGCTCAACTAAGCGCTGGCCAAGCAAGCGATACGTCTGAAGAGAAGGTTCGCAGTGAAGGCTTTGATGCTTCATTGCAAAGACCGCAATATTCAGGCCGTTCGGAAGAGCGAGCGTCAGACGTTCAACCTGCGCAAGCAGCAAAACAGCCAGTATCCTTTGATTCTCCAGAATCGTTTGTGACCTCAATGAAGCCTTACGCGGAAAAAGCGGCAAGTGCGCTTGGTGTGGACTCGTCTCTTCTATTGGCACAAGCTGCCCTTGAAACGGGTTGGGGTTCTAAAATGGTTAAGAACTCTTTGGGCAACAGCAATAACTTATTTAACATCAAAGCAGATAGAAGTTGGAAGGGCGATAAGGTCGCGACTCAAACTCTTGAGTTCCATGGCAAAACCGCCGTTAAAGAGTCAGCTTCCTTCCGTTCTTACTCTAATTTCGAAGATAGCTTTAATGATTACGTGAAGTTCTTGAACGAAAATCCAAGATACGAAACGGCGCTACAGCATCAAGGCAATTCAGAGAATTTCATCAAAGGTATTCATCAGGCTGGTTACGCAACTGACCCTAACTATGCAGACAAGGTTTTACGAGTTAAAGCCAAGATTGATGAGATGAACTAGCGTCATAAATCAACATAGAGAGCTTGCTACTGGCAGGCTCTTTTCTTCTCCGCCCCTTCAGTTCTTACGCGTAATCCATAGTTATCTCCTTACACTTCAATAAATTATCGTCTTTTAATTTCCTATTGTTTTTGTTGGCACATATATTGCATTTATCTTAGTAATATACGGTTGTAGTTAATCAGTTCATTCTGGTTTTGTTAAGTTTTTTGGGGGCATTATGGCGTCGGATCTTCTGAATGTAGGGGCACAAAGTGTTCTTACGGCTCAGAGACAGCTCAACACCACAGGTCATAACATTTCTAACGCTAACACAGAGGGCTATAGCCGCCAGTCTGTGATTCAAGGTGTGAATGACCCGCGCCAGTACGGTGGGCAATCCTACGGTATGGGGGTACATGTGGAAAATGTTCGCCGCTCTTGGGATCAGTTTGCCGTCAAAGAACTTAACTTATCGACAACCAATGCCGCCAACAAAGGCGATACCGAAGCCAACCTCGATATGTTGTCGAGCATGTTGTCGTCGGTCGCTTCAAAGAAGATTCCAGAAAACCTCAACGAATGGTTTGATTCCGTTAAGACTCTCGCCGATACCCCAAATGATGTGGGTGCGCGTAAGGTCGTGTTAGAGAAAGCAGGGCTTGTAACTAAAACCTTGAATGAATTTCATGAAACAGTTCGTCAACAGTCTGATTCTACGAATAAAAAATTAGATATGGGTATCGAGCGAGTTAACCAACTTGCGTACGAGATCCGTGATGTTCAGCGTTTAATGATGCGAACTCCTGGGCCTCATAATGACCTACGAGATCAGCATGAAAAGTTGATTAATGAGCTTTCTGGTTACACCAAAGTTACGGTGACACCACGCTCAAATGCCGAAGGGTTTAATGTCCATATTGGTAATGGCCATACCTTGGTTTCTGGTAGTGAAGCGAGTCAGCTGAAGATGGTTGATGGCTTACCCGATGCACATCAGCGCCGCCTAGCGATTGTTGAAGGTAAGTCTTTAAAACCGATCACCAGCAGTGATATCGACGGAAAAATCGGCGCCATGCTAGACATGCGTGACGAACATATCCCAGCAATCATGGATGAGCTTGGTCGTTTGGCGACCGCGTTTTCATATGAGGTCAATAGTCTTCAAGAACAAGGTTTGGATCTTAACGGCAACGTAGGTAAGGACTTGTTTACCGACGTGAACTCAGAGCTGGTGGCAAAATCTCGTGTCACGGCTAGCGGGCAATCGAAAGCCGATGTTGCGGTATACATTGATGATACTTCTGCCTTAAAAGGCGGTGAGTATGGACTGAAATACGATGGCAGTGATTATGTCGTGACTAAGCCGAACGGTGAGACCGTTAAGATGGCGACCGACTCTAGCGGTAGTGCTTTTTATCTTGATGGCATGCGAGTGGAAGTACGTAACCCTCCTGAACTAGGAGAGAAACTGTTACTGCGTCCAACGCGTAATTTTGCTGCGCAGATTCATATGGAAACCAAAGACCCGAAAGACATTGCTGCGCAAAGTTATGAGGCATCGACCACGTTTGCCAAGGGTACAGCGGGATTTAAAATCCTAGAAGCAGGTCAACTGCGTGAGTTTGAAGTGATTGTCTCACCAAAAGGTGAGCAGTTTGCTGTGACGGATCCGAAGGGTAACATTTTAATGCAGCCTCAACCGTATCCGCCACAAGGGCCAGTGACCATCAACGGTACAACGTTTGAGCTCACACCCGGTGCGGTGGCAAATGATAAGTTTACGGCAAACCTTGTCCCATCAGAAGGTGACAACGGTAACCTGCGTAAGCTACAAGATCTTCAAACAGGAAAGCTGTTGAATGATGGTGAGTCTACGATTTTAGACCTTTACCACAACTTGAATACTAATACGGGCTTGAAGTCTTCAACGGCAAATCGCCTGAGTGATATTGCGACATTAGAAAAACAGTCGGCTCAAGAACGTATTGCTTCTATCTCGGGAGTAAACCTCGATGAAGAAGCGGCAAACATGATGAAATTTCAGCAAGCGTATATGGCTTCTTCACGTATCATGCAAGCAGCCAACGATACGTTTAACACTATTTTGGCTCTGAGATAGGAAGGTATAAATGTTGAATCGTATCTCTAGCTTCCATAATTATCAGTCAGTACAAAACGACTTGCGCCGTCAAGAGAACAAGGTGCATCACAACCAAGCACAACTTGCTTCGGGTAAGAAGTTACAGTCGCCAAGTGATGACCCATTAGCGACGCACTATTTACAGAACATTGGTCAGCAGTCAGAACAGCTTAAACAGTATGTCGATGCGATTACTCTAGTCAGAAACCGTCTTGAGCATCATGAAGTATTGGTTTCTAACACTGAAGGCTTTGCTGATGAAGCAAAACGAACCGTGATGGAAATGATCAACGGTGCGCTTTCTCCGGAAGACCGTTTAGCTAAGAAGCGTGAAATTCAAGAACTGGCGAATAACTTCCTGCATTTAGCCAACTCTCAAGATGAGTCGGGTAACTACACGTTTGCAGGCACTAAGCCGAAAAATCAGCCTTTCTTTCGAGATAACGAAGGGAATGTGACATATCAAGGTGATGACTACCAACGCAAGATGCGTGTGGCAAGCAGCTTTGAAATGGCAATGAATGATCCGGGCAGCAAGATGTTTATGGAAATAGACAACCCGTTCGGTGACTACGAACCTCAGTACGAGCTTGAATCTGCGTCTGAGTTATTGCTCGGGCGTGCGACCAACAGCGATGAAGATGGGTCTACTTATAAAGTGACGTTTGTCGACATGCAGACGGGCAATTTCGCTTATCAGCTTGAAAAAGACGGCGCAGTGGTTGCGGCAGAAGATTTTGATCCTTCGACAGGCATTGTTTATGAAGGGCTGAATATTCAAATCAAAGGCCAAATCACTAAAGGTGATTCGATCACCTTAGAACCACGAGAGACTTTCTCTATCTTTGATACGTTCAAAGAGGCTGCTGAGCAGGCTGAAAACCCGGTATCGGATGCATCAGCAACAGCGAAACTGCACCAAGTAACTGAAGAGTTCCACGCTGCGTTTATCCATTTGACCAAGGCAAGAACCGATGTTGGTGCACGCTTGAGTACTTTGGATATTCAAGAGCAACAACATGAAGATTTCAAGTTGTCTTTAGCAAAAGCAAAAAGCAACTTTGAAGACTTGGATTACTCGAAAGCGATCATTGAGTTCAATGAAAACTCTCGAGCACTACAAGCTTCTCAACAAGCGTTTGGCAAAACCAAAGACCTGACCTTGTTTAACTATATTTAATGATCAATCGGTATTTAATGGTGGCTTGTCGATCACCATGGCGTTGATTCCTTGCCGTATGTGCTATGCCATACGTGCGAATGACGCCACAGTTTGCCGCTTTTTTGTACGAAGCATGATGTTTCTAGAATAGCGGCAAAAAACGGCAATAAGGAAGGTGAATGTTTTTCATCTTCTAATAGTAGAAAATCATAATTGCGCAGTGTTGTTTGTAAGCTTCTGATTTTTAGATAATTAAAAAATTATTTATATGATATTAAACTTGGCATACAACTTGTATCTGTGTTGGTTATAAATGATTAATACAGATCTTAAACCTTGTATAGGGTTTATCGAGTAATACACGGTCAGTGCTTATCCATATGAGAGTAAAGCTGGCCGCTTCGCAGAAACTTTGCGAACTCATAAGGAGAGCAAAATGGCTATCAATGTAAGCACTAACGTATCTGCTATGACAGCACAGCGTTACCTGAATAAAGCATCTAATGACTTAGCGACTTCTATGGAGCGTTTGTCATCTGGTCACAAGATCAACAGCGCGAAAGATGATGCGGCAGGTCTGCAAATCTCGAACCGTCTAACCGCTCAGTCTCGTGGTCTTGATGTGGCAATGCGTAATGCCAACGACGGTATTTCGATTGCTCAAACAGCAGAAGGCGCGATGAACGAATCGACTAACGTACTACAACGTATGCGTGATCTAGCGATTCAATCATCAAACGGCACTAACTCGCCGGCAGAGCGTACTGCACTGAACGAAGAGTCAATGGCACTTCAAGATGAGCTTAACCGTATTGCGGAAACCACATCGTTTGGTGGTCGTCGTCTACTGAACGGTTCATTCGGTGAAGCTTCATTCCAGATCGGTTCTAACTCTGGTGAAGCAATGATCATGGCTCTGACAAGTATCCGTGCAGATGACTACCGTATGGGTGGTACTACGTTCGATTCAGAAAACGCGAAAGATAAGAACTGGGAAGTGCCGCCAACAGCGAGCGATCTTAAGTTCGAATTCAAAACCAAAGCGGGTGAAGACATCGTTTTAGATATCAATACCAAAGCGGGCGATGATATCGAAGAGCTTGCGACTTACATTAATGGTCAGTCTGATCTTGTGAACGCATCGGTTACTGATGATGGTCGCATTCAACTGTTCGTTGCTGAACCTGACCTTGACGGCCCAATGTCTATCTCTGGTGGTCTAGCGTCTGAGCTAGGTATTAAGAGTGAAGGCCGCGCAACCTCGGTTCAAGATGTTAGCTTAACCAGCGTTGCGGGTTCACAGAACGCGATCAGCGTGATTGATTCTGCAATGAAGTACGTGGATTCACAGCGTGCTGATTTGGGTGCAAAACAGAACCGTCTAAGCCACAGTATTAATAACTTGGCAAACGTACAAGAGAACGTAGACGCTTCAAACAGCCGAATCAAAGATACGGACTTTGCGAAAGAGACGACGCAAATGACCAAATCACAAATTCTGCAACAAGCAGGTACTTCAATACTTGCTCAAGCAAAACAGTTGCCTAACTCTGCAATGTCATTATTGCAATAGTTATTGGTTGAACTTGCTGCTCGTGTTCAGACGTGAGCCATGCAGCAAGGGAAACTGGCAAGCATACTTACTATTGAATGTTTAGCTCTCTCATCTCTCACCTGCTATCCATTTTTGCAGTAAGAATGCAACGGCAAGTCGGAAATGTGTTCATTTCTCGATGATCTCCACACAGGCTCTGACGCGCCAACTAGCCCCGGTTCTCTCAAAGGAAAAGGGGCTTTTTCCTTTCTGTATTTCTTGTTTTTGCTATTTATTTTCCTGTGAACTTTCTCGCACTACCTTTTCCAAATCTCTATTTGATGGTTCTTCTTCACGACAAATAATGTCATCTATTACACAAGATTTGCGTAAGTCAGAGATCTTTGGCGATTGATCATTTCTCGACCTTGAGCCATTTAGACGGCGGTTCGTACGCTTTCTGAACAGATTAAGATCTTTTTCCAATTGAAATCTATCGCTGTATTAGAAAATGATGAAAATTAAGTTGTTGATAAATATCAGATTAATATTTTTTTTGTGGTTTTTTGAAAGTTTTTCTAAAGCTTCTGATTTTCGCGCCGTTATTAAAAGTAACTTTGAGAGAACTACTTGGTTTTCCGAGACGTCGGAAACCGCTATACCGGAAAATCAATTGGAGAAATCACCATGGCAGTGAATGTA